>JAYUGC010000187.1:0-46984 GCA_043767805.1 Pseudomonadota bacterium | reverse complement strand
TATCGTCGTTATAGCCCGCGGAGCGCAGCATCTCGTGAAAGACGAGATAGTAAACATCTCGCTCTTTCTCAAAGTGCTCGACCCAGATTTCCTTGCGCAGCGTGACCAGTCCGGGAACGCCCGTCGCGTCGACGTCGGAGCCGCCATTGTCTTTGAGCTCCCCTTCGGCCACCGCTATTTGATCGATGGTGAGGGAGTCTTTCAACTTTTGCAGGTCCAGGCCCTTGGCCAGGACCAGGTCCGCTCCGGACTTCGTCTGTTCCAGATAACCGATGATTGCCCTACCCATCTTCAGGTACGTGCCACGTACGTGATCGCCACCGTTACCTTCCCGGCTTCCCGAGATGCCGGTAAAGAAAGGAACCGCGAGCAGGATCAAGAGGACCAGTATTTTTTGGGGGACTCTATTTTTCATCGGTCTCCTCCTTTCGTGAGGTCAGCGGAAATACTTGTATGCAAAGTTTGTACACATCCTTTTTGACGCCGGTTTCGAGGTACGCGCACAGCTTGTCTTGGAACTCCCGGATCATCTTCTTGGCGAGCGGCAACTTGGACACGTCTATGGCCATGGTCATGGCCGTGAAATCTCTTTGCTCGATGGGATCTTCTTCGAGGGACCGTCTAGCCATCTCCAGGTTCTGGCCATGGGCCTTACGCAGGCCGAGATCGCGCACTTCGTCGGAAGTGGAGTAGCCCGCGCCGGTCAAAGTAATCTTTCCGCGCGGGCTGCGCGCGACGAGACCCAGCCGTTCGAGGCGATCCAAAGCCGTTTGCGCGTCTTGCACCCGGATGTTCAGGCGGTTCGCGATCCATTTAGGATCGGATTGAAAGTCCACCGTCTCGGCGAGCGAGATAATCCCGAAGTGGTACCACTCGGAGATGACATGAAACTGATCGGTCGAGAGCTCTATATAAGGGCCCTGATACTTCTGCTCGGCGTCCGTTTCCGGATTTTTATCGACGAATAACTCGAGTAAGCCCTGGGCTTCCTTCGGGCTCAAGCAAAGGTTGCGCACCAGGCGCTCGGCGAGCTTTCGGGAGATGCGCCGCTTGCCGTTCAAAATTTCGGAAAGCGCGGAAGGGCTGACGGAAAGTTTTCTGGAAAACGCCCGTAATGAGAAGGCGGGGTTTCTCAGCTGAGACTCGATAAGAGCCTCGTTGAGCTTCTTTTGGATCGCGAGTTGCGCGGTTACAGATCCCAAGGGCCCTCCCCCATTTCAACGATTAACAGGTCCACCCGCGGGGATCTACCATATTTGGAACAATCCGTTCCAATAATTTGGAACGCCTGGAACGAGAGGCGCCAATTCTATAGAGCCAATTCGCACCGCACGTCGCGAATGGTATCTCTATGACACCGGTTCTTTAGGTTTTCGGCCTTTCCCCAGGCGCTTTGCTTGGCACATACCCTGCACTAGCGAGTGTCCGGGAGGCCGAGGATGCAGTTCGCAAAGTGGATGCTGGTGTTGAGCGTTGGGTTGGTGGCGATTCCGGTTTTTGCGGAGAGTCCCGATCCGAGTCAGATTTTCATCGAGAAAATTAAGTATCAAGGAAGCGGGTGTCGCCCGGGCTCAGTCGCGAGCCAAGTCTCGGGAGACGCCCAAGCCTTCACCCTGCTCTTCGACGATTACATCGTCGATACGTCGAACAAGGGTAAGCCCGATCCCGATTCCAGTCCCGAGCCAAGCCCGGTGATGAAGGCGTGTAACATCGCGGTCGACATGCACGTACCCGAAGGCTGGTCTTTCGCTCTCTTCTCGCTGGACGTGCGAGGCTTTGCCAACCTTCGAAAGAAAGCCACGGGCTTTCAAAGAAGTGCCTACTTCTTCCGCGGCGGCGAGCGTGAGATCGGGCGACTCGAAATCAAGGGGCCCAAAGAACAAGATTACTTTCACCGCGTGGTCTCTCCCTTGGACCAGGTCGAGTTTTCTCCCTGCGAAGGCCGCGTCCGCAATCTGATGATCCGCACGAGCATCCGGGTGCAGGGCCGCGGGCTCCTCACGGTGGACTCCACCGACGGCGAGCTAACGCATCAGTATGGCATCGCCTGGAAGAAGTGCGCGAACCCTAAACCAGCGAAACCGAAGCGACCCTAAGGGTTCAGAGGAGCAACCGGAGCCATCAGCTGAGCCAGGACTAACTCCGCGAGGAGCTCGTGCATGGCGGCGTTCGGATGCATCTGATCGCAGTAAGTTTTGTCGCCGAAGAGATTGCAGCCTATGCCCTCGGGGCCGTACCGGGTGTCGAGGAGTCGATCGAAATCGACGAGCCGAATTTCGGGATGCTGGAGGGCATAGGCTCTCAGGCTTTCATTGAAGGCGGAGGTCGCTCGCGAGGGCACCGGATCGATGTCGCGCGCCTGCCGGTAGAGCGAAAGCGATTCTTGCCACTTTCCCGCTTTGAGCTCTCTATTGCCCGCCTCGAGAAAATTCCACGACTGAGCCTTCAAATGCTTGAAGACGTCGCTTCTTAGACGTCTCTCTTCCGTGCGAAATTGCAGATTCGAGCCCGGCACAAAAAGTAGAAATTGCGCCCCCGCCCCCTCGGCCAGGCGACGAATCTCATCGAGACGAGTCAGGAAACCGTCGACAACTACTTGGTGTCTGGCTTGGTACTCCTCCATCGAGGCGAAAGGGTAAGCCTGCTCTCCCCGAGCTTTGATCGCGGCGCTCGCCAGCACGGAATAAAGCCGGCTATAGCGCCGCAAATAAACCAGCACATGGGGGAGCCAAGCGCTGTTTCTAAACGGAACGGCCAGACTCCTCGGATTGAAATTATTCGTGAAGTCGTTATGGCCGGCGTAGAGCACCACCGCCGAGGGACTAACGTTCACGCTCCGGCGCACACACTCCGCGATGAAGAAGGAATCCTTGCAAGAAACCCCGTAATTGACGACCCGGTACTGGCCAGGCGCTCTCGTTTCGAGTCGTTTTTGGAGCACCGACGTAAACCGCTTCTCTTGAGGGAGGGGATAGCCCTCCACCGTGCTCTCGCCGTAAACGAGGATGGTCTTCCTGGTCCGCTCGCTCACGGGCGCGCAGTGACTGAGCTCGCTCTTGCCGAAGCGACAATCCTGAAACGACGTGATGTGGTTGCCCTCGTCCGTCCGCACGAAGCGAGGGACGCCGACCAGAAACAACACCCCTTCGAGGGCGCCGAAAAGCAGCGCCGGCACCACGAAGAGGGCGATCAGCGTGAACCCGGTCTTTCGCCCCATCAACGGTCTCTAGGCGGAACCGGCCGGCCGGGAGGCGTCGCTTCCACATTGAGCGAACGGCCCGTGGCTTGCTCGAACACCGAGAACGCGGTCGCGAGCACCGACGTAATGTCTCCGGCGTTCGCGGGCACGATGATGGCTTTCGAGTCGCGGGCGAATTTGCCGAACTCTTTCACGTAATCCTCGGCGACTCTGAGACGAGCGGCGAGCTGGCCTCCGGGGGTCTCGAGCGACTGGGCGATCATACTGAGCCCATCGGCGGTCGCTTTCGACACAGCCAGGATGGCAGAGGCCTGCCCTTCGGCTTCGTTGATTTGCCGCTGGCGGTGCGCTTCGGAGTTCTTAATGGTCTCTTGCTTGACGCCTTCCGCTTTATTGATCTTGGAGTCGCGCTCGCCCTCGGACTCCAGAATCTGAGCGCGCTTATCGCGCTCGGCGCGCATTTGCTTTTCCATCGACGCCACGATGTCTTTGGGCGGCTGGATCGTGCGAATCTCGTAGCGGAGCACTTTGACGCCCCAAGGATCGGTGGCGTGATCGAGAGAGAGCACCAGCGCCTGATTGATCTTGTTTCGCTCCTCGAAGGTGCGATCCAAATCGATTTTTCCGATTTCCGACCGTAGCGTCGTCTGGGAAAGCTGGATGACCGCTTGCTCGTAGTCATTCACCCCGTAGGAAGCCCGGGACGCGTCGAGAATGCGGTAGAAAATGACGCCGTCGATGGCCACCTGGACGTTGTCCTTGGTGATGCAAATCTGCTCCGGGATATCGAGGACGACTTCCTTCAAGGTGTGCCGGTACCGGACCACGTCGATAAAGGGAATCGTAACGTGAATGCCGCCCGAGAGCGTCCGATCGTACTTACCAAGCCTTTCGACCACGTAAGCGACCTGTTGAGGCACGATTCGAACCATCTTCGCGACGAGCACGAAGGCGAAGAAAGCGAAAACGATGGCTAAAAACATGAATGAGCCGAGATCCATAATCTCCTCCAGAAAAAAAATTATCCACCGGCTTTTAGAAAAAGCCGGACACCTTCCGTGCGGACGATTTTCGCCCGTTTCCCCTTGGCAAGCGTCTCCTGCGAATCGTTGACCGCGGTCCAGTCGGTGCCTTGATAAAAAATCGTGGTGGTCTCGCCTGGACCGATGTCCATTTCGAGCATGACCGATTCGTCTGCTCGGTAGGTCTCCGTCCGGTGCCCAAGACTCAACATGATCTTCTTGCGCATGATGGCGGTGAGAGCGATGCCTAGCACGCCGAAAATGCCGATTTCGAGCGGCAAGTTATCCAAGCCGAAAGCTTTGACCAGAGACACGAGCAAAGCCGCGGTGCCGAAGAAGAGCAGGACGAAAGTAGACGTGAAAACCTCGGCGAGAATGAGTACCACTCCGAACGTAGCCCAGATCACTGTCGCCGACATAACGCCTCCTAGGCGGAAAGAGCCTCTATCATACTGAGGGCTGGTGTTTCGGCAAGGAGAGAACGAAGCGTGTCCTGGCGGAGGCTTTATCCAGGTAAAGCTCGCCTCCGTGGGCCCGCGCGATTCCCGACGAAATGCTTAGGCCGAGGCCCGTCCCTTTTCCGACGGGCTTCGTCGTGAAAAACGGCAAGAGAATCTTATGCTCGATATCGCGCGGAATCCCGGGCCCGGAATCAGTCACCGAAATTTCGATGCCGTGCTTTCCTTCCTGGAAGGCGAGCTCCACCCACTTTTCCGACGAGGTTCCCAAGGCATCGAGTGAGTTATTGAGC
Organism: Pseudomonadota bacterium; assembly: GCA_043767805.1. Taxonomy (GTDB): domain Bacteria; phylum Bdellovibrionota; class FAC87; order UBA2466; family UBA2466; genus CAZZHG01. The sequence goes on along the minus strand of JAYUGC010000187.1, from coordinate 42,012 downwards.
AGATTGACCAGGACCTGCTCGATTTGCACGGGACGGCATTGAAAAAGGCTCTGAGTATCGATCCCGGTCACCCGGAGCTCGATGCCTTGGCTCGCAAAGCGCGCCCGGCAGAGCGCCAAGGTCTCGAGCAGTATCTGAGAGGCCGATGCTTCGCTGAAAGGATCTTCCTCGCCGTCCCGGGCAAAGCTGCGCAGGCCGCGTACGATGGCCGCGATGCGATCCGCGTGCTTTTGAATGACCTGCGCCCCTTGGGACACCTCTACGGCGCTCATCTCGCCCGTGGATCCCATCCGAGATATCTGATCGGCCTTACCGCTGATGATGGCGAGCGGGTTATTGATCTCGTGGGCCATTCCGCCCGCCATCTCGCCGAGGGCCGCCATTTTCGCGTTCATGAGGAAACGGGCCCGGTGATTGGCGTCCTCGATCTCGTACACCTCCCGGATTCTGCCGAGAAAGCGAATGGCGACGATGAGGTAAATCGTTACCGAAAACGCCATGAGTTTTGAGATCGCGTGCACTCTCTCCGGGTTCGAGGCCAGGTCGCCCAGCCAGGGCGGGTTCCCGAGCTCCACCAGGAAGAAGAGCGACACGGGCAAAGCCAGAAAGAGACGAGCCGCGAGCTTTTCATTCCGACCGAAGAGAATCTCCGGATAAACGAAATGAGGAAAGAAAAGCAGGTGCAGATTCATGTCCGACGTATTGGCCGCCGCACTCACGATCAGCATCGCTTGGTTGGCGACGAGAAAGAGAAAGCGGGCGGTTCGGAAAAAACCCGACATGTTGAGAACCAGGATGGTTCCCTCGAAGAAGATCGCGACGAAGGTCATGGCATCGCCCAAAGACGATCCCGTGCGGCCGGTTCCCGGCAGGGCGAGCACGGCAACGAACAACGCGAGCAAGGTGGCGACGTTGATGAGCGCCACCCGCTCCCGGGCCGCAGCGTCTTGACCGGGCTGCCACCCGATCTCGGAGTATCGCCTGCCCATCTCGCGAAGCCGGCTACAGGCTTTGTTTACAAGGGTCATTCGCCGGCAAGTATCGCCCTAAACCTGGAACCTGGGCAAGCCTTGCCCCACCTGAGACCGGCCACTATAGTTCGGGCCAGTACCATGGGTAGCGACGAAAACGTATTTCACGTGGCCATTCCGTGCCTAGACCTCGCAGCGGCCGCCGCCTTTTACGGCGATGCTTTAGGCTGCCGCGTGGCTCGCCGCTATGAAGACAGGATCACGCTCGATTTCTTCGGAGCCCAGGTGGTCTGTCATCTCTGCGGCCCTGAGTCCATCGACGCGGCCCCCAAGATGTACCCCCGGCACTTCGGGCTGACGATCGGCAAAGAGGCTGACTTCACCGCACTTTTGGAAAAAATTAAACGTAAGCCCCTTCTCTTTTTCGCGCCGCCGTTCTCCCGTTTCAAAGGCCGCCCGGAGGAGCACCGAGCCTTTTTCCTAAAAGATCCCTCCAATAACCTCATCGAGTTCAAGTGGTACCGGGATCCCGCGATGCGGTTTTGAGTTTTTTTGCAATGGCCGCGGCCCGAAGGGCCGCACCACCCCTTCGAATGGCCGATCGAATAACAATCGAATGGCCGATCGAATGGCCGATCGCTCCCGATGGCCGTATAACTTAAGATAAGTAAACTAATCCCGCTACTGCCCGAGAAAGCGCGCAAGGCCGCGAGCCGCCTCGCGCCGCACGCGGGATTTGAGAAACGGCGACCACCCGAGGACGATGCCGGCGAGACCTAGGGCCTGACTGCTCCAGCGCCAAAAGCTGAAGTGATCGCGGTGAGAAATGATCTTTCCGTTGGCCACCAAGAGATGGGACTTCACCCGGTTTTTTACCGGCCGGCCGGTTTTGGTGAAGGTGTAGCTCGCCAGCCAGTTCACTTCGATACCGTTCTCTTTCGCCGGGCCGAGCTTGAATTCGAGTCGCAGGTCGTTTGACCGGCTGCACAACATCTTCCACATCCCCTTGGCGGACTCACCGGCAAGATCGGGAAAGACGGGATCGGAAAAATGCACCTGTTCGTGGTAGCAGGACGACATGGCGTCTCCATCGCGGCGCGCGAAGGCCTCATAAAAACTTCTGACTACTTGCTCCGTGTCACTCACCGTGCGGCAATTTATCCTCAACACTCTGAATCGTCGACAGAGAGTTTGTGTGGCGGGACAAAACACTCTCTCCTTCATGCAGGCAGGGGAATCGGTGCACGAACTTTGCATAACCTAGGTCTGCTTTCCAAGAACTCAGAAAGCCAAGGAGACCCGCCATGTTTTCCACCTTACCGAGATCCCTCAAAGTCTGGAGCGCCGCGCTCGGCGCCCTCGCCTTAACTAGCCTCGTTGGTTGCGGAACCGAAGCCCGTGCGTTACGAGACAACGCCCCCAGGACGATTGCGGTCGCCCCCGCGGACACGAGCCAGGCCTACTTGCAGAAACTCCATTTCGCCAATCAGCTCGAAGGCAAGTTTGCGCTCCTCGCCATTAGCAAGGGCTCCAATCAGGAGGTGAAAGACTTCGCCGACAGGATGAAGGCCGATCATGATGCCGCCGACTTGAAAGTCATGGCGATGGCGTTAAAGCTCGGATTCACGCTGGTCGAGTCCGATCAGGCGGAGCCCGCGATTCGCGATCCCTTCGACAAGACTTTCGCGAGACTCGATGCCCTCGCTGGCATGGACTTCGACAAAGCCTTCTTGGACGTGATGGTCAAAGATCACGACAAGCTCGTTACGGAACTGAAAGCGCCCGAAGAGGCCAATGCGCAACAAGAGGTGCGAGTGCTCATCGCGGATCTCCTTCCGACGATAGAGCTCCATCGGGAGCATGCGAAGATTCTCTACGCCCGCTTCGTTCCGCGCTGCCCGGAGCCGAATCCGGAATCGCGTTGTCAGTAAGTCAGCGACTTGGTCAGCACGAGTGATTCAGGCCGGTAGCCGGCTTTATCGTAGAGCGCGCGCGCCGGCTGATTGCTGCCGAAAACGTTGAGGCGGATTTCTTTCAGTCCTAACCGGCGGGTTTCGTCTTCGAGAAGCTGTAAGGCCGCGCAGCCGTATCCTTTCCCTCGATGGGTGGGATCGATCTTGATGTCCCAGAGATAAACGTAAGGAAGCGTGCGATCGCGGCGAATGCCGAAGAGGAGCGCACCCACTCTAGTCTCTCCGTCGTAAAGATAGGAAAGGTACTGATCGGGAGACTCCACTCGCCCGCCGGGAAAAAGCGACTCGAAGGATTTCACCGCCGCCTCCAGAGCGTCTTCCTTCGATAAATCTCTGGCATCCGACAACGCTTGCGCGAGCTCCCGAAGGCCCTCGGTCCGGTAGCTCGCAAACTCGGCTTGGGATAGCGGGCGGCAAGTCAGGCTCATCTCATCGTTTCCGCGCGACGATTCTTAGACCGACGGGCTTTAACTGCCCCTGACCGATGAGGCTCGTCTCGAGCTCGAAAAGGGCCGCCCCAAAATCCTTCGCCCTTACCTTCGCGGCTTCCTTCGCTAAAAACCGATAGAAGAAGGGAACTTTCTCGACGGAGACGAGCTCGAACCGCGCTTTCACGGCCGATAGCATTTCTTCTCCCGTACCAAGCGATTCCCCGTGGTGCTCGTGTTCCCGGCGCCATCTCTCGAGCGGGTCCGTAAAGGGCGCGACTTCCGGATAAGTCTCGACGGCGTGCAAGATCGCTTGAGCGCCGTAAAACCAACTCGCGCTACTTAAGTCGATGGCGGCCGTATCGAACTCCTCGAGAAGAAGGGTGCCGCTGGGGTTGAGAACTTCGTTTACGCGATCGAGAGCTTTACCGAAGGGCTTCACGTGGTGCGCGGACATGCCAAAGAGCGCCGCTTCGAAACGATCGTCCGTTTGAAACTCGCGGATGTCGGCTTGAAGGACACGAACGCCGTTCGCCCGGGCCTTGGCGACGGCTTTCTCGGAATCGTCGATGGGAGTCACGCGAAAGCCAAGATCGGCGAGCTCCAAGGCGAGCGAGCCATCGCCCGCTCCGATGTCGAGTAAGCGAGGGCTCTCGCCTCTTAGATTCGCTCGCACGAAGGACGCCGTTTGTTGCAGCTCAAAAGTGGGAGACAAGTTTCACTCCGGTTAAGGCTTGGCTGTCGCGAGCCCCCAAGCTCGCGGGTCTACGGCAAGGTAGGAGTGAAAGTCGCCAAAGGGAACTTTTTTCGGAAAGGTCGTGATCTCCTGATTGTCCCAACCGGGATAAGTCATCTTTCCGGAATGCAGATAAGGAAACCGCGTCTGATACACGTTGAGAAGCCAGCCCGAATGGCGGGCGAGCAGTTCCAGCTTCCCGCCGATAATATCGCGAGGCGCTTTGAGACAACCCTCAGGAGATTTCCAGGACAGGAGCAAACACGACACCATGATGTTCGCCGGGCATTGGAACGGGCTAATGGCGTCGAGTAGAACCGTCCCCGAGAGGTCCACTCCGTCCGCCACTAAGCGAGTGCCCAGTTGAAGCACGGTCCAGCCGCCGTAGGAGTGGCCGGCCAAATAGATCCGCTGAGGCGCGGATTTGGCGATATGAGCCCGGACGAAATCAAAGAATGGAACGAGCGGTTTGCCATCGTCGAGATCGACCGCATCGACCGCGATGGGACGAAGGTCGAGCGGAGCGCCGCCTAGTCCATAATGAAAACTCATGGGGCCGTGCGAGGCGACCCGCTTGATCGGGTGATTAAGAACGCCGCTGTAGCAAGACCAGATCAGGTCCACGTCGGCGTCCTCGCTCTCGAGTTTTTCGAGAATCCCTCCTGGCGTCTTCAGAATGTCGAACACGTCCGGCACGTAACCCGGGCGAAAGACTTCTTTGCCTTGCGGGCAGGTCTGATAGCCGCCCGAGACGACCAGCAAAGTGCGCCCCAAAGCGGGGGCCGAGAGAGTTAGAAAAAGCGCGAAAAATAGGCTCTTGGCCATGAGGCACCTCGACACTCTGATAAATCAGATAGCACTCTGAGTCACGGCGAAAGAGGAAGTGGCTTGCCGAGCTATTATCGCTTGAAGGTGAGCCTGCCTAACTTTTTGATTTTTAAGTAATTCTCATATTGCGGATATTGGAATTCATGGCGATTAGGTGCCTGGCAGGAAATGGCCGTTAATAAAGCTAGAAATCCTCGGACAGGAGCCAAAGAGCCATCTCGATATCGTAGGCAAAAGATTGGCCGGCAAAGACCGCCGCCTTCTCCAGACGAACCACCGAGTAGCCAACGGATCTGACCTCCGGCCGCTCAGGGGGATCTGGAAGGAGCAGGAAAAGTACTTTCAGTCACAACGCATCTCAGTGCAATAGAGGGACCCGCGCAAGCGCTGCCTCGCACAGGTGATGCGGTCACCGACCAGGTGACAAGATGGCGGTGCAACTCCGACCCCCGACACTCCAAATCCCTTCTATAAGCCACTGATTTCTCCCATTTTAACGTGTATTGACTTAGTATGTACGTTGTAGTAACATATTCTTATGGTCAGGCACTTCGAATGGGACGCCGAGAAAGAAGCCAAGAACGTGAAGAAACACGGCGTGGACTTCACCGAGGCTTCCACGGTGTTTCTGGACCCACTATCCCAGGAAGCAACGGAGTGGGTGAAACAGGAAGAACGTACGGTGATGGTCGGGATGTCCGCCCTGGCCCGAACGCTCCTGGTGGTCTACGTGGAGCTGGACGGCGAGACGGCGCGGATAATCTCGGCACGCAAAGCGACGAAGAAGGAAAGGGAAGATTATGAAGAAGGAATATAAGTTGAAGGAAATGAGAGGGTACAAGCGAACGGGAAACGCGAAGGCGGATCCCGACGCCACTGTTTCCAAAACTTTTCGAATGCCGCTCGACGTTCTGGCGTGGCTTCTGCAGGAGGGGGAAAAACGGCACGTCGGCTACCAGACGGCGATGGTGCAGATCCTCCGTACGGCAATGGAACGGAAACTGTCGACACTTGTGGAAGAACTGGCGCAGGCCCAGGCGGAACTTGAAGACGCCGTCCGACGACAACTAGAGGCTATTTTCGATAGGCCCGAAGTAAAAGCGCAGGTTATTTCAATCGTACGTGCGGAGTTGAAACTTCTAAAGACGGGATAGCGGGGGCGTAGCGGTCTGCGCCTGGCATACGGGGGAGCCCCACGCGGAGTTAGGCGAACGGCGGTTTTTCGCTGCCGTACTTGTTGAGGTAGTAGTCTTCCATCGTCTGATTGACGAACTGCTGTTTCGTTCGCTTGCCGAGTGCAGTATCGACATCGTTTTCTGCGTATAGTTGCGCAACTTTTCTCGTTACCACGTCGTTTTCCATTAACGAGATGAAGAGCGCCCTAGCCATTGCTGAGGCTAGAAGCGTTCCAATCGCGAGCAAGTCCCCGAGGGTTGAAGGGAGTGATACGGGAGAGCCCACGTTCATCGTGATGGAATATAAGGAGGGACAGGGAATTCGCTACGTAGAGTGCGAAAAACCTGCCGGCGCGGTTAAACGTCTGGTGCAATCCCAGCAATTAGACTTAAAGACTTTGAGGTGTTCGGAACTGAACAAGACTCCACTTTCGGCAGACGAGGTGCGCGAAATTCGTAAAACAGCCAACGATGGATCACTGTTTGAGCGACACTTGGCAAAAAGGAAATAGATACGGATGCACAGCTCTCGCCGCGCCAATCGGAGGCCTCCTTACTGCTCTCATTTACTCGACCATCAGTGAGCGTTTTTCTCCGCGCGAACGCTGTATTTTTGTATTGGACAAACTTGGGGTTCACGCCGTTTCCGCCGGAAGATCTCGACCATCTTGGGGGGAATCGGCCCGAACTGGCTTAAGAGAAACTAAGGATCTTGTTTCAAAACACCCTAGGACGAGTTGGGGCGCGGCTTCTGATGCTCTCCTTGGCGCAGCGTTTTGCGCACACAAATTGGTGATGGGCCCAGTGAGGGCGGAAAAGCGCCAGGACACCAGATGGATATTTGCCCATGACCCGGCACTCGGCGCAGATGGAAGTCCAGCAAAACCGATCGATACGTATCAAGCGAAAACGATGACAATCGCTCAAATAAAAAAATTCATCCGCGAGCAATAGCTAGTACCCTAAATTGGTGCACGAAGTTCTCCCCGGTACCCGCCGAAGGACTTAAGCGGATCATCGCCCGCTGCCGACGCTCCGCTTAGACTTTGAACCCTGTTTCGGTTCAAACGTCATTCGGATTCCCAGATTGTGGATGATGGCCATGAAGTTGCGAATCGTGGGGTTGCCCTCCTCGGAGAGCATCTGGTAGAGAGCCTGCCGGTTAATTTCCGTTTTTTCGGATAGCCAGCGCATCCCTTGAACTTCAGCAACTCGGCGAAGTGCGGTCAAAACAACTTCCGGCATATCCGCCGCCGATCCGGCGATAGCGGTCTTGATGTACTCGGCGGCAAAGCGGGGGTCTTTCAAATCCTCCCGAAGCCCGTCCTCATGGGGAACCAATTCAAATTTCATTTTCTGTTTCATGATTACCCTTTCCGATACGCGCTCCAAATCGCCCGCGCCGTTTCTATATCCCGGCCTGACTTCCTTTGTCGCCGCCGCAGATGAGTAGCACCATCGTCGTACCTTCAAGGTCATACCAAACTCATCTCTAGAACCAGCAGTCACATAAAAACGACTTTAGGTCAATTATAAACGACAACGCAAAACTAACTAGCCCAGCGAGGTGAATAGTTATGACTACGTATTGACGTGATATGGATAGTTATGATAGCTTGAGCTTATGAAGTTGAGATTTCATCCACCTGCCGTTCTTAGGATGCAAGAAAGGGATCTGTCTGTCGAAGAAGTGCTGCAGGTCATTCAAAAGCCGGATGGGAGAATCCCACAGTCCAAAGATAAGACCATTTATTTTAAAAAACTTTCCCGCCGACGTGACAATTTGATCGCGACGGTAGTAGTGGAATTATTGCCAGATGAGATTCTAGAGGTACTCACGGTTCTCATTAATTTTGAGGTGCGAAAATGAAGATAATTCATCAAGCAGACGTTGATTATGTTTCAATCGATTTCAAAGAAGGCGTTGAGGCGAAATCGTATTTTGAAAATGGAATTATCGTACGTCTTGACGCGAAGGGAAATGTGATAGGGCTGGATATTACTGACTCATCCCAGTTTTTCGCTGGAGAGGGAGAGCTTACTCTGAAAGAGGCTTGCACTTTATTGGGCATTTCGGAGTCCACGATGCGTCGCCGTATAAAAGAAGGCAAAGTGAAATACAGAAAGCCTAATAACAAAGATTTTCGTTTTAAGAAAAGAGATATCTTAAAAATGGCGTCCTGAGTTAATCAACCACGGACCGTTCCCCCGTTGGTGGAGTAGAGCCGAGTTTTTTAGAGATGGTGGGCGCCACAGGGCTCGAACCTGTGACCTTCGCTGTGTGAAAGCGACGCTCTAACCAACTGAGCTAGGCGCCCGTAGAAAACCGCGCCTCGCGAGTCGCAACAGCCAACTGAGCTAGGCTCTCCCTCGAAACGAAAGGCGGTTTTAGCCCGGGGTGACCAAATAATCAAGCTTAGCCCCGAGCCGCCTTCCTTGAGAAAGGCTAGTGACCGTCGGTGGCTCGGGCTGCTTCCGACCCTCTTTCCACGCACTTGGCCTTTTGGAGGAGGGTCCGCAGTTCCCTGGCCTCGGCTACGCCGCAGCCACGGACTCCTTCGCCTTCTCCTTGGTTAGCGAATCGAAATCTTTCTTCAGATCGAAGAGACGTTTTTCGAGCGCGCGCAGGCAGTCCGAAATCACAACGAGGGTAGCATCGAGGCCACCAGAAAGAGACTTCTCAGCGCATTAATCACATCGCCCTCCCAAAGGGGCCGCCGGGAGCGGCGTGACTAAGGCCGAGAGCTTCGAGCAGGACTTGGGCCCTTAGCCCCCTCAAATAAGCCGGCTGAGACGGAACAGAGACAGATTGAGCCGCCGGGCGATGTCGCCCCGAGGAATCCCTTGATCATAGAGCTTTTGCGCCTCGTCCGCGAGCTTTGCTTCCACTTCGGGACGTATCTCGGTTTCATAGATCTGGCTTGCCTGAAGAATCACTTCCTCGATGGGATAAAGCTCGTCGTGGCGGAGCTCGGCGGAAAATGTTTTGCGGGCGACGTACTCGCGCTGGGTGCGGTTCGACGCTTCGTGAAAGCGCGGGTCCCGCGCCAGGCGATCGGCGGCTTCTCCGAGCTCTTCAGGCGTCAAATCGTTCACGCCAAGGGCGGCGGCGCGCATGTCTTCCGGAAAAATGAGCGCGTACCAATCCGAGAGCACTTCGAGCGAGTGCACTGTGGTCGGGCTACTCGAGACGAACATGAGACGGAGCAAAGCCAGCTGGCCCACTCGCCCCGAAAGCTTCATTTTTTCCCGGAGCGTTTCCGCCGCCGGGCGATCGAAGGCCGCCTCGATGTCCCCGCGGTTCACCCGGATGGGATCCACGATGACGAAGCCCGCGTTTTGTTTGGCGGCGAAGCCGAGAAAATCCTGGAGAGAGCGGGTGCCGTCGAACTGCCAGTTCACCTGGGGCGCGAAACGGCTTTCGGAGAGCCAACCGGAAACGATTTTGAGCTGATAGCCTTCCGCAATAGAGCGGGCCGCCTCCAGAAGGGGCTCAAGATTTTCAGGTCTGATTTCGAGAAGATTCATCATCGTTACTTTAGGTATATTGGCTTGCCATTCGTAGCCTAGCCCCCAAGGGGCCAGCGAAGAATGGTGCGCGGAGGGGGACTTGAACCCCCACACCTTTCGGCACATGCACCTCAAACATGCGTGTCTACCATTCCACCATCCGCGCCCAATTTTGAAAGAACGACTAACTACTTTCCGGCTTTGGCCGGTTCGGCCGGAGCCGCGGCTTTCGCCGGTTCCGCCTTCATTTCCACTTTCGGCTCCGCCTTCGCATCGACCGGAGCCGTTGCCGGGGCAGTAGTGCCCGGGACTAGCGGCGCCGCCGGTTCGCCGGCGGCGGAAGCTTTAATGACCGAGCTGTTGTATTCCCGCATCCGGGAGCGGGTCAAAAAGAAACTAGTGAGCAAGAACACGACCGCGCAAACGGAAGTGGTCTTGGTCAGAAAGTTACCAGCGCCCTTGCTACCAAAAATGCTCTGGCTCGAGCTGCCGAAGCCGATACCGGCATCGCCTTTACCCGGCTGGACCAAAATTACGGCCACCAGGAACACACAAATCACAACGTGAAGAACAATGAAAATCGTCACCTAAAAACTCCTAAGCCGGCAATCCTAGCCCATTTCTTATCAAGTCTGCAAATGTATTGGCATCCAGACTCGCCCCGCCCACAAGTAGTCCATCCACGTCGGGCTCCTTCATCAGAACGCCTGAGTTGGCGGCATTGGCGCTGCCGCCGTAAAGAATCCTTAGAGGGCCCGCCGCCTGGGGAGCCACTTTGGCCACCCATTTGCGGATGAAGGCATGAGCCTCCTGAGCCTGCGGCGGGGTCGCGGTTTCCCCCGTGCCGATGGCCCAAACGGGCTCATAGGCAATGACCAGGCTGTCCCATCGGCTCGCGAAACCGGCGTCCCGGAGAAGGGAGAGCTGTCCTTCCACCACTTCGAGAGTCTTGCCGGCCTTTCTAGCGTCGAGCTTTTCGCCGACGCATAAAATGACTTTGAGACCGGAGTCGAGAGCGCCCTTCAGGCGTTTCCCAATGAGCTCGTCCGTCTCGTGAAACACGTGCCGGCGCTCGGAATGGCCCAGAATCACCCAGGGCACGCCCAGCTCGGAGAGGACCGCCGGGGAAATTTCCCCCGTGAAGGCTCCCGCTTTTTCATAGCCACAGTTCTGGGCCGCGGTGAGCACCGGAGTTCCAGCAACCGCTTTTACCAGTGAAGGCAGGTGTAAAGCGGTGGGAGCGACCAAAGCCTCGTAATCGACGCCCGCCCGGCGAGGCAAATCGGAGAGACGCTTACGAAAGGTCCCCACGAAGCTCTCGACCTCGGAGAGGGCCTTATTCATCTTCCAGTTGGCGGCGTAAAAGGGAACGCGTTTCATTCGCTCACCTCGACACTAGAACGGCGCGGCTTTTCGAGCACTTTGAGCCCGGGCAGATTCTTGCCTTCGAGATACTCGAGGGTCGCGCCGCCGCCGGTGCTGATGAAATCAAACTTGGAGGTGAGCCCCGCTTTCGCGATGGCGGAACCGGAGTCGCCGCCCCCGACGAGCTTCAAGGCTTTCGTCGCGGCGACCGCTTTGGCGAGCTCGAAGGTGCCCGTCGCGAAAACGGGCTCTTCGAAAACGCCCATGGGCCCGTTCCAGAAAATCGTTTCGAGATCGCCGAACTCTTTGCCATAGAGCGCGAGCGTTTGCGGGCCGATGTCCATGCCCATCTTGTCTTCGAAGATATCGGCGTGTTTTGTCGTCGAGACGTTCTTCGTGTCGCCAAACGTGGGCGTCACGACGTGATCGACCGGCAGAAACACTTTCACGTTGCGGGCGTCGGCGCCGCGCAAGACTTTCTTCGCGAGCTCCACTTGAGAGGCTTCGCAAAGGCTGCGCCCAATTTCAAAGCCCTTCGCCTTCAAGAAGGCATAGGCCATGGCGCCGCCGATGAAGACTTTGTCGACTTTCGGGAGAAAGAACTCGAGGACTCCGAGCTTATCGGAAACTTTGGAGCCGCCCATGATGAGACCGAAGGGACGCTTCGGGTTGTTGCGCAAGGGCTCCAGGAACTGCAATTCCTTCTCGATGAGAAGGCCGATGGCTTTATTCGCCACCAATTTCGGTAAACCCGCGGTGGACGCGTGCGCACGATGGACGGTTCCGAACGCGTCCGACACGTAGACGTCGGTGAGCGCGAGCAAATCGTTTACGAACTCGACCGAGTTATCTTCCTCTCCCGGATGGAAGCGGAGATTTTCGAGGAGCATCACCTGACCCGGACGCATCTGCTGCGCGAGACCACGGGGGCCATCGCCCACGCAATCGTCGGTGAGAAGCACTTCTTTGCCGAGAAGTTCCGTAAGCCGCTGGCCCACGGGCTCTAGGCTGTACTTCTTATTGGGCTGGCCGTCGGGCCGGCCCAAATGAGAAGCGAGAATCACTTTACCGCCCTGCTCGGCGATGTAGCGAATCGTGTCCAAAGCACCCACGATCCGCGCGTCGTCGGCAACTTCATACGTGGAGGCGTCCGCTCCGTCCCCGCTCTTTTTGAGCGGAACATTGAAATCGACGCGCACGAAGACCCGCTTACCTTTGAAGTCGAGGTCTCGGAGCGTGTTGTAGTTCATAATTAGAGGCATCCGCTTAAAGTTGCTTCGCGATGTGGGCGGCGAGCTCCACCATGCGAGCCGAGAAGCCGGTCTCGTTGTCGTACCAGCTGAGGACCTTCACCATCGTGCCGTCGGTGACCATGGTGCAAGGAAGGTCGATGGAAGACGACCAGCGCGTGCCGTTGAAATCGCTCGATACGAGTTCTTCCTTCACGACGTTCAAGATGCCTTTAAGCGGACCGCTTTCGGCCGCCTTGATGAAAGCCGCGTTGATGGCCTCCGGCGTGGTCGGCGTCTGCACGTCGCCCACGAAATCGACGAGAGAAACGTTCGGGGTGGGCACGCGGACGGAAAGTCCGGTGAGCTTGCCCTTTAATTCAGGAATCACGAGACCGACCGCTTTGGCGGCGCCGGTCGTCGTCGGAATCATGTTCAGCGCCGCGGCGCGAGCCCGGCGAGGATCCTTGTGACCGAGATCGAGGGTGCGCTGATCGTTCGTGTAGGAGTGAATGGTGGTCATGAGACCCCGGGTCACTTTGAAATTATCGTTCAAAACTTTCACGACGGGCGCGAGGCAGTTCGTGGTGCACGAAGCATTGGAGACTACCTGGTCTTTGGACGCGTCGTACGTCTCGTGGTTGATGCCCATGACGAAGGTGCGGATCTTTTCGTTGTCGCTACAGGGAGCGGAAACGACGACCTTCTTCGCGCCACCCTTTAAGTGCTTCGAGGCGCCGTCCCAGCTGGTGAAGAGACCCGTCGACTCGAACACGATGTCGACGCCCAGATCGCCCCACGGAATTTCCGAGGGATCGCGCTGAGCCAAAACTTTGATGGCCTTGCCATCGATGGTGAGGGAGCTGCCTTCGCCCGTAACCGTCTTGCCGAACCGGCCATGAACCGAGTCGTACTTGAGGAGCAGCACGTTTTGTTCGAGAGGCGTCAGGTCGTTGATGGCCACGACTTCGAAGTTCGGGTTCTCCGAAAGAAGACGCATGGTCACACGGCCGATTCGCCCGAAACCGTTGATTCCGACTCTGACTTTTTTCATGATTGCAGCTCCCGGTTAAGTGGCCTTTGATTACCGCAGTGAAGGCCGACCTTCAATAGAGGATTCCAACACTTGGCCCGATTCCTCCCGCCGGAGGGGGTGAATTGACTAATTGCTCCATAAAGACTAAAAGCTTCGTCTCTTATGGAAATCCCAGACAACGTACGCACGGCCTTCCCCGGTAAATCCGCAGCTTCGGAAAAGTGCATTTTTATCAAGGATTTGAAAGGAAACGACGTCGTCCGCTCCACCTTCCTGGTGCAGAGCAAATCGATGCCGATGTCCAAGAACGGGAAGCCGTACCTGAGCCTCATGTTGTCGGACTCCACGGGCGTTATGGACACCCGGATTTGGAACGACGTCGAAACCGTGGGCCAGCTTTTTCAGGAGGGCGACATCGTCGCCGTCTCGGCCAAAACCCATGTTTTCCAGAACCGCATGCAGATGGTGGTGAGCCACATCGTTCCGGTTCCCCCCTCGGAAGTGGACCCTCTGTCTTACCTTCCCCGATCGGCCGAGAACCTAGAAGACAAGTTCACCGAGCTGCTTTCCATCTTCGAGAATCTCGATAACCCCTGGGTACGGGACTTGGGTCTGGCGCTCTTGAACGACGCCGACATCGCGGCCCGTTACAAAGTTTGCCCCGCCGCGAAAACCATTCACCACGCTTTCTTGGGCGGCCTGCTCGTACACTCGCTGCAACTCATCAAGCTCGTCGACTCCATTCTTCCGCTCTACGAGAATCTCGATCGCTCGATCTTGATTTTCGGCGCGGCCTTCCACGATTTCGGCAAAATTTACGAGCTCTCTTATAACGGCGGCTTCGGCTACACGGACGAAGGCAAGCTCGTCGGACATATCACCATCGGCGTGCAGCTCGTGGACCGCAAGATTCTCTGCATTCCTGACTTCCCGAAAGAGCTCGAATATCAGTTGAAGCACATCATCCTGAGCCACCACGGCAGGCTCGAGTACGGGTCGCCGAAACGGCCCCAAACTCTCGAAGCCCAGATTCTGAGCCAGCTGGATGACATGGACTCCAAGATCAACAGCATCCAGACGCTGATGGAAGGCGAGTCCAACGACTCCCGTTGGACGGCGCACCATAAAGCCTACGACAATTATTATTACAAGGGCGACGCCTACCTGGTGCATCCCGAAGGTCACTAATCCTCCGTCTTCGTCCCCATGGGGGACTACTACGCGACAAGCTTGCCGGGCGGTTTCGTTCCGGCGAGAATTAGCCCCATGTCTGCTTACGCTGAGCTCGTCCAAGAAGTCGTTCACATCGCGGAAAATGCGTCTCGTATCGCGCTCCAGTATTTTCGGCAGCCGATCCTCATCGAGATGAAGGAGAACATGACTCCGGTCACGGTGGCGGACAAGAAGACCGAAGAGTACATCCGGAGCGAGCTGGAAAAACGATTTCCTGAAATGGGAATTCTCGGCGAAGAGTTCGGCGAAGTTTCCCGAAAGAGCGACCTGGTTTGGACCATCGATCCTATCGACGGCACCCGCAGCTTCATCCGCGGCATCCCGCTCTTCGGCACCCTGGTGGGCTTACTCCACAAAGGACGGCCGGTGCTCGGAACCATGGTACTTCCCGCTCTCGACGAAACTTATTTCGCCGCCGAGGGCACGGGCACTTTCTGCAACGGGCACCAGTTACACGTTTCTCCGACGGCGACGCTCGAGTCGGCGTTCCTGGGCTACGGCGACGTGGATGCTTTTGAGAATGCCGGCAAACTGAAAGTGATGGCGGCGCTCCAGGAAAAATCGCACACGGCTCGCAGTTACACGGATTGTTTCGGTCATGCCCTCGTCTTGCGCGGGGCCATGGACGCGATGATCGATCCTCTCGTGTCTATCTGGGATATCGCTCCCATCGCGTGCCTCGTCGAAGAGGCCGGCGGAGACTGGTTCTCTTTCGACGGTACGGAAGACCTGCGCGAGACGAGCTTCATCACCTGCGCGCCGGGCTTGAAACGGCAGATCCTAGAACTGGGATGAGAAGCGTCACCGTCGCGGCGGCTCTAACGTTCAGTAGTTAGCTCAGCGGCCGAGATCAGCCGTCAGTTTCGCTTTTAGGGCGTTGACGCATATCGGACAAAATTTCGCCCCGCTGTCCATGGTGCATTTATAACCAGGCTTATGGCTCGTCCCTTGCGGCTCGGAGTCGGCGTAGCCTCCGCGGTAAGCGCCGTAGGGACCGGCGCCGGTCCAGGAGCCGGCGGAGGTCGGAATGGAAACCCCTTGAGTCGCCAAGGCTTTCCATTTCAGCTGCGAAGTATCGGCGAGAAAAGTGATGTTTTGCGACCAAGGTTCGGCAATGCCTCTCGCGAATTGGAGTTCCGTCTGACCTCCGCCTTCGTACTCTTCATTCAAGCCGAAGAAGTGCCCGAACTCGTGCAGGAGCAAGTAGGTAAACGACGCTTGCCCCGCCGGAATCGCCGTGAGCTCGTTGTAGTTGCCAACTCCCCAATACTCGGCGCTATCCAAAAGCACGATGGGATAGTCGTAGGGAACGAGACCAAGGTTATCTCTAAATTTCTTTTCTCTCGTCGGGTAAACGACGTGGTACCAGCGGCCGAAGTTGTTCCAATAAGGGAAGTAGAGACCGAGGAACGAGTTTCTTTCCGCGACCGGGAGCCCTAAGTTCTGGGCGGCGCCAAGCGTTTGATTGCTAGCTCCGAAGACCGCGTGGAAATCCATGCTATCGAAGAGAGGAAACGCATTTTGCTTCAGCATGTCGACCGCTCGCTGGGCATCCTTGAAGAACTGCACCTTGCGCGCGACCGTGTAGCCGTCTGCGTAGAGGTTGACGGCGAGCGCGGGCCGAGCCACGGCCATCTTCAGCTCGCGAATCTCGAAATCTGCGGGTGGAGTCTTGGGGAGATAGGGAAGCGGCGCGGGGTCGATCCATTGGCGAAGCGCGAGCTCGGTTTTTCCGGTTGAGGGATTTTCCACTTCGAGTACCAGCTCGACGGGCGCTTGTGGCCGAGGGAAACGAAAGCTCATCGCGCGCACGAGCTTACGAAACTCCGCTCCCGTTCCGACCGTGGCGTAAGCCATCGCATTCGAGGAAGCGGCGTCAAAGAGCGTGGCTCGGTAGCTGCCCAAAGGATCTTTCTTGGGAGCGCGTAAGACGAGCGATTCCGTTCCCGAGTTTTCGATGTAGACGCCCGAAATTTTAAACTCTTCGCGGGACGCGATCCATTCGACGTCCACGCGCAAGACTTCCGAGGCTCTCTCTAGAAGTTCGCGTCCGCTCACCTGGCGGCCCGGAGTCTGGATGGGAAACGAGAAGGGCTTGTCCTTTGGCACGGCGGACTCATCCCAGTAGGGATTCGCGGAGCCCGCGAGGGACGTGCCCATGAGCAAGAGAGACATCCAGTTTTTCATTTAACAAAATCTTCTCCCAGAGGGAGATCGGGGGATAGTCACGTGGTGTCAGCGAGGCTCGACGCAGGCATCCGACCTCGGTGCGCTCGAGCTCTCCGGTCGCGCCGACCGTGACCAGGTAATTCTCTGGACCCGAAGCATTCAGATAGCGGGAATCCGAACCGAAGAGAGCTTCTTGAAACGCTTTCAAATCGGACTCGTGTACGGAGTAATTGGCGGTAGGCACGGACCCGCCATTGACGAATACGTGGCGCGTGGGCTCGGCCCCCGCCATCACGGAGATTAAGAACGTAAGGGTCGTCGCCGTAAGCCGCATCAAGTCTTAGATCGTACCTGAAATTTAGTTTAACGGCGGCGCTCGGCGTCGGAAGCAAGGCGGTAAAGAGCAAGGGCGAAAACGAAACGGCGATCCCAGGTAAGCTTCGTCGAAAGCTTCACCTTCCAGTAGTCACTTAACGAAACGCCCGGCCGGGAGAGATCGAGACGGTTGCCGTCCCGGTTATCGCTGACGGACCATTCGGTCGAAAGCGTGTCCTGAGGCGTGGTTAAAGCGAGGAGCTGTCCGGTGGCGTCGCGCACTTCCCAGACCGCGCGATCGCGCACGAGACCAATCTGAATCTTTTCTTTGAGGTGACCGATGCGCTTGCCCTTGGCGTCGTTGACGAAGAGCTCCGAGCCCCACGGGCGCTTACGGAGCCGGGAGACGATATAGGACGCGCCCTGCCCGTCTCTCACTTCGAAGATTTGGGAGTCTCCCTCCTTGCGGCAGATGGCGCTCGCGATGGTTTTCTCCGGAGAGAAGAGAATGAAACGGCGCTCGCCCACGCCATCATTGCGCTCGCGCACGGTGAACTCACCACCGAACTGGGTATCGAGAGGAGCCAAGGCTAAAAGAGCCAGGAAACCGAAACAACCAATTAGGATTCGAATCAGTTTTGAACGGCCCATGCACCACACCCCAACTCGGGGGCTGATTTAGCAAGGCCAATGCCAGCCTAGCCAGGCACGGATGAGGGAGCGGTGCCAAAAATTGGCACACACCCGTCCCACGCTCAGGCCCCGCCATCTTAAAAGGTACCTTTTAAGATTACTGGATGAGCTCTTCCGGCGTGTAGACCTTGGAGATCTTCAGGCGCTTTTCCGCGGGGATGTCTTTTTGCTCTTCCGCGAGCTGCGCTTCGATGATCGCCTTGTCCGCGACGAGCGAGATGAGCCAGTTGTCGGCGGATTGTCTCTCGGCCAGACCCTTTTGAATCTGGGAGTTGCCGATTCCACGGATCTCTTTGTCGAAGGCGTCGGGACTCAAGATCGGAACGCCGTAGATGTGGCTCCGCACCAGGTTCGCGAGCCGTTTTCTCGCTTCGTCGAACTCGAAAGGATAGGAGTTCACGAGACTGTCTTGAGCGAGATCGAGCTCGTCTTTATGAAGCCCGTCTTTCAGGTACTCCCGCCACATGTTCTGGATCTTGAACATCGACTTCGAGGTGAACTCGATGGAAGGGGTAGACGAGATGACGAACAATCCCTTTTGGTTCATGAGCTGGCCGATGGCCTGGTACGTGGACCCAATGGAATAAGTCCAGCCAAGCTCCGAGCGGATCGTCTTGAACAAGCGAGACACCAAAGGCTCTCCGCCGAACATGAAGTTCGAGGTACCGAGGGTGTAGCGCAAGTTATCCTGAATGGTGATGCCGGGCTGACCGAACATGAGCGAGCCGGTCGACGTCTTGGGCTTTTGGACCATGACGAGCCGGGTTCCCGAGGGCGCCTTCGGCTCCACGAACTTGCGAACCTTTTTCTGTCCGGGCGGAAACTTGTTCCACATCGCCACCAGACGGGGTTTCAGCTCAGCCTCCGTCAGGGGAGACGCCACCGCGAAGAGCATGTTGCTGCGGTTGAAGTCAGTGCTGTACATCTTGATGACGTCTTCAAGCTTGATCTTTTTCAGCGAAGACAGTGTTCCCGATCCCGGGTGCTCGAGGGGCGTGCCCGCGAGCAACTCACGCCGGAGAGCGAGACCCGCGAGGCGCATGTTGTTGTTCTTTAAATGGGCGACTTCGGCGAGCGTCTCCTGGCGGAGCGGCTCGAACTCCGTCTTCGGAAAGCCTGGGCGGTAGAGGGTCTCTTCGAAGAGGTCGAGAAAGGCGTTGGTGTTCTGCTTGATGACCGCCCCGTAAAACGATGTCATGTCGTAACCGGTGCTGGAGGACACCGAGGCGCCGAGCCGTTCCACTTCGGATTGAAACTGGCCGCGGTTTCGCTTCAGAGTGCCGCGCAGGATCATCTCCCCCATGAGGGCCGAGAGCCCGGCTTTACCGGCCGGATCG
Organism: Pseudomonadota bacterium; assembly: GCA_043767805.1. GTDB lineage: Bacteria > Bdellovibrionota > FAC87 > UBA2466 > UBA2466 > CAZZHG01. The sequence continues at coordinate 23,014 of JAYUGC010000187.1, read as the reverse complement.
TCCGCCGAGCCATTCATGACGACCAGCTGGATCGTCGTGGTGAGGAGCGTCGGATCGTGCTCGAAAAGCACGACCGGCTGCTCTTCGGCCGCCCGAACCGTAAAGGCGCAAAAGATGGCGAGAGACGCGATAAATTTTTTCACGACTTATCCTCCTTGGCGGGACGGATGATGACGATGGATCGATTCGTGGGCACGAGATAGGTCTTGGCCACTCGCTGCAGATCGGACGGCTTGAGGGTGGAATAGCCGTCGATGATCTCGAAGCCGCGCATGTAGTTGCCGGAGATCATCAGGTACTCACCGAGCCAGTTGGCCATTTCAGATGCGCCCCCGATACCGTTATAGAGACTGAGCAGCTCCTGATTCTTCGCTCGGAGAAACTCGTTCTTCGAGATCGGCGTCTTTTTCAAGGCCGCGAACTCCTTATCGATGATCCGGAGCGCGTCCTCAGCCTTACGTTTTTCGGCGAGCTGCACAGTAATTTCGAAAAGGTCAGGAACGTTGCTGACCCCCGCCGAAGCGGAGACCGCGATGCCCGTGTCGACTAGCAACTTTCTGAACCGCGCTTCCATGCCGGTGGAAAGGTGGGTCGAGAGTAAGGACAACGGAATCGTCTCGGGAGACTCCACCGAAGGCACTCGGTAGGCCATATTCAGGATTTCGCTGGTGGCCTGCTTATGCGTATCGGAGAAAGTGCGTTCCTTATCTTGCTTAGGCTCTTCGGCCGAAGCGACTTGGGGAACGGCCTGTTTTTCCATGTCCCCGTAGTACTTCACCACCAGCTTCATGAGCGGGTCGGGATCGACATCGCCCACGACGATGAGCGTGCCGTTGTTCGGAGCGTAGTACGTTTTGTAGAAGTACTTCGCTTCTTCCAGGGTGAAGCCCTTGATCTCGGCCTCTTCGCCCAGAACGGTGTATTGAAACGGCGCCGTCTTATAGATGAGGCGCATGAGATCGTCGTTGGCCTTTCGGCCGGGATTGTCGAGAGCCCGGCGGAGCTCGCCAACGACCGCGCCCTTCTCTTTTTCGAAGGACTCGGTCGTCAAATTTAGATTCTTCATCCGATCCGCTTCGAGCTCCATGATCTGCTCGAGCTGGCTGGACGGGACGCTCTCAAAGTAATTCGTGCGGTAGTAATAGGTAGTGGCGTTCTGCTTATCGCCGCCGATGCGAGACGTGATCTCGTCGAACTTACCGTCCGGATACTCTTTCGAGCCGCGGAACATCATGTGCTCGAAAAGATGGGCGAGGCCCGTTTTTTTAAGCTTCTGGTCGAGCTTCTCGTCGTTAGAGCCGACGTTGAACCAAACCTGATAAGTCAGGACCTTGGCCTGGTGCCGAGGCACGAGCAGCACGCGGAAATCGTTCTTCAGGCGAAACTCATAGAGCGTCTCTCCGTTGAAGAGCTTCTTCTCCGTTATTTTTTTGTAGTCGGGCTCGCTCGCAGCTTGAGCCACGCAGGTTAGCGCGAGTATGAGCCAAAGGAGACGATGGAGTGATTGCATGCTTACCTCGGCGAAAGTTGACGCCACTTAATGGGCGAGAGTCTAAGGCGTTCCGGATTCGGGATAGTTATAGCTCTTGGGATATTCCTCGACGAGGCTATCGACGTTGAACCGATCGGCGTCGTCTTTGGGCGAAAGCTTCGTCTCGGACTGAGGCTTGCGCTTGGATTCCTTGGGCGGCTCGGGCTTCGGAGTCGCCTTGGGCTTCGGCTCTTCCGGCTTGATCTCAGGCTTAGCCGGCTCGACGGGAACGGAAGGCTTGAGCTCGTCGAGCTTTTCTTCCTGCTTCTCTTCCTTAACTTCTTCTTTCTTCTCATCGGCCTTGGGCTCGACTTGCGGTTCCACCGACGGCGTCGCGCCTCCGATCCCGAAGGCGAGACGGAACGCGAAACGGCGAGCGCCAAGCTGCCCGGGATTGCCGAAAAGCTCTTCCTCATAAGTCGCGAGATCGAGTTTCAAGAAGCGAGTGGTGATACCGAAGCCGGCGGTAATGTAACCTTGGCGAAAACCGGCGCGCAGCGCGAAGAAGTCGTTGCCGAACGGAGCCTCGACACCCCAGTTCAAATGCTTGAAGAAGGATCCCGTGCGCGATCCCTTGGTGGCATCGGACTCTCCGCCCACCTGAAACTCGGAGAAATCCACGAGGACGTCGAACCGATCGAAAGCTTTCCAGCCAGGTAAGCTCCAGAGCCCCGCGAGAGTCACCATGCGGGGGAGGCCTGGAGGCGCTCCGCCACCCGAAAGCCGGGCGATCGAGAAATTGGTGGCGAGAAGGTTGTTCAAAGTGAGAGAGGTCCGGATGTTTGAATTGAAAGGCTTATAAGGAAGGTCGTACGTCGCGCCCAAATCGAAATCGACGCCAGCGCCACCGCCTCCGAGATCCTTCAGCTCGAGACCCGCGGTCTGCTGAGTGATGATGTCCACGACGGAATACTGCTTGGAACCGCCGACACGGTACATCCCTTTGAGAGTGAAACCGATGGCAAGGTTCGGATCGAAGAACGTGTTGCCGTAACCGAGAAAGAGTCCCGCGTCGCCCACGCCGGCGATGTCCACGCGCGTATCGAAATCCCGCCCGAGTACCGCTACGTTCACTTTCACGTCGGGAGCCAGCAAGCCGATGGCAAAATGCTTTTTCAGGAAGTAGGGCATGAAGGTCACGCCCGCGGTCAGCGGCTTTCCCTGAAAGGCTTGCAGATCGAGTACGACCTGATCGATGCCCTTACCGTTGCTATCCGTTATGGTCTTGATGGCGTCGCTGAAATTCTGAGACAACTGACCTTGAAAGCTGAACATCCCTTGCGAGCCGCGCATATAGTGCGCGAGTCCCGCCGGGTTGTAGAAGAGCGCCGACTCGTCGTTTGAAAGGCCGTAGAAGGCGCCGCCCATCCCGAGAGCGCGAATGCTGCGCGATATCGAGTAGTACTCCTTTAAGGCGAAAGCCTGAGGAGTCATCAGCAGACCAAGGCAAACCAATAAGAACTTTTTCATAAGGGCGCTCACGGGGCTACTTTGGTGCGTAAGAAGTTGCGGATTGCGTCGCCAGTGGCGAAACCCGTCAAAGTCGTCAGCTGGCCGGCGAGCCCGTCAACGTCGGTATCACCGCTGGTTACCCCGCCCGTCGAGACGATACGGTTTTTACAGGCTACGGCGTCCGCCGTGCACATTCCTGAGGTAGTGATTGTTCCGTTCGTTTGATCGGACACGTCAGCCCTGGTAACGGCACCGTCGTTATTTCCTGCCGTGGTGCAGGTCGTATCGCCGTTGCTGCGGGCGACAAATTGATCTGTCCTGGCCAAACGGACCGCGCAATCCATCAACCCGCTGAGCGTCTGTAGAATCTTCGCAAATTGGAGCGTGGGAGCAGCCGCGATGTAAGCGTCACAGGGAGCGGCAGCGGCTTCGACCGCGGTCTGCTTTTCTTGAGTCCAGGGTAGGATGGCGGTCGCTAGATCGCCTATGGCTGTTGCATCGCCGCCGCCTGATCCGAGATCATTAATGAGCACGGGAAGGGTCAGGCCCGCGCGCGCGAGATTCACCTGACAAAGGTGGCGATTCTTCTCATTGGTATCCGAAAGCGCCGAGTACTGCTCGATGGCGCCGTCGTAATCGGGCGGATTCTGCTGGAGAAACTTGAGAGCCTCTTCCGTCTTTCCTTCATCCGAACCAGTCGATCCGAACTTCGAATAGATGTTGCAGGAGGCGAGTGCTAAAACGAGAGTTATCGCCGTCAAAGCCCGGAAAACGATTTGTTTTTTTTGATTCATTGGGTAGCCGGAGAAAAAGTTTGGATAACTCTATCATGGTGAGATCTGGGCTCCGTGACCCCTTGCACTATCCTCTGAGAGTGTCGGCAAAACGTTCATTTGAAGGCCTTTCGGAGGGAAGTTCGACACCCGTGTCAGTCCAGTACACACTGTATAGGCTTCAGGGTTGTTATCGTGAATTCAGCTACTTACGGTGTAATCGCCGTAGCTACACCCGCCACTGTACGAATACGAAACGGTAAGTGTCCGGCCTCTCAACAAAAATTGGAATGCGGCTCCAAACGGTGTCGAACTTCGAAACACTGTCCACTTTTTGTCTTCACTCCGCGGGCGCACGAAAAATTTTGGCAGGGAAAGTGAAATAACAGGAATCAAGCTTACAAAGTTTCGTGTCGTAACTCGGGGGGTCTCTAGTCATGAATAAAAATCTCATCCTTGCTCTCATCGCTGTCGTCTCGCTTCTGTCGGCTTGCGGCCGGCTCTCGGGAGATAATGAAGTTCAAAACGATTCCGCGGTAGACGCGTCCCTGGTGGCGCTCGCCGACGGAACGATCATGGACGTCGCGTGCATTCGCACTAACGCGAAGGCCATCATGGCTCAAGGCCGCGGCGCCGCTCAGTCCTGCGTGATGGGCAATGCGAAGACTCAGACCTCTAGCGATGGCCGTGGCTTCGGCAGCTATTATCCGCAGTGGTACTCGTCCTACTATTACTATCCGCCGTCGTACTACGACGGCACTACGACGAGCTCCACGAATCTTTGCGGCTACCTCGGCTTCTACGGCTCGGGGTACAACGGCACGGATTACGGTTATGGGTACGGCTATAACTACAATTACAGCTACGGTTACGGGAATTACAACTACGGCTTTGGTTACGGAACGACGTCCACTTCGTCGTCCAGTTATCCGTACAACTGCTACCAGAACTTTCTCGGGTATAACCCGGTCTCGACCACGTCCTACGACAACAACTGCGATTACTGCTACAACCGCGCGAATCCCAGCAAGTGCTACAACCGTTGTCTCTATAAGGGCGCTTATATCTGGTAAGCCGATTTCGAGTTCAAACCAATAAGGAGCGGCTCGGCCTTCAGGGCCGGGCCGTTTTCTTTTTTGCCGGGCGAGTTAGTTCGGGTGATACTGGCCCCATATGCATAGGGCCCTTTTCCTCGATCGCGACGGGATCTTCAACGAGCTCGTCGAGCGGGACGGGATCCTGACCTCTCCTCGTAACTGGAACGAGGTGAAGCTCTATCCCGGATTGGACGGCTTGGCGGATATAAAAGCCTTGGGCTACCGGCTGGTGCTCATCACCAATCAGCCTTGCGTCGAGTCGGGGACGGTAACCGAAACGTTTCTCGAGTCCATGCACGGCTACCTTCAGCGCACCTTCGGCTTGGACGCGATTTACTATTCGCCCTCGGCCTCTCTCCAAAACCCGCGCCGCAAGCCCAATCCGGGGATGCTGCTCGAAGCCGCCTTGCGCTTCGGCATTTCGCTCCCGGACTCCTTCGTTTTGGGAGACACCCAGAAAGACATCGGCGTGGCCATCAACGGCGGCTGCCATAGCATCGTTTGGACGCGGCCCTACAACCGCCACCTGAAGGCGGATTTTCGCGTGAATTCGCTTTGGGAAGTGCATCAGATCTTGAAGCAGGCCGAGGCCATGAGAGAATCGGGCCAATCATGACCAGCGGCCGCAGCAAAATCGTCACTCTCGAGGAGCTCGCGCAAATCTCCGCGGACGACCGTGCCGCCGGCCTGCGCGTGGTCCAGTGCCACGGCGTTTTCGATTTGCTTCATCCGGGCCACATCCGTCATTTTCAAGAAGCCCGCGCCCAAGGCGACAAGCTCTTCGTCACGGTAACGGCCGACGGCTTCGTCAACAAAGGCCCGGGAAGACCCGCCTTCACCGAAGTGCTGCGCGCGGAAACCCTCGCTTCCCTGATGTATGTCGATCATGTCGCCATTTCGCGCTTTCCCACGGCGGTCAATGCGATCGAAGCGATTTGCCCGAGCGTTTACGTCAAAGGCCAGGATTACGAAGACGCGGCGAAAGACGTGACGGGCGGCATCCTCGCCGAGGAAACCGCGGTACGGGCGGGCGGCGGGCGGATTCATTTCACGCACGGGATCGTATTCAGCTCTTCGAGCCTCCTCAATAAGAGAGGCGGCGTCTATTCCGAGCAAGCGACCCGTTATCTCGAAGCGAACCGCACGCGGCTTGCGGCCTTGGACATCCCAGGGCAGCTCGAGGCCTTGAAGGGTCTCAAAGTGATGGTGCTCGGCGATACCATCATGGACGAGTATCACTACTGCCAGCCGCTCGGAAAATCGCCGAAAGAAACCATCGTCTCGACGCGCTTTTTGAGTGAAGAGTCTTTTGCGGGCGGCATTCTCGCGTGCGCCAATCACATCGCCGATTTCGCGGGCTCGGTCACGGTCGTTACCTGCTTGGGTGCCCAGGCGCCTCAGCAGGAACGCATCGATGCTTTGCTCAGCCCGAAAATCGCCCGGAAGTATTTCTTCAGAGACGATGCCCCCACCACGGTAAAGCGGCGCTATCTGGAGCCCGCTTTCCTTACGAAGATGTTTCAGATCGCTTATCTGAACGACACCAATTTACCGACGAAGGTGGAAGGCGATTTCTGCCGCTACCTTAAGGAAGCTCTCCCGGAGTTCGACGTGGTGATCGTCGCCGATTACGGGCACGGTTTACTCACACCGGCTCTCCGGGATCTCTTGACCACTCGTTCCAAATTTCTCGCGCTCAACGTGCAAACCAATAGCGCCAACCTCGGCTTCAATCCGGTCACGAAATACGAGCGCGCCGACTACGTTTCCATCGACGAACCGGAGCTTCGTCTTGCCCTGCAGCAAAAGTACGCGCCCATCGGCGATCTATTGGATGAGTTCGCCCTGCGTTATCCAGGCTCGGCGTTCACCATTACGCGCGGTCACAATGGCTCGATGACGCGCCTTGCTGGGCCTGAAGGCAGCGCCGTCGAAGTGCCTTCCTTCTCTAGCCGCATCGTGGATCGGGTCGGCGCGGGGGACGCTTACTTCGCCATTACTTCCCTACTCGCGGCGCGCCGTGCCGCACCGGAAGTTTTGGGGTTTACTGGCAATGCGGCGGGTGCCTTGGCGGTTGAGATTGTCGGTAACCGGTCCAGTCTGCAAGCGGCGCCGTTCTTGAAGTTCATCAAGGCCTTACTGGCCTAAAGTCCCAAGGAGACGAATGCCGTTTTCGGAATTCGCCGTACTCGGAGAATTTTCCCGCACACTCGCGAACCTGCGAGTCGCTTCCTCGGATCGGGGAGGCCTTCCTTTGCAAGAAGGAATGAATGAAGCGTGCGACCGGCTCGGTAAAGTCCGCGCCATTGGCGGCAAGGCGATTTTGGTGGGTAACGGCGGAAGTGCCGCGATCGCAAGCCATCACGCCAACGACTTCGGCAGAAACGGCGGCATGCGCGCTATGGCTTTCAACGACGGCGCGCTCATCACCTGCCTGGCCAACGATTTCGGTTACGAGGAAGCGTTCGCGCAAGCGATTCGTCTCCACGGAGATTCAGGCGACGTTTTGATTGCGATCTCGAGTTCCGGCAAATCGCCCAACATATTGCACGCGGTCCTCGAAGCGCGCCGCAAGGGGCTCTTCGCCATCACCTTTAGCGGCTTTGCCGCCGACAACCCGCTCGTTGGGCTCGGCCATTTGAATTTCTACGTGCCCTCGACCTCCTATGGAGTCGTCGAAACGGCCCACTTACTTTTGCTCCACGCTTTCGTTGAGCGCCTTGCCTCGACCCAACCGGAGGACCGCCATGGGGAGCTCAACTCCCGCCGAACTTCATCGACGCATGCTCCGCATCCGCCGAATTGAAGAAGCGATCGCGGACCACTACCCCAAAGGGGAAATGAAGTGCCCGGTCCATCTGTCCATCGGCCAGGAGGCGGTGGCCGTGGGGGTCTGCGCGCCTTTGACGACGAAAGATCACGTTTACAGCAACCACCGCTGTCATTCTCATTACCTCGCCAAAGAAGGCGACTTGCCCGCCATGATGGCGGAACTTTTTGGAAGAAGCACGGGCTGCGCGCGCGGCAAGGGCGGCTCCATGCATCTTGTCGATTTCTCCGTGGGCATGATGGGGGCAAGCGCTTTGGTCGCCGGAACCATTCCCATGGCGGCCGGCAGCGCACTCGCCTTTCAACGTGCGGGCGAGCCGCGTGTCGCCGTAACGTTTTTCGGAGACGGCGCGACCGAGGAAGGCATTCTCTATGAAAGCCTCAACTTCGCGGCGCTAAAAAAACTTCCGGTGCTCTTTGTTTGCGAGAACAACGGCTACGCGACTTATAGCTCGGTCTCCGCCCGCCAAGCGGTAACTTCCAGCGCCGAGCGAGCGCGTGGTTTTGGCCTTCCCGCTTTTCAAATCGACGGCAACGACGTCCTCGCGGTGCAAGCCGCGGCAAGCGAAGCGGTAGCGCGAGCGCGCGCGGGCGAAGGTCCCACCTATTTAGAGTGCATCACCTATCGGCTGAGAGATCACGTGGGACCAGCTTGGGATCACGCGGTTGGTTACCGGACACGCGAGGAAGTGGAAGCTTGGATGGCGAGATGCCCCGTCGAAAAGATGGGGACATCAAGGGATCGAGACGTTTGGGAAGCGGAAATCGCCGAGGAAATTCGCGACGCTTTTGAGTACGCGCGCTCCAGTCCCTTCCCGGCCCGCGAAGATCTTCTCGAGGAAGTGTATGCGCAGCCTTAAGTACGGCGAGGCCATTGCGGAAGCCACCATTCAGGCGATGGAGGCGGAGCCGCGGCTTTTCGTGATGGGAGAAGGCGTCGACGATCCGAAGGGCTCCTTCGGAACGACGCTCGCGCCCTATAAGCGTTTCGGAAAGGAACGCGTGTTCGATACTCCGCTTTCGGAAGGCGCGGTGACTGGCGTGGCCATCGGTGCGGCGATCGCGGGCACGCCTTCGCTACTCGTGCATTTGCGCTGCGAGTTCGCTTTGGTCTCGATGGATCAAATCGTCAACCACGCGGCCAAGTGGAAATACATGTGCGGCGGCTCGGTGCCCATCACCATTCGCTGCATCGTCGGGCGGGGCTGGGGGCAAGCCGCGCAGCACTCGCAAAGTTTTCACGGGATGTTTGCCCAGGTACCCGGCCTGAAAGTGGTTTTGCCATCGAATGCCTACGATGCGAAAGGCTTACTCTACTCGGCCCTGCTCGATCCGGATCCGGTAATCTGCATCGAGCACCGCTGGCTACACGACAAAGCGGCCCTCGTCCCGGAGGCGCCGTACAAGATTGCTATCGGCAAAGCCAACGTCGTCGCCACCGGAGAAGATATTACCTGTGTGGCGTTCTCCTATCAGGTGGGAGAAGCCTTACTTGCCCGGGAAAAACTGCTCGCCGACGGAATCGAAATGGAAATCATCGATCCCCGCTCGGCCCGGCCCCTCGACACGGAAACTATTTTGCAGTCCTTGAAAAAAACGGGCCGGCTCATGGTGACCGACATCGCTCACGGCACGGCCGGCATGGCGGCGGAAGTCGCGGCGGTGGCGGCGGAAAAAGGCTTTTCTCATTTAAAGGCTCCCGTCGCGCGAGTTACGCTTCCGGAATGCCCGACGCCTTGTAGCCCGGCGCTGGAGGCGATTTACTATCCTACCGTCGATACTTTGGTGGAAAGCGCGCGGCGTCTCGTGCGCGGAGACTTCCAGGGCCGCAGTCACTCCCGTGCACCGCCGCCCCTGGTTTCCTCGGATTTTCAGGGCCCGTTCTAACGAAACCATCTCGGTATCGGATAGAGAAAAGGCGGATCGCTCCAGTCGAGACTCCGCGTCTCCAGGGTCGCCTTGGCGTCTAGCGGATGATGATGCCACTGATTTCCCGCGAGCGCCGTACCGTTTAAATGAATCAGAAAGGCGATGGCTCCGAGAGCGAGCGCGAGCTTTCGCCCCTTCGCCTCGTGGAGTCGGCTCGCGAGCCCGGGAAGCAGGACGAGGGCTAACGCCGGAATCACTTCCGAAAGATACCGCGTTCCCCAGCACCATTGACCGTCCCAGTGCATGAAAAAGCTGTAAACGAGAAGCTGCGAGACGCCCATCACAAGGAGAGCTTTCTTCCAATGGCGAGGCAGATGACTCGAAACTGGTAAGTGAGCTTTGCGTGCGGGCAGCAAGAGATACACAAGCCAGATCTGATAAACAAATAAACCCGTGCCGGGACTAAGCAGCAAACCGTAAAGCCCTTCCGGAAAAATCGACAAAGCATACGCGTTCGGTTCGCCGCCGCCGGTCACCGCCGCGACTTGGGGACCGAGGAAGCTACCGTATACGGCTTGGTAGTAGAGAGAGACTAGACCCAGCCCAACCAAGCCGGTCAAAGCCGCCGGCAAGAACAGACGAGGACGAGGGAGAAGCCAAATAGCGAAAAGAAAAATAATCGGGGCCGACGAGTTACGGCTCGCGATCATCAAAGTCCACGCGATTCCAATCCAGACGCCCGCGAATCGCTCGTGGCGCGGGGCCTGAAGAAAAAGCGCCCATAGACCGAGAATGAGTCCGAAGGCTACCCCGTCATGAGACCACATGCCCTGAGCCAAGGTGGACCAAACCGCGGAGCCAAGCCCGAGAAAGAGACTGCCAGCCACCGCGGCTCTGAGACCCGCGATCCGAAGGCCGATCAGAAAAAACAAAGTCAGCATGCCGCCCGTGAGTAGCGCCGCGGTCCATTTGGACAAACGCCAGATCACCTGATGGTTCGCTAAATCAGCTCCCACCAGACGAGCCAGCGCGAACGAAGGCACTAAAAACAACAAGACGCCCGCCGGAGTGGCAGCCTGCATCTCGTGAGAGTGGCAGATAGCCGGGTAGGCCAAGCCCTCACATTTATTTCCCGCTTCGGTGCGAACCCCGGCAAGACGAGAAAAATCGGTTTTTCCGTCGAGGATGAGACTCGCCGCGGTCATCTGAATGCCGTAATTATCGAAGGTCGCGATACTTCGCCCATTCAAAAGCGCTATGAGTAGCATCGGCAGTCCCACGCCGAGCAGAGTGGCGAGCCACGGAGTCATTTCTCCGGAAAGCGCGAAGGCACTCCATTGATCTTGCCACCGCCGCCAAGCCTCACGCCACTCGGCCCGCCCGGCCGAGCTGGTCCCCCAAACCAAGGCGATCGCCAGAATAAAGCTCAGAGCGAGTAAGGAATGGTTTACCGCGACTCTGAAGGCGAGAAAAATCTCCCCGCAGCCTAGCCCTAAGAGTAAACGCCCCCTCGACATGGGCGAACGCTACCCCGTGCCCAGACCCGGGACAAGCTCGCAGGGCCATGCTGCCTCGCTTCACACTCACCAATAGTGCCTTTACCTCTTCTGAATGACGGGGTTAGGTTACCCCTCTATGTCAGTGGCTATCGTTACCGGTTCCTCGGGGCTTATCGGAAGTGAGACGTCGCGTTTCTTTCACGAGCAAGGTCTCGATGTCATTGGTATCGACAACAACATGCGCCGTTATTTTTTCGGCGAAGATGGCTCCGTGCAATGGAACACGGAACGGCTCAAGCGCGAGTTACCCCGTTTTACTCCCCTGGACATCGACATCCGAAACCAGGAAGCGATCTCTCAGGTCTTCAAAAAATATGGCGCCAAAATCCGCGTCGTCATTCACGCGGCCGCGCAACCAAGCCATGACTGGGCGGCACGGGAGCCCATTACCGACTTCACCATCAACGCCAACGGAACCCTTTATTTACTGGAAGCTGCGCGCCTTCACAGTCCCGAGGCCGTTTTCATTTTTACCTCCACCAATAAGGTATACGGAGACACGCCGAACTCTCTACCTCTCATCGAGCACAGAACTCGATTCGAAGTAGATCCGACTCACCCCTTCGCGGAGCATGGCATAGATGAGTCAATGTCCATCGACAGCGCAAAGCACAGCCTCTTTGGGGCGAGTAAGGTCGCGGCGGACATTTTGGTTCAGGAGTACGGCCGCTATTTCGGGATGAAGACCGGCGTGTTTCGTGGCGGTTGCCTCTCGGGCCCCGCCCACTTGGGAGCCCAGTTGCATGGCTTTCTTTCTTACCTGGTGAAGTGCGTAGTCACCGAGTGGAAATACGTAATAAATGGATTCGGCGGCAAGCAGGTTCGAGACAATATTCACTCGCGGGATTTGGTTACCGCCTTTTGGTCTTTTTTCCAAAAACCGAGGTCGGCAGCCGTTTACAATATCGGCGGCTCCCGCCACAGCCACTGCTCCGTGCTGGAAGCGATTCAACTTGTCGAGGAAATCGCCGGCTGCCGCTTCGCCTTCGACCTGTCCGAACAGGCGAGAAATGGGGATCACATCTGGTACGTCTCCGACGTCCGTAAGTTCCAGGCGGACTACCCCGAGTGGCGGTATCAGTACACGCTTGCCGAGATGGTAGCCCAAATCGTCGATGCCGTGCGACGCGAGGAAAGGGACGAGCGAGGATGAGGCTTTCCATGGTCATTCCCGCCCGCAATGAATCAGGTTCTTTGCCCGGCACCATCGAAGCGCTCACCCAGAAGCTTCGGCTCGCGGAAATCGAGACGGAGATCCTAGTCATCAATGACGGCTCCTCCGACGATACGGAAGCCGTTCTCCAGAGCTTGTGCCTCGGCTTTCCCGAAGTCCGTTATCTCAACAATGACTCCCAGAACGGCTTTGGCCTCGCTATTCGTTTCGGGCTTCGGCACTTCCGCGGAGATGCGGTGGCGGTCTATATGGCCGACGGCTCCGATAGCCCGGCGGATCTGGTCCGGTTCTATCAGACCATGCTCGAACAGAACGTGGACTGTGTGTTTGGCACCCGCTTCGCTCCGGCGTCGAAAATCATCGACTATCCTCCGCTGAAGCTGATTCTCAACCGCCTTGCCAATCTCTTCATCCAAGTCCTTTTCCAGCTCAGGTACAACGACGTGACAAACGCCTTCAAGCTTTACCGTCGCCATGTCATCCAAGGATTACAGCCACTGTTGAGCCACCACTTCAATCTCACGGTGGAATTGCCGCTAAAATCCATCATTCGTGGCTTCAGTTACCGAGTTCTACCCAATGATTGGACCAATCGGAAAGCGGGCATTTCAAAGCTGAAAATCGAGGAGATGGGCTCCCGGTACCTATTTATCGTCCTCTACTGTTGGCTGGAAAAGACCTTTTCCCGTGGGGACTATATCCAGCGTCCGGAACGCTCGCTTTCGAAAGTCCCGGATTGAGCTTCGCCATGAAGGATTCAGCTCGAATCAAAAGTCTCACTTGGAAGCTGGGCCTCGCCGTTCTGGCGGTGAGGGCGCTTTATCTTTTTTCATCGCCTTTCGTCATGCAAGGCGACGGATTGCACTATTACCTCGATATGCTCGAGCCCTTTCGCTCGAACTTACTCCACGCAACCGGCTATCCCTTCCTCTTTCACTGGACGTCGCCGCTCGCCGATTTTCTGCACTCGGGCCGGCCCCACACGTTAAGGTTGGTTCAACTAGTGGTCGTCCTTGCCTCGGTCTTGTTTTTCTTTCGGTCGCTCGCAAAAATCTGGCCCGTTTGGCCCGCCTGGATCGCGGCCTTTCTCATCGGTACCGATTTTCTTTCGACGACCGAGGCCAACCTCTCGATGCCGGATTTTCTCGTTCAAGCTTGGGTAATGTTCACTCTTTCGGCCCTGATTTTCGCGATGGGCCAGGAAACGACACGGCGAAAATTCGCTTGGTATGGTTTTGTGGGAGTTCTTCTCGGCCTGGGTTATCTCATCAAGTACAACTTCGTCGCCGCTTGGTTGTTGCTGGGCCTTGTGGCCTGGGATCACGGTTTGAGCCCGGCAAAAAAAGGAGCGGCAGTGGCCGCTTCGCTCGCAACCGCTGGCTTGGTCATAGTTGCCTATATCTTTTCGTTTCACCAGCCGACAACCGGCAGCTACAGCTTGAATCTGGAGCATGGCTGGATTCACATGCTGAAGCTGCAAAGGGCGGAAATTTATCCCGCCGTCGAGGACGGGCCCGCCACCGCGCAATACCTGCTCGCCACAAACCTCCTGCCCGCCGAGCAGGATTGCTGCTCTCCTACTTTCCGATCTCTCGAAGCGGTTCCGAAGAGTATCCGCGAGCCCTACCAGCAAAGCGTGGCTCCGATTTTGGCCGACGACGATCACGCCTCTTTGATACGGCGGTATCGTGAGGTGCCAAAACCCGAGGCGACCTATAAGCGATTTCAGCGGATCTATTATTATCTGGGACTCGAAGCAGGAGATCGCCTCCTGAGGCGGGTTTTCTGGGAAGGGCTAAAGCATAATCCCAGGAAATATGCGGCCCATGTCGGACAGACGTTCTGGGAAGCGGTCGATTTTCGATCGGCTTATCATCCTCGCGTTCCGCTTCCGGAATCGCCCTCGCCCCTCTTTCCTAGCTTAGCAAAGACATCGGACTGTCAGACGATTGCCCTTCAGGACTCTCGTCGCGAGGGCGACGTGGTTTCCGTCCCAAAACTCACCTGTGGGCGCTACTACGGCAATCGCTGGGTTTGGTTACCCGGGGTGCTTTTCGCGTCATTCTTCGCCTGGCCCCAGCTGCTTCCTTGGCCTCTCTTTTGGGGCCTGATAGCCGCTGCGGCAGCTTCGCTCGCTGGGAAACGTTTTCGCTCGCGGCCCCTCGCGCAGGGGGAAGGAGTCTTTCTCACGAGTCTTGCGGTACTCTTTGCCTTTTTTTCTTTCTCGGCTCTGCTCTTTCGTTTCCGCGAAAAAGATCTAGTCGGCTGTCAGCCGCTTCTTTGCCTCGTCCTTGTATGGTCCGTTCACCATCTGGGGAGCCTTCTTTGGGCAAAGTTCATGACCGCGCGGACGAAGCCGCAGGAAAAACCAGGGCTCCCCACCTAACTCGGCGAAGTACCATCACTCCAACGACCGCTCCGACGAGCGCGCCGACAAAGCGAAACACATAGGTATGCATGGCCGCGACGGGTCCGGGTGCCATACCGAGGATCGGCGTGTCCCACGTCAGAGTGAGCGGAGAAACGAGGGACGCAAGACCAAGTCCCGCGAGAGAAGCGCTCAGCACGGCCGCAAAACCGAGCAAAGTGCGGTAGCGTGCTTGCCTCGAATTGAGCGAGAGACGCCGGATAGCCGTTATCGTCACGAGCACTTCAATCGGAGTGAGAGCCAAGTAATAGCGATCCCATAGGGCATTAACCAACGGGAAAGTGAGCAAGAAATGTCCGACGAAGAAAATCAAAAGCAAATATTCCTCGTCCGTCCCAACGGGCCAACGCACTAAGAGACAATAGAGGAAGAAAAGTACGCCTAGGGTTAAAAGTCGCTGATTGGAGAAGGTGAACAAGACTCCCAAACTGGCACCGAGGAGCGATTCGGCCCAAGGGTGCCGGCCGTGGGCGCGCAAGGGACCATCGGAATCGTGAAATTCGAGAAAATTCCAGCGCTGAGACGCCACCGCCTTGGCGTAATCAATCCCTCCTTTTTTCTCCTCACACCGAAGAAGCAATTCGGAGAGATCCTTCATACGGCAAGGCCCAGGCCTTCCCGAAAGCGCATCCATGGAGTTCCAAAGCACGCGGTAGGTGAACGCTATCGGGTGAGAGAGGATGGCCTCAACCCCGGCCGAAGTCAGCGTGCGATCGAGCTCTCCCCAGTTGCCGTTGAAATGAGTCTCGACGTCTCGGATAGCCTTTTCCCAGCTCTCGCCGCTGAGGCCCCAGCTGGCATTGCCGTGAAATCTGCCATTGGCGTCGCGCGCAGCGGGCTCCACCATTTTTTTTATTTCCGTAAACCTGGCCGAGTCAAAGGCCAGCAGGTTTCCAGTCGCTACCCAAAAGAGATTGAAGCTTCCGGAAATGGAAAGCGCTGACAGCTGGTTGTGGCGAATATTACTTCGACGATAAACGCCCGCGGCCAACGCGCTGGGTATCAGGAGAAGGCTCAGGGCCAAGGCCAGTCGTCGGGGAGTCAGCTCTCGCCGCCACGCCACTAGAGCGAGAAGGCCGACGCTCAAGAGAGGCGCGAGCAGTCCCTGTCCACGGGCCATGAGACAAGCGGCTGAAATGAAACCGAGAGCTGCCGCCACGGCGAGCGATCGAGACTTCAGGAAATACGAAGCCGCGAGTAGCCAAAATATCCAGAGACAAGCGTAAAGCGTATCGGGCAGTAGCATATGCTCGTAGATCAGCGTCGAAGGAAGAAGCCCCACCGCTATCATCGCGACCCAGGCCGGAAGCAACGTTGCCGTCATCCGATAAAGCAACACTCCTGCGGCCACTGCGCCCGCTATCCCGACTGCGTGTTGCGCGCAAATTACCCAAAACGAAGATCCGGTCGCCGCGAGGATAGGCGTCAGAAAAGCCAGGTACGTTCCGCTTACGCTAACGGGATGGGGAACCAAACCTCGGCCTTCAAGGAGAGCGACAGCGGGCCCTAAATACTTGATGGAGTCCGGATGCCCGAAAGCGAACGGATAAGCCACCAGCATGAGCGCGCGAGGAAGGACGAGCAGCAGAGCCGCTCCCCATAGGAGGATTGTCTTTCCCTCTCTTGCCTCGAAGGTCCTGCTAAGAAAGTTTTTCGCGGAAGAAAAGGGGAACATTGCGATCACCCAGCTTCAGACCGAAGTATCGGTATCACTCTCGCTCCAAGAGTAAGGAAGCCAGACGGGGCCGAGAAAGGGGATCGGCATCTTACCGGTTCCATAGGGATCGCCGGGCTCCACTTCGAACGAAAATTGATTCACCGATTTGTCGGCGAGCTCCCCGTCCACACTCAGGGAAACCGTAACGAGATACTTTCCGGGCAAGACCGGCAACGAGCCAATCCGGCACGAAAGCTCTCCCTCGAGACGGATGGACCCAGGTTCGAAACCAAGCACTTCCGACGGGAAACCCGCCACGCGCCGCCCCGTCTCGTCTTCCAAAACGACGGTAACCTGCGTGAGCCGCGCACCCTCGGGATCGATGCCCTCATACTTGTAGCCCACGACAATCTCGAAGCTCGCGCCGAGCGGAACGCTGGAACAGAAATTTTCCTTAGCGTCCCTGAAGCGGACCTCCTGAACACGAACCACCCCCGTTCCCTTGCGAACGGGCTCGACTGCCTTCGGAAGGGGCGACCCCATCCCGCCAGGATCCATGACAGAGTCGAGCTCCAGGCGTTCCCATTCCTGAACCTGCGCCTTGAGCGCCTCGAGATCGAAAACCGGAGGCGCTTCCGCCGGAAGCTTTGCGAAGACCGACTTTGCCTTGGCCGTGGGACCGTCGAAAACGATGGTCCCGGCGTGAAAAACCAGGCACCGTTCTATCTCGGCAGGAATGCGATTCACACTCGAGGTCGTGTAAACGAGGGCTTTTCCTTTGAGCACCTCTTCGGAGATGGGCTCCAGCCGATAGTCGAGATCGTCAAAGAGAAAGACTTCTCCGGGGACTTTCCAGAATGTCCTTACCGTTACGCGCTTGAAATCCTGAGGGTCGACGTTCTTAATCCGAGTTTCGGCGGAACTTTCCGTTCCCGTTTCCTGTAAAACCTCGTCCGCGAGCGTATCGAGCTGCTTCCAGTCCGCGCCACAAAGGGAAGCCAAAGTACGGATGTAGTTCCGCAAGTACATCAGAGGGCGCTCGGCGGCGCTCCTGCCTTGAATGAGACGCACGCGGCCCCGCGCGGTGATGTTTCCGCAGGTCGGAGGAGAAAGCCCCAGCAACATATTGAGCAAGGTGGTCTTGCCGGTTCCTGGCGCCATCAGCACAGCAATCCGCTCACCCCTCGCGAGGTTAAAGGTGAGATCGCGGAATAAATAGACTTCCCCGGACAAAAGCCGGTCCTTCGCCAGAAAGGGCGAGAACAGGATTCTAATCAGCGTATTTTTGCGAGCCCGATCGATATCGGTGCTGAAAATCTTGCTTACTCCTCGAAACTCGATGCAAGGCTCAGACGACATAGTCGAATCCTATCGGTAGTTTCTTGAGATAGAAGCGGTAGCCGAGGAAGAAGGCCACCAGCACGATCGCCGCCGCCGCCGCGAAAGGTCCGAGCTGTTCGTAGGGAAGCCCGAAGATCAGGCTTCTGGGCAAATCGATCAGATAGGTCAGCGGATTCCAGGTATTGATGACGTGAAGTTTTCCTTGCGGCGGAATTTCGTGAAGGATGGGCGCGGACCACAGAAGGATCGTTCCCAGAAATCCGATTCCGTAGCGAATGTCTTGATAGATGATGCCAACACTGGCGAACGGCAGGCCTATGGCCAACCCGCCGAGAGCCAGGAGCGGGACGGTAAAAATCAGGAGCAGAATATTCCAAGAGAGCGGTACACCCAGTACGAGGACCGCTCCCAGCGCCACGATGGAGTTCACGGCCAAATGATAAAGCACGTTGAAGAGAGAGGCGACGAGGATGGCCCGCCCGTCGAGAGGCATCCGGCGTAAGACCGTACGGCTCCGGTAAAGCATGTTGCTCGGCTGGGTCAGACTATCCCAGAACACGCTCCAAAGTACGAACCCGGTAAACGCGTAAAGAAAGTAAGGAACGTCCCCTTTTCCCGAGCCGAGCTGAAACTCGTTTCCGATGAAGATCAAAGGCAGCGCCGCCGCGAGCGGGCGGATGATCGACCAGATGTAACCAAAATAAGTGAGGGAATAGACCCACTGGAAGTCGCGGTAGAAGAGAAACCAGCCTTGCGCCAGATAGTTGGGCCACCGTGTCCCCTTCCAGACAGGCTCCGCGGAATCCATCGTGAGCGTCTCACTCATTTATCGGTCCCCGCCGCGCCGCCGACTCCGATGGGCGGAAGTAGCTCATGGAACCGCGCGAGAATCTCGGGAAGCTCCGGATCGTAAATGCTTCCCGTCTTTTCTCTCTGGCTCTCGCCCCGCACGTGGAAACCGAAGGGCAGCCCTCGCCAGAAGAACTCTTCCCAGTCTTTTGCGCGCAAATCCGGAACGGAAAAATGCCTGAACTGGAGAGACGTGTAGCTTTCTCGGGGAGCGCGGTATCGGCGCTCCGGCGGAAAGAGCCTTTCGAGCGAGCGTTTCTTCTGAAGCCCGGACACGCTGCGAGGGCGAAAGACATCCTGCACGGGCACGTAGCTTGGCAGCAGACACTCGTGGCGAACGGTACCTCCAAACTTTTCCTTCACTTTCCAGCCGGTGTCTCGCGCGCGCCCGATCGTAGCGCGCTGAATGATGTCTTCGCGGATCGCAAGCTTGGCGTTCGTCTTCAGGAACTCGAGCTTCTTCTTGCGTCCCCAGATCCGGTATTTCTCCATGGCCCGAAGCCAGAACTCCGAAGAGCTGACCTTCGTATTGATCAGATCGGGAAGAAAATCGTCCGGGGACAGCTCGGCTCGTTCTCTGTCGACGAAAAGACAGTGCACGCAAGGAAAGTCCCGGTACTTCTGAAACCACCGAGGATGCCAGGGAGCGCCGAAAAATCCCAGCTCGTTGCGAGCCATGTGGCCCAGAATGATCGATACCCAATCCTGCCGGACGAGATAAAAATCCGGGTCGAGCACGAGGACGTAACGGGTCTTGAGATTCTGAAGGCACGCCTGAAGCGCGAGCCCATGGGCGTAACTTCCCGAGTATTTGTCGAGCACGTTATTGCGACTCACCTCATCGGCGGCATCGGGAACCTGCTCCGCGAGGTAGCGCTCCACCGCTTCACGAGAGGGAGCCGGTACCAGCTCGACGTTGTCGCCCCAGCTTTCGCTGGAGGAAGCGGGGGCCTCCTTTGCTTTATGCCGGGCCTTCTTGCGCGTGTGGATCCACGGGTAGTCCACGACTCTCCAGCGCACGTCGACATGCGGATTCAACTTTCGGGTGAGCTCCACGTTAACGCGGAGAAGCTCCCGGTGCAGAGGAGTCACGACCGTACAAATCGTCAGCTGAGGCTTCATGTTCCGGCCGCCCTTTCTCGGGGCTTCATGACTCTTCGGAAAGCTCCGGCGAGAAAGCCGCTTTTCTGAGGAGCGGTCGCCAAGCCGAACGTGAGATCCATCGCCTCGTAAGCCTGCCGCCTCAAGGCTTGGTTCACGCCTTCGGTCGGCCGAGCTTCCGTCCAAAGCGTTTCGAGCACCTCGACGAGCGAGCCCTTCTTGGATTGACTCACTACTTTCGTGTAGGCCTGGATCGATTCGGGGAGACGATCGTAAAGTTCTTTCGGCGTCACGAGGGAAGCCCCGCACAGCACGGCCTCCAGAAGCTTCGTTTTGAAACCTCGCCCGGCTTCCGAAAGCATGGCCACGACTCGCGCTTGGGCGAGTCCTTCGTAAGGCGTCTTGTAATACTCGTACTCCACGAGGCCTTTAAGAGAATCGGGAATAGGGAGGTCCCTCGCCTCCGGCTTCGCCGTGACGATGAACTTCCATTCGCCGAGCGTTTCCCGTTCGGCCTCCACCCACTCGAAAAAACCGCGTATCGCTTCCCGCGCGACGGGGCCCGCGTGGGAGGAAGTCATGCAGAGGCAAATCTTGCACGCGGGCGCGGGGGGCGGAATTTCTTTCAGATAAGTCCGGGGCAGAAAAAACGGCACGAGCCGCGCCTGTCCGGTGAGGCCCATCATCCGCCAGTACCAGCCCATTTCCGCGGGCGAGATGGACCAAACCTCGTCGAGCTTGGAAAGCGTGGACCACTCGCGGTGAATGTAGATCAGGCCCGTCTGCATGACCTGTCTCACGTTCCGGTTCGCCCGCCACGCCGATTTGACGTAGTCCATGCGATGAGGAACTTCCGCATTCTGCGAGCGATAAATCAATTTGAGATGAGGCCAGCGCGAACGGAGGTGGCGCACGAAAGCGGGATAGATGGCCTTCTCGATGACGACGTGAGTGAACTCCTCGAGCGGCCACTGGCGCGTTCCCTCGATGGCGAGCGCCCCGGACTTGGCGTGAAAGAGCACCTCGTAGTCGATGCCGCGATCCTGAAAATAATCCCATCGGTTCAGGAAATCCTTGGTGCTCCCCAAATAGCGAAAGCTCGGAAGCGCTGCCTGAGCCGGTACGATGTGGAGCACCTTCACGCGGTTCCCTACCCAAAAAACGGAACCCAAGGGTTCCAGTTGAGCCGGTAATCGAGATTCCGGCTACGCTCTTTGACTACGGCCGCGGGATTGCCACCCACGACCTGATACTCGGCCACGTCTTTGTGAACCACCGCGCCGGGCAAAACCACGCAACCCTTCGAGAGCCGCACTCCCGGAAGGATAATCGCGTTCGCGCAGATCCAGACGTAATCCTCGATGACCACTCCGCCCCCGTTCGTCTTGAACTTGGGGTCGTCGATGTCGTGGCCTTTGGTGAAAATATGGGTGCCGTAGGTGATGGAAACGTTACTGCCGATTTGAATCGGAAAGCGGTTATCGAAACGGCAGGAGTTGTTGATGACGGTATTGGGCCCCACGGTCAGATTGCCGGTCGTCGAGACTTTAAAATCGGTGAGAATCGAGGAAGCCGGTCCAATCTTGAAGCCCATGAACCGCCGGTACCATTTCAGGCGAACCCAACTGAAGAACACCCGCGATATGAAATGGTTGCTCAGGTATACCTTGATCCGGTTCTTGAAATGAGGGAACGACTTCAATTCTTTTAACTCCTGGGCGTACCCGGGAAAATGCTCGAACTGGGTATACTCCGTCAAGGCGGGCTAAGGGCGACTTGCCGACACTCCGGGGCTGTGCGAGTCTCTCCCTCTATTACTATGAGTAGGATGCGAAAGCTCGCTAAATGGCTGTGGCGGCAGCTGCCGGCTTCGGCCCGCAGCGGCATTAAAGCCCGTTTCGGGGAGTGGATTCCCACGGCGGGGCAGCTCAAACTCAAGGGGCCCCTCCCCGCGAGCGCTCACGTTTCCGCGCACCAGCTCAAAGCCCTGGCCGACCAGTTCAAGCCCCGATTCACGTGGAAAAAGCAGCCTCGGGTCCTGTTTGCGACCCACCTGGGCGCGTTCAACCACGGCATCGTCATGGACGGAATCCTCGGCATGTCCCTGCGCGAGCGCGGAGCCAAGGCGGATCTCCTGCTTTGCGACCAGTTTTTGCCGGCCTGCCAGAGCATTAAGCTCGGCGGCACTCCCCTCGACACTTTTTCCAAAGGTGGCAAGCACCCGCGCTGCCCGTCCTGCTTCGAGAAGGGCTCGGAGGGTTTTCGCGCGACCGGCCTTCCGGTGCTGAAGCTGAGCGATTACGTCTCTGAAAGTGTCCGCAATGAAATCATAGCCCAGGTGGCAGCACTTCCTTTCGAAGCCATTCCCACTTTTGAAAAAGACGGCTTGGCACTCGGCGAGCACGCTTATGCGGGAGCGCTCCGCTTTTACGCCCGCGGAAATCTGGACGGACAGGAAGCGGCCGAGCCCGTGCTACGGCGTTACCTCGAAGCGGCCTGGCTTGCAGCCGAAGGCATGGACCGCCTCATCGAGAAGAACGGCTACGACGTCGTCGTCGCGCATCACGGCATCTACGTTCCTCAGGGGCAAGTGGTCGCCGTGTGCAAAAAACGCGGTGTTCGCGTCGTAACGTGGAACCCGGCTTACCGGAAGCACTGCTTTATTTTTTCCCACGACGAGACCTACCACCACACCATGGTGTCGGAGCCGACGGAGACGTGGCGCAACCGGGCCTGGTCGCCTGAGCTCGAGCAGGAGCTCGATGCCTATCTGAAAAGCCGCTGGTACGGCACTGAGGACTGGATCTGGTTTCACAACGAGCCGCAGTTCGAGATCGAAACAATAGCCAAAGACGTTGGCTTCAGTCTCGAGAAACCGCTGGTTGTTCTGCTTTCTAACGTCGTGTGGGATGCTCAGCTTCACTACGGCTCGAACGCTTTTCCCGGCATGGTGGAATGGGTTTTCGAGACCATTCGTTACTTCGCCAAACGGCCGGAGCTGCAGCTTGCGATTCGCATTCATCCGGCGGAAATCCGCGGTTTCGTTCCCTCGCGCCAGCCTCTCGAAGCGGAGATTCGCGCCGCCTTCCCGGAGCTGCCGCCGAACGTTTTTCTCATCACGCCGGAAAACGAAGCGAGCACTTACGCTCTCTGCGACGCAGCCAACGGCGTTTTGATTTACAACACGAAGACCGGAATGGAAGTCACCGCGCGCGGCATACCGACGGTAGTGGCCGGAGAAGCGTGGATTCGGGGTAAAGGTTTCACCAAGGACGCCACCGATCCCGCGTCTTATTTCCGCATTCTGGACGACCTTCCCTTCGCGAGCCGCATGACGGACGACGAGCGGCTGCT
>JAYUGC010000186.1:0-47488 GCA_043767805.1 Pseudomonadota bacterium | reverse complement strand
ATCTTCGCTGTCCGTCGTTAAAGACCGGAGAAGATAGCTGTTCTTGTCTATTTCCGCAATAAGGGTCTCCGCGTCACCACTCTTGCCGTGGAACTTTATCGTAGCAATCTCAGGGGTTTCGGATTCCAGCTCGAAGCGGTAAAGGGTCTTGAACTGCGCCTTTCCCGCCAGGAATTTCAGCAATTTACTGTCGATCGACTTCCCCGCCTTGGCGTAGATGTCGACTTCAGTAATCTGCCGGCGCTTGTTCTCACGCACCGCCGTCAGCCGATTTCCGTTCAAAATCTGGAAGGTTCCGTCAGTGACAGATACCCAGCGCAGGCGATTGGGCTTCGAAACGACCACGGTGCCTTCGCTCTCGTCCTCAGTGCCCATGCGTTTCGCGGTCACCTTCTGTTTGAACTTCGCTTCGTAAGTTTTGGCCGCGTCCCAAGTCGTTTGCATCTTATCGACAACGGGAAGCGCGGGATTGGGCTTCGCCGCGGGGGCGGCGAGGAGAGGAAGACAATAGAGCAAAAGACTACACAGAGCACGCATGCCCCGGAGTCTGGACTAGGGTGTGGGTTTCTTCAAGAGGGAGAGAAGGACTAGGCCCGCGCCCACACAGAGAGCGACGTCGGCGACGTTGAAGACGAGGCTAGAGTTGAGCCCGGTGGGAACGGCGAGGGTGTCCAGGACAGACTCACTCGTCCAATGATTCCAAAGGTTGGAGGCGCCGCCCGCAAGACTTAAAGACCAGCCGAGCCGTTCCGTGCGATTTGCTTCGCGCCATCGCCAAAGGGTGAAACCCATCAGGCAAAGTAAAACCGCGCTCGGAATGTAACGGACGTAGAGGTCGATATAGCCGTTAGGAACGTTCGAGTAAAAACCGTGGGCGAGACCGCGATTAGGATTTCGCGTGACAGCGAGCCCGGGGAAAAGCGAGACGTGTTGGTATAAGCGCAGGTGCGTGTCGCACCAGACTTTCAAAGCCTGATCGGCGGCGAGGGCGAAACTCGCCCCCGCCGCCGCAAACCAGCCTTTACCGACGATTAGAGATAGTCGCCGCAAATGCCGCCACCCGTGGTGCAGATACCACCGAGGATATTGCTGGGGTCGATGATGCGCTTGACGGTAATTGTCCCCGGACTAGATACGGCCGCGGTGCCCGTATAGGTGAACCCGAGGGCTCCGGTGGTATCCGGAAGGCAATCGACCGCCGTGGTATTGGGCACACCCACTTTGTAGTTGGTGATGGTTTGAAGCCCGCTCGACGTGCACGTGCTTCCCGTGCCGCATCCGCCCGAGGCGAACTCGATCTTGCCCGCCGTATCTTTTTGAACGGCCGACGGACCGTAGGCGTTTTGGAAACCGCCCGAAGGCACCGCCGTCGTCGTGACGAAGCCCACGCCGCCCCCAATGCTACAGAAGCCCGTATTGCTTCCGCTTTGGTAGAGCGAGGAGTAGACGAGATTTCCGTCCGACCCGAAGATTAGGCTCACGTTGCCGATATTGCCACCTGAGGACCTGCGCAAATGAACGGCCGCGCCGGGCTTACCGAAAGCAGGGTACGGATAGATAGGAACGTGCGCGTCGAGCGCGCCCGTCGCCGCATCCACGCCGACGCTGTCGTACATATCGAGCATGACGGAGAGGTTAGGCGGCGTTGTGCTGGTGTCGATTACCGTATCGGTTGCTTCACACCCGGTCGTACCCGAAGTGGTCACGCAAACGGGTTTAACGAAATAGGACTCGGAACATTGGCTCGTTCCGTTCCCCACCGTGTAATTGGCGAGCGTCGTGGGAGACGCGGTTACCGATGTCGTTACCGAGCCCGCGGCGGTGGCCTCGGTGCCGGTGGAATAAAGCGCTGTGCCGCTAGAGATGGCACCGCTCGTCGGGCCGTCGTAGATGTCGCCGTTCACTTTCACCGAGCGCGCGGAGTTGTAGCAAATCTGAACGCCGATGTAGCGACCCGCTTCGACTCCAGCAGTGCCGACTGTAACCGCGGCAAAGTCCGTGTCCGTTTTTTTAAAGGTGATGGGATACGTGCCGGAGGCAACGATCGTCTTACGACTATTGTCTACCGTTGTCAGGCTGGCGCCCGTGAAAGTCATCGTCATCTCGGACGGCGTGATGAACCCCGCGGAACCGTAGGCGAGCCCCGCGAAAGACAGGAGAGTTAAAAGTAGAGTGGGTTTCATGGTGCCTCCTTAGAATTTGATTCCGTTGAAACTTGCCGCGATATCGCCGACAGAACCGCTCCCGCAGCGGGTGAGGGTGGTGAGAGCTCCTAATAGGACGAGGACACTTAAGAACAGCAAAGCCTTACTGCGCTTCATGGGGACTCCTTGGATGTTGGGTTAGAGGAATGACTTAAATCTGACCGACGAGGACCGGACGGCGTTTCCCGGCTCCGCTCGACGGGCCAACGACGCCTTCCTTCTCCATCTCTTCGATGAGAGTGGCGGCGCGGTTGTAGCCGATTTTCAAATGGCGCTGAATGAGAGAGATGCTCGCCTCTCCCTTTTCGACGACGAGACGAACGGCCTGATCGTAAAGCCGTCCGCTGCTTTCTTCTCCGTCGGAAGAGCCTTCTTCCAGGCCCATCTCTTCGTTCTCGATGCGTTGCAGGATGCGCTCATCGTACAAGGGCTCACCTTGGCTCTTCAGGAAGTCGACGACCTTGTTGGTATCGTCGTCCGAGATGAAAGAGCCTTGCATACGACGGAGCATAGTAAAGCCCGCCGATTGCAGGAGCATGTCGCCGTTACCGAGTAAGCGCTCGGCGCCCGTACGGTCCAAGATCGTCTTCGAATCGATGGAAGAAGCCACGCGGAACGACAGGCGGCTCGGGAAGTTCGCCTTGATGAGGCCCGTCACCACGTCGGTCGACGGGCGCTGGGTCGCGAGCACCAGGTGAATGCCGCTCGCGCGCGCTTTCTGAGCGAGGCGGGTAATCAGGATCTCGACTTCTTTTTGCACGACCGCCATGAGGTCCGCGTACTCGTCGATAATAACGACGATGAACGGCAACGTCTCGGGAGCGGTCTCGCCTTCTTTGACTTCCGGCGGATCGTTCAGAAGGCGGTCATTGTAAGCGTGGATGTGGCGCTCGCCCGCTCCGTGGAGAATCGAATAGCGCCGTTCCATCTCATCCACGGCCCAGCGAAGCGCCATGACGGCCTTCTTCGAATCGACGACGACCGGGAGGAGTAGATGCGGAATGCCTTCGTAGTTAGAGAGCTCGACCATTTTTGGATCGACGAGGATGAGCCGCAAATCGTTCGGCGTATAGCGATAGAGAAGGCTCGAGATGAGCGCGTTGATGAATACCGATTTGCCAGTACCCGTCGCTCCCGCGACGAGTAAGTGAGGCATCGAAGCGAGATCGGCTACAACCGGCTCGCCCGAAGCAAGACGGCCCAAGAGGATCGGAATACGGATTTTCGGCTCGTAGAACGGCGTCTCTTCGATGAGGTCGCGGAAGTAAACGATCTGCTGTTCGGGCGAGGGGATCTCGATACCGACGACAGGTTTGCCCGGGATGGGCGCGACGATGCGCACGCTCATCACGCTGAGCGCTAACGTGAGATCGTCGGAGAGATTGGCGATGTCTTTGATCTTCACGCCGCTCGCCGGCTTGAACTCGTACACGGTGATGACCGGTCCGGGCGAGATATTGACGATTTCGCCCTCGACGCCGAAGTCTTTCAGTTTTTCGACGAGGATTTGACCTTTTTCGAGGAACCAGGCGCGATCGATTGGTTTCGCGTTCTTCGCGTTCTTTTTGGAGAGCAAGCTCACCGGCGGCAGTTCGTATTTACGATTCGGATCGCGGCTCACCGGTTTCGGCGGAGGCGGCGCGGATTTGGGCTTCTTAACTTCAAAGCTCACAAAGTCAGGCAAATCTTTGACGGCGCCATCGAGACCGCTTTCGATGATGAGCGGAGACTCGTCTTCTTCCCCTTCGGCTTTCTTAGAGGGAGAAACGACTCGTTCCGTGCGAGGCGCGGGAAGGGCGGCGAGTCCCGGTACGGCAGCCATCGCCATCTTGGGCGGGGTGGTTTTTTGCGTCTTTTGCTTTTCTTTAAATTCCATCCACCACGCTTTGAAGTCGTCTGCGGTTTCCCGTAGCGCGTTGACCAGCGCGGAAAGTACGGGCCATTCGAAGAGAAGTATCGTCGAGGCAAGGAGAAGCAGGGCACTCGCGGTCACCGCGCCGGGCGCACCCAGGGCATAGACCAGACCGCTTTGAATGAGCTGGCCCGTGACGCCGCCGCCGTTGGCGAGCTTCCAAGGAATCCACGCGCTCGGCAGAGCCGTCTGCGCGACGGCGCAGAGGGAAAGTAAAAATGCGCCAGGGATGAGCACGACTCGTTTCGAGTTGTCGCCGTAGTTCCCAACTTTGCGAAACGCCAGGCGAAGCAGCAAAAATCCCAAAGCAAAAGCAGGCAAGCCGAAAAGTTGCAGCAAGAGATCAGCTTGAATGCTGCCCGCGCGCCCTACCCAATTTTTAAACTTCGCGGTGGAAGACCACGTGCTCCACGAAGGATCTGCGGGAGAAAAACTCAGCAACGAAGCAATCACCTGAACGCCGAGCGCGAGCCAAACGAGGCGCCACACTTCGCGCACGATTTTATTTTGCGGCGGATGCGCGAGGGAAAAAGTGGGGCGCGGTTTTGCCTTTTTGGATTCGGTTTTTCCGATAACCATGGGGGGTCGTCTCCGAGAAAGCTTGGCTTAAGTTGGATTGGGAAGCAGTTGGGAAAGGGGGAAAAGAGCTAAGATCATTATAACTTAGTGACATTGGTTGTCAAACGCGCGGCTTGACAAGGCGATCGCCGCCGTTGGTAACATCAACGCGAATGGTAATGGGGGAGAACCTAACGGTTCTCTAGTTTCCGACTTCCGAAGACGGCTCGAATCGATGGTCCAGTAGGGTGCATCTTTTAATGCTTATCCTGCGGTACGTATAGCGGTGCGCGGCACGAGTCTCTTTGGGGCATGGGGAGGGGGAATATGCCTCAGGGTTACGTGAAGTGGTTCAACGACAATAAGGGGTACGGTTTCATCGAACAGGAAGGTGGAGCTGACGTGTTCGTTCACTTCTCTGCCATCGAAGGCGAGGGATACAAATCTCTCGTTGAAGGGCAAGAGGTTGAATTCGAAATGGTCGAAGGCCCGAAAGGGCCTCAAGCGACTGTGGTTCGCAAAGTCGCCGGCAACGCGTGACTTTAGATGGGCCGGGGCAACCCGGCCTATTTTCTCTCCCCCGTTTAAGAAAACTTTGGGTTGACACGCCTGCGTTGCAACCCTAGCTTGAACGCACCGTTTTCATCCTGGATAGCCCACGTTTCTTAAGGTCCAGGGCCCGGGGGGCCTCACAAAAAAACTTCGTTGGTATAAGAAGTTCCTGCCCTCCTGGTGAAACGGTTTCAGGCGAATTTTTGGCCACAAGATTTAATCAAACCAAGGTGTCCAATCGGACACTAAGCCGCTCACACTAGTTGAGGTAGTACCTATGCACTTACAGGAGTTAAAGGAAAAGCCCATCGCGGAGCTCACTGAGCTAGCCCGATCTCTGGGTGTGGAGGCGGCCGGCGGCCTTCGTCGCCAAGAGCTCATCTTTTCGATCCTGCAAGCTCAGACGGAACAGAACGGCCAGATTTACGGCTCGGGCGTACTCGAGACGCTTCCCGACGGTTTCGGCTTTCTCCGTGCCCCCGATTATAACTACCTTCCGGGCCCGGACGACATTTACGTTTCGCCCTCGCAGATTCGCCGTTTCGGTCTTCGCACCGGCGATACCGTCGAAGGCCAGATCCGTCCGCCGAAAGATTCCGAGCGTTACTTCGCGCTTCTCAAAGTCGAGAAGGTGAACTTCGAGGATCCCGACGTTGCCAGAGAGAAAATCCTCTTCGACAACCTCACGCCCCTCTATCCGCAAGAACGTTTCAAGATGGAGTACAACACCAAGAAGTACTCCACGCGCATCATCGATTTGCTCTGTCCGATCGGCAAGGGCCAGCGCGCGCTCATCGTGGCGCCGCCCCGTGCCGGGAAGACGGTTCTGCTCCAGGAAGTCGCCAACAGCATCACGGCGAACCACCCGGACGCGGCTCTCATCGTGCTGCTCATCGACGAGCGTCCGGAAGAAGTCACCGACATGGAACGTAACGTGGAAGGCGAAGTCGTCAGCTCGACGTTCGACGAGCCGGCCACCCGCCACGTGCAGGTCGCCGAAATGGTCATCGAAAAAGCGAAGCGTCTGGTCGAGCACAAGCGGGATGTCGTCATCCTTCTCGACTCCATCACGCGTCTCGCCCGCGCTTACAACACGGTCGTTCCGCCGAGCGGAAAGATCCTGTCGGGCGGCGTCGATTCCAACGCGCTCCACAAGCCGAAACGCTTCTTCGGCGCGGCCCGTAACATCGAAGGCGGCGGCTCGCTGACCATCGTCGCGACGGCGCTGATCGATACCGGATCCCGCATGGACGAAGTCATCTTCGAAGAGTTCAAGGGAACGGGTAACGCGGAAATCACGCTCGATCGCAAGCTGATGGAAAAGCGCATTTTCCCCTGTATCGACATTAACAAGTCCGGCACGCGCCGTGAAGAGTTGCTGCTCGATAAAGAGACGCTCAATCGCGTGTGGATTCTCCGTAAGGTGCTCCAGCCGATGAACGCGGTGGACAGCATGGAGTTCTTGCTCGACAAGGTGATGGCGACCAAGACGAACCAAGAGTTTCTCGACTCTATGAGCAGCTAGACGCTGTTCGTTCGTAGAGGACCATGAAGCAAAAATATCTGATCCTCTTCTCACTCAGTGGCTTCATTCTGTCCTGCGATCAGCTGACGAAGCACCTGGTCCACAGCAAGCTCGCCATAGGCGTGCGCCATTGGCTCATCCCGGGCTTCATGAGCCTCTCCCATACGCAGAACCCCGGTTTCGCTTTCGGCCTCATGCAGAAGGTTCCTCCGTCGTTACAGGACGTGTTCTTCATCGGCATCCCGGTCTTCGCCCTGATCCTCATCGTCCTCATCTTCATTAAGCTGCAAGACAACCAGATGCTGACGTCTTTGGCGCTCACCAGCATTCTGGGCGGCGCGACGGGAAACCTCCTCGATAGAATCCAGTACGGCTACGTCATCGACTTTCTGGATTTTCACTTGGGGAGCTCCGTGAAGCTTCCCGCCTTTAATATCGCCGATTTCGCTATCATCGCCGGGGTGGCTTTGATGTTCTATAATACCTTGAAGCAAGAACGCCCGGAGAAGGCATGACCGCAGCAAACCCACGTGACTCGCGCAAATGGTTCATTTTGATCGGCGTCGTACTCGTCGTTCTAGTCATAGACCAGTACACCAAGCACATCGTCCACAGCGGGTTTCGTTGGGGCGAAAGCCGCCCCATCTTCGCGAACTTTTTTTCGCTGACCTATGTGCGTAATACCGGCGCAGCCTTTGGCCTTCTGCATCGGGCCCCGGCGTATTTTCGCGATCCTTTTTTCATCATCGTTCCGGTCATCGCGCTTTTCGTCATCGGCTTCGTGCTCGCGAAGCTCGATTCGAAGCAAATCCTGACCGCGACCGCGCTTAGCCTCATCGTCAGCGGCGCCGTGGGTAACCTCATCGATCGCCTGCGTTTTGGCTTCGTGGTCGATTTTCTCGACTTCTTTTGGAAGGACTACCATTGGCCCGCCTTCAACGTGGCCGATGCCGCCATCGTGGTGGGCGTCTCCCTGATGTTCCTTCAGTCCTTCAAGCAGGGTAACCAATACCTCGACCCCCAAAACGGGAAGTTCGGCGCCACGCCCAAAGCCCCCCAGGATTAGGCTTTAGTCCTGGACTAGGCCCCGTTGTGATCCCCACCACGGTGTGGTATTTACCGTGGGTTCTATAATTCAGTTTTCGGAAAAGACGGGGAAAAATCGTGGAAAAACATGAGCATAACTTGAACGTTAAGAAGGTCGACCGCGTTTCCAAGACGCTGGTCCGCCTCCACCTCGAGTTTCCCGGCGAGACCCTCAAAAAAGAGCACGAGCGGACTACCCGCCAGTTTGCCAAGCAGGCGAAGCTCCCCGGCTTTCGCCCCGGCAAGGCTCCCATTTCCATGGTGAAGACCAAGTACAAAGAAGAGATCCAAAAAGAGGTCGTCAACCACCTCATCGAAGCCGGCCTGCAAGAGGCGGTTCAAAAGACGAACCTTCAGCCGGTCAGCCGCCCGAAGATGAAAATCACGGCGATGCCGATTGAAGCCGAAAAGCCGCTCGAGTTCGAGGCTGAGTTCGAAGTCTCCCCCGAGATCGAGCTTCGCAATTACAAAGGCGTGCCCGTGAAGCGCGCCACCACGGACGTCACCGAAGACGAAGTGCAAAAAACTTTGGAAAACATCCAGGACCGCCTCGCGGTTTTGGAGCCGACCGACGCAACCAAGCCTGAAAAAGGTTTCTACGGTTTGGTCGAAGTCGCCTACGAGGTAGTCGGCACGGGTAAGAAAGATTCCGGCAAGCCCTTCTCCGTGGAGTTGGGCACCGGCAAGCTTATCGACGAGTTAGACCAAGCTTTCCTCTCCATGACCGTCGGCGACGCGCGCGACGTGACGGCGAAGTTCCCCGACGATTTCGGCGACAAGGAGCTCGCGGGCAAGGAAGCGGTTTTCTCGCTCAAACTCGTGGAGCTGAAGAAAAAAGCGCTCCCCACCATCGACGACACCATGGCCGCCCAGCTCAAAGAGGGCAACACGCTCGAGTCTCTCAAAACGGAGATCCGGGAAAACATGGTGAAGTCCAAGCAGGAAGAAACCCAGCGCACTCAGCGCAAAGAAATCGTCGATTATTTGATCGCTAACCACACGTTCGAAGTGCCGCCCTCCATGGTCGAAACGCAGTCGCGCACCCTTCTGCAATGGATGTTCGACGACATGAAACGCCGTGGGGCCAACCAGTTCCCGGAGCTCCTGGAAAAAGATGTCCAAGAACTACGCAAACGCGCGGAGCAGATGGTAAGAAGTTCCCTGATCCTGAAAGAAATCGCCCAAAAAGAGAAAATCGAGCTCGACGAAAAGATCGTCGAGGAAAAAGTGCTCGGTTTCGCGGGACAAATCAATCAGACGCCGGAACAGACTCAGCGGCTCTTGGCCGAGCGCGGCATGCTCGACAAAATCCGCGATGAGGTGCTCACAGACCAGGTCTTCGCGTTTCTCATCGAAAACGCTCAGGTCGTCGAATCCTCGCCAAAACGCTAAATTAGCGTTCGGCGAGCCACGACGGGTCTTGTCATCCCAAATCGCCTTGAGTTAAATAAACCTTGGAGGTGTCCTTACGTGCTGGACCTTCAATCGGTTTTCTATTCTCCTGTGATTTCCAAAGCAAACCATGAAAGCGGGTTAACTACGATGTCTGCGTCGAATTATCTGGTTCCCATCGTCATCGAACAAACGGCTCGCGGAGAGCGAAGCTTCGACATCTATTCCCGCCTTCTGAAAGAGCGGATCATTTTCATCGGCACGCCCATCGACGATGCCATTGCGAACTTGGTCATCGCGCAGCTCCTCTTCCTCGAGTCGGAGAATCCCGAGGCGGACATTCACATTTACATCAACAGCCCCGGCGGATCCGTTTCCGCGGGCCTGGGCATCTACGACATGATGCAGTACGTGCGGCCCGACATCGCCACCTACTGCACCGGAATGGCGGCCAGCATGGGAGCCGTGCTCCTTACCTGCGGCACCAAGGGCAAGCGCTTCGCCCTGCCCAACTCCGAGATCATGATCCATCAGCCCTTGGGCGGTGCTCAGGGACAAGCGACGGATATCGCCATTCAGGCGAAACACATTTTGGCGGCGAAGCAGAAATTGAACCAGATTCTGTCCTCGCACACGGATCAACCTTTCGATCGCATCGAAAAAGACACGGACCGCGACTTCTTCATGTCAGCCCAGGAAGCCAAGGACTATGGCATCGTGGACTCGGTGGTGACTCTCCGTAGCATTGGCGGAAAGTCTAAAAAGTTACCTACTTGAGCTCGGACCGTTCCATAATAAGGAATATCCGGGGGAGACAAATAGATGAGCCGTAGAGATAGCGACAGTTTCGGAAATTTGGTTTGCAGCTTCTGCGGGAAGAGCCAGCGGGAAGTTAAGAAGCTGATTGCCGGGCCCACGGTCCACATTTGCGATGAGTGCATCGAGTTGTGCAACGACATCATCGCGGAGGAGGCCGAGAAGGAAGAACTCAAGGCCGGCAATCAAAAGATTCCGAAGCCCACGGAGATTAAGAATACGCTCGACGATTACATCATAGGGCAGCAGGGTGCGAAGAAGACGCTCTCCGTAGCGGTACACAACCACTACAAGCGCATTGGCAATTCGAAGGTGACGGCGAGCTACGGTTCCGAAGTCGAACTGCAAAAGAGCAACATCTTGCTTA
Organism: Pseudomonadota bacterium; assembly: GCA_043767805.1. Classification (GTDB taxonomy): domain Bacteria; phylum Bdellovibrionota; class FAC87; order UBA2466; family UBA2466; genus CAZZHG01. The sequence continues at coordinate 37,076 of JAYUGC010000186.1, read as the reverse complement.
TCGGGCCTACTGGCTCGGGTAAGACGCTGCTCGCGCAGACGCTCGCGCGCCTCTTGAAAGTTCCCTTTTGCATCGTCGATGCCACGACCTTGACCGAAGCCGGTTACGTCGGAGAAGACGTCGAGAACATCATTCTCTATCTCTTGCAAAACGCCGACTACGACATCGAGAAGGCGCAGAAGGGTATCGTCTATATCGACGAAATCGACAAAATCGCCCGCAAAGGCGAGAACCCGTCGATCACCCGCGACGTCTCCGGTGAAGGCGTGCAGCAAGCGCTGCTCAAAATCTTCGAGGGCACCCGCGCGAACGTTCCGCCCAAAGGCGGCCGTAAGCACCCGCAGCAGGAGTTCCTGCAGGTCGACACGCAGAACATCCTCTTCATCTGCGGCGGCGCTTTCGTGGGTCTCGATAAGGTCATCGAAGGCCGTACGAACAAGCGCGCGATCGGAATCGGCGCCGAAGTCAAAGGACAGCTCGATCGGAACGTGGGAGCGCTGCTCCACCAGGTTCTGCCCGAGGATTTGCTCCGCTTCGGCATGATTCCGGAGTTCATCGGCCGCTTGCCGGTGGTCGCCACCTTGGAAGAGCTCGACGAAGTCAGCCTCGTGAAGATTCTGACGGAGCCGAAGAACGCCATCGTGAAGCAGTACCAAAAGCTATTCGAGTACGAGAACGTGAAGCTTCGCTTCTCCGATGGCGCCCTGAAAACCATCGCCAAAGAAGCGCTGAAGAGCAAAACGGGTGCCCGCGGCCTTCGCTCGATTCTGGAAAGCGCCATGCTCGACATCATGTATGAGCTGCCGTCCATCCCGAATCTGAAGGAAGTGGTCATCAACGAAGGCGTCGTTCTGAAGAACGATAAGCCTGAGCTCTCGTACACGAGCCCTGAAGAGCAAGCCGCCCGCGACGTGAAAAAAGCTGAGACGGCTTAAGCTTCCAGGCTTTCCGGTTGAGCTAAAATAAAGAGGACTTTCCTTTCTCGTGTCAACAGGTCGCCTTTGCGCGCCCCGCTAGTGATTGTCTAAAAAAGAAGCGATAATAAGTGGGTATGGGAAACGAAGTTTCCGATACCAACGTGTCCTGAGCCAAGCGAAGGATCTCATCTTAACTAGCAGAGATTTTTACCACGGGATCCTTCGGCTAAAGCCTCAGGACACGTCGCTGTCGGATTCCCGACAGCGACTGATTAGAGCAGGAGCTTGAATGAAAAAACAAGACCGCGCCGCCTTGCAGTTTTCCCTTCTTCCGCTCAGAGACATCATCGTATTCCCGCATATGGTTGTGCCGTTGTTCGTCGGCCGGGAGAAGTCCATCCGCGCCCTAGAGGACGCCATGGCCGCCAACAAGCAGATTGTGCTCGCGGCCCAGAAGAAGGCGCAGAACAATAACCCGGAAGACAAAGACATCTTCCCCATTGGCACGCTGGCCAACATCATCCAGCTGCTTAGGCTTCCTGACGGCACGCTCAAAGTGCTGGTGGAGGGGCTCCAGCGCTTTCACATCACCAAGTTTTTAGAGAAGGACAGCATCTTCCGTATCGAGGGCAACGTCCTCGAAGAAGTGATGTCCGCGCCGGTGGAAGCGGAAGCTTTCGTCCGCAGCATCAAAGGGACGTTCGAGTCCTATGTGAAGCTCAATAAGCGCATCCCGCCTGAGTTGCTCATGTCGGTACTCGCCATCGAAGAGCCAGGCAAACTCGCCGACACCATCGTTCCTCATCTCAACATCAAGGTCGAAGAGAAGCAGAAGCTTCTCGAGATGGTAGACGCCGTGCCGCGTCTCGAAAAGCTCTATAGCCTCATCCAAGGTGAGATTGAGATTCTCCAAGTCGAGAAGAAGATCCGCAGCCGCGTTAAGAAGCAGATGGAGCGCTCGCAGAAAGAGTACTACCTGAATGAGCAGATGCAGGCCATTCAGAAGGAGCTCGGCGAGAGAGACGAGTTCAAGTCCGAGGTTTTCGAGTTAGAGAAGGCCATCAAGCGCAAGCGCTTGACGGAAGAGGCGCTCAAAAAAGCGAACTCCGAGCTCAAAAAACTCAAGATGATGTCGCCCATGTCGGCGGAAGCCACCGTGGTGCGCAACTATCTCGACTGGATCATAAGCCTTCCCTGGAACGAGAAGACCGAAGACAAGATCGATCTCGAAGCCGCGGAAAAGGTCCTCGATCACGATCATTACGGCTTGAAGACCGTAAAAGAGCGCATCCTCGAGCATCTCGCGGTCCAGAGTCTCGTGCAGAAAATGCAGGGACCCATTCTTTGCATGGTTGGGCCTCCGGGCGTCGGTAAGACGTCTCTGGCCCGCTCCATCGCGAAATCCATCGGCCGTAACTTCGTGAAGATCTCCTTGGGCGGCGTGCGCGACGAAGCGGAAATCCGCGGTCATCGCCGTACCTACATCGGCGCTTTGCCTGGGAAAATCATTCAGGCCATGAAAAAGGCCAACACAATTAACCCGGTCATCTTGCTCGACGAGATCGACAAGATGAGCACGGATTTCCGTGGCGATCCTTCGAGCGCGCTGCTCGAAGTGCTCGATCCGGAACAGAACAAGTTCTTCGCGGACCATTACCTTGAGGTCGAGTACGACCTTTCGAACGTGATGTTTATCACCACCGCGAACTCCCAGCATTCGATCCCGTGGCCGCTGCTCGATCGTCTCGAAGTCATCTCTCTCTCGGGCTACACCGAGGAAGAAAAGATTGAGATCTCGCGCCGCCACCTCGTGCCGAAGCAGATCGAGCGTCACGGCCTGAACGACGACAAGATCGAGATCCCGATGACGACTTTAAAGGATCTCGTCCGGCACTATACGAAAGAAGCCGGCGTCCGTAGCCTCGAGCGCGAAGTCGCTTCCGTATGCCGCAAAACGGCGCGCGAATGGGCTACCGAGAAGGACAAAAAAGACAAGGTACACATTTCTCCGAAGCGTCTCGTGAAGCTCCTTGGACCCCACAAGTTCCGGTTCAACCGCACGGAAGAGACCTCCGAAATCGGGCTTTGCACCGGTCTCGCGTACACGGAAGTCGGCGGTGACTTGCTGCAGATCGAAGTCCTTCAGCTGCCCGGTAAAGGCAATCTGAAGGTCACCGGTAAGCTCGGCGATGTCATGCAGGAATCGGCTCAGGCCGCGTTCAGCTACGTCCGCTCACGCGCCCGGATGCTCGGCATCGATCCGAACTTCTACGAGAAGGTGGACATCCACATTCACGTTCCCGAAGGCGCCATACCGAAAGACGGCCCGTCCGCGGGCATCACCATGGCGACTGCCTTGGTGAGCGCGCTCACCGGTAAGCCGGTCAGCAAGGACGTCGCCATGACCGGAGAGATTACGCTCCGAGGCAACGTGCTTCCCATCGGCGGCCTCAAAGAGAAGATCATCGCGGCGAGCCGTGGCGGCGTGAAGAAGGTCGTACTCCCCAGAGAGAACTTAAAAGATCTCCGGGACGTGCCGGCCAATATTCTCGACGGCCTCGAAATCGTGGACGTGACCCATATGGACCAGGTCCTTCGCCACGCGCTCATCACGGATGAAGTCTTCGTGGGCGGAGCGAAAGGCGGCGATGTCCCCGCGGTCATCGTCCCCGAAGTCGTGCCTCCGGTACCAGTTCTGCCGTCGCACTAACGAGGTACCAGGTACCTTTTTAGATACGTAAGTAGCTGATGGCTGGTGGTGTATTCTGAGAGAATACAAAAAAGTTTGTATTTTCAGTGTGTTAGATTGATTCGGTGGGCTAGAAGATCTACAATCTAGTTAGTGGATCGTTGCTAGCTCTCAATCCTGTTTTACCTCTTAGAGACTTAAATCATTCCCCGCTGAAATTAGAATTCCCGGGCGCTCACCCTATGCCCGTTTCGGAGGTTCTTATCCCTATGTCGAAAAATCACGTTTGCGGAGTCTGCGGCAAAGACAAATCCCCGTTCGTCATGAACAACAAGCAGGTGTGCCTCGCTTGTGACGAGCTTCTCTTCGATATGGAAATCGAATGCGAAGAGATGAACGCTCAGGGCGCGCACGAAGGCACTAAAGCCACGACCGTACCCGCGGTTACCGATAAGAAGGCTTAGTGCTTAGCTAAGCCCTTAAGCTCGTCGACTCGATCCAGGCGTTCCCACGTGAAACCCTTCGCCGAAGTACGGCCGAAGTGGCCATAGGCCGAGGTTTCTTGGTAGATGGGGCGCAAGAGATCGAGGGACTTGATGATTTCAGACGGCTTCGTGCCGAACAATTCCCGCACGGCTCCGGAGAGCTTTTCGGTATTGGTCGTTCCGGTGCCGAAATCGTCGATCATGATGGAGACGGGCTCCGCAACGCCGATGGCGTAGGCGAGCTGCACCAAGCAACGCTTGGCGAGGCCGGCCGCGACGAGGTTCTTCGCGATGTAACGGCCCATATAGCAAGCCGAGCGATCCACCTTCGAGGGATCCTTACCAGAGAAAGCGCCGCCGCCGTGGGCGCCGTGTCCGCCGTAGGTATCGACGATGATCTTACGTCCCGTGAGGCCGCAATCGCCCATGGGGCCGCCGACGACGAACCGTCCCGTGGGGTTCACGTAGTACATGGTCTTGGCGTCGAGCATCTTGGCCGGGATGGCCTTCTGGATGACTTCTTCCATGACCGCGGTCTTTAATTCTTCGTACGACACTTCCGGGCTGTGCTGGGTGGAAAGGACCACAGCGGACACGCGCTTCGGAACGCCGTTTTCGTACTGAATCGTGACTTGGGCCTTGCCGTCGGGACGAAGGAAACCGAGAACGCCTTCTTTGCGGCAATCCGCGAGGCGCTTGGTCAGCCGGTGCGAGAACGCAATGCTCGCGGGCATGAGCTCCGGCGTTTCGTCGCAGGCATAACCGAACATCAAACCTTGGTCGCCGGCGCCTTGTTCCTTGAAGAGGCCTTCCCCTTCGGTCACGCCTTGCGAAATGTCCACCGACTGCTTGCCGATGGAGGTGAGGACCGCGCAGGTCTTCGAGTCGAAACCCATGTCATCGGAGGTGTATCCGATGTCCTTGATGCATTCCCGCACCAGCTTCGGCACGTCGATGACGGCGGAAGTGGTGATTTCACCGCTGACCATGGCCAGACCGGTGGTCACCATGGTTTCGCAGGCCACGCGGCCTTTGGGGTCCTGAGCCAGAATGGCGTCCAAAACAGCGTCGGAAATCCGATCGCACATTTTATCCGGGTGGCCTTCCGTGACTGACTCGGAAGTGAACAAGCAATTCTTCAGATTCATGGGTTCCCCTGTGGAGATAGAAAGGGCCCAATCTGATGGTTTTGGGGGAAAATGTCAAACTGCGGCGCGGGAATTTAAGGCGGATTCTAGAGGAGAAAAGGCGCTAAGGGAGCGCGCTTTTACTGAGCGCCGCCGCCGAAGATATCATCCGGCACGTCTTCGGTCGCCGTATTGCGGCGGGCTTTGCGGCGCTTGTTGACGATGAGCAGCGCGATGAGGAAGAGCACGACCACCGATCCAAACACGATGGTGATCCACTCTTGCTTGAGAATTAGCAGGGTATCGAGGCCGCTTTTCTTGGTGATCTTCTTGTTCGGGCCGCCCGAAGGAACCGGGGGCGCGTTTTGCAAGCCGGAATCAGCCTGGAAAGAGTCGGGAGTACCGGCCGGGGGCACCGTGGGCTGCACCGTCGGGTCGATATTCTGAGCCAAGCCGCCCGCCGGAGCGCCGCCACGAAGGTCCGCCGGGTATACCGCGAGCCGTTGGCCTTTTTCGATGGCGTCCGCGGAGGAAAGGCCGTTGATGATGGCGATTTCCTTCCAGCTGCCCGGGTGTCCAAGGAGGTTTTTCGCGACTTTGGAGAGCCAGTCGCCCTTTTTCACGGTGTACTCACCGTTTTGGATGCCGCGCTCTTTGTAGAAGGACTGCATCTGCGTGTCCGTCGGGGACTGGGCAGAGGCGTAGAAAAGGAGTTTGCCGGGCTTCCAGGCGCCTTTGTTCCAAGCTTTGAGGTCTTTCGCCTGACCGGCGGACCCATAAAGGAGCTCGGAAACGGAAGCCGGGGTATCGCCCTTACGCACGAAGTAGAACCGATTGAGGCTCTTGCCTTTGCGCTTGATGGCGGACTGAGGGATGGAGGGAAGGCGGGACACGCCGCTCCAAGGCTGTTCGACAGATTGTCCGCCGCCCTCGCCGAGAGACGCCGTGCGGGCTTTCGACATTTCTTCTTCGCGCGCGGCTTTCGCGATGTCGGCATCGCTGGGCAAGCCAAGCACGTCGTTCAAGGCGGAATCTTTGGAAAGGTCTTCGTTCGACGCCTTTTCGGCCGGAATATCGCCGAGGTCAGAGCCGGCTTCGGCGGTCTTTGCCATTTCGTCTTCGGAGGGAAGGCCGACGTTATCGGCTTTCGCGGGCTCTTCGGGCGGCGTTAAGTCGCCGAGTCCAGCGTCGTCCTTCGGAGCGGCATCGGCCGTCTGTTCCGTCGCGGGTTGTTCTTGACCGAGCTCGCTGAGCGGATCTTCATTGTTCGCTTCTTGGCCGGCGCACGACATGAAAATGAATAGCGCCGAGACCGTGAAACCAGTGAGGGCCGGAAGGATGAATCCCCGATTTCTCATAATGTGTCCAAGAGAGCCGGACTGCAGGCCCTCTCTTTCATCCTGTCTATCGGCAATAACGCGGGGAAGGTTAAGGCAAAAGGTGCTTGGAATGAGGTGGCTGAGAGAGTTAAATACTATGTAGATGAAAAGATTAAAGATCCTTCCTCTTGGTGGACTCGGCGAGATTGGCATGAACTGCCTTTTGCTCGAGTACAATGAGGAGATCGTCTTGATGGATTGCGGAATTCAATTTCCGGACTCGCGGTTTCCAGGTGTGGATCTTTTGACGCCCGATCTCGGCTACGTGCGCGCTCGCGCGAATCAGGTGCGGGGCGTGGTCGTCACTCACGGGCACGAAGACCATATCGGGGCCATTCCGTTTTTGGCCAAACACCTCGCTTTAGATATCTACTGCACGCCTTTTCCCCGGGGTCTCATCAAGCATAAGACCTCGGAGTACAGCGATCTGAAGGAGCTTCGCTTCCACGACATCACGCCGCGGAAGGTATTTAAGGTGGGGCCTTTTAAGTTCGATCCCATCCCGGTTCAGCACTCCATCATCGAGAGCTTGGGATTTGCCATCGAAACCCCGGTGGGAACCGTCGTGCATACCGGCGATTTCAAGCACGATGCCTCGGATGTCGGCGGGCCAGTGAAGGATTTCGCCGCGTTCGAAGAGTGGGGCGACAAGGGCGTGCAGCTCTTATTGTCGGACAGCACGAACGCCGAGCGCCGGGGGCACACCATTTCCGAAGAGGAAGTGGTCAATTCTTTCGAGACTATCTTTAAGGAGCAGAAGGGGCGGCTTCTCGTCGCGCTCTTTGCGTCCAACATTAGACGTATCGAAAACCTGCTTTGGCTCGCCAAAAGCCAGGGCAAGGCGGTCGCGTTCGAAGGGCGCAGCATGCACTCTTACGTGCACATCGCGCACGAGCAGGGTTCGATGAAGCTGCCCGAGAGCACCATCGTGCTCATCGAGAACATCGACGAGTATCCAGACGACAAAGTCGTGGTTTTGCTGACGGGAAGCCAAGCGGAGCCTCAGTCGGCGTTGGTTCGCATTTCGACGGGTAGTCACAAGAGTTTTCGTATCAAGCCTTCCGATCGCGTGTTGCTCTCGAGCCGTTTCATTCCAGGCAACGAAAGAGCGATTACCGGCATGATCGATCACCTCTACCGCCAAGGCGCGGAAGTGACTTATGAATCGATCAGCCACATTCACGTTTCGGGGCACGGGTTTCAGGAAGAGCTGGGCATGATGCTGAAAGCCTGCCGGCCTAAGTTCTTCGTACCCATTCACGGGGAGTTCAGACACCTCGCCATGCACGCGAAGCTCGCGAAAGCCAATGGCGTGGACCCCGACAATATTTGCGTGGTCGAAGACGGTCAGTCCGTTGAAGTCTCCAAAACCGAGATAACGCTCGGCGAAAACCACCCGTTGCAGAAGGGAATCATCGTCAGCGGGTCTTACATGGACGGGGACCCCTCTCTCTTCACGCAACGCGCGGCACTAGCGAAAACCGGTATTATTTTCTGCACGTTACTGATGAAGGCGGGTAACCGAAAGAAGCTCGTTCATCCGCCACGCATCGCGACATACGGCCTTCTCATGGCGCCCGGCGAAGACATTATGGAAGTCATCGAAGGAGCGGAGCAGCATTTGGAAGACCGTTATCCCAAGCTCTATCAGGAGCCTGACCTCACGGAAGCGGTGCGCATCGAGCTTAGACGCTACTTCAAGCGGCACTCCGCCATGAAACCTGCGGTTATCTCCATGTTTCTAGACATCTAATTTTCGGGCAGGCCTTCCGATAAGCAAACAGGCGGGCCTATGCAATCACTCTTAGAACTCAATCAGAACCTGGCGCAGTATTTCGAGATCCGAATCACCAGCGTGACCCCCGAGGTCCCACTGCTTTTCGATCTCTATCTGTACGTCGCGGGAAAGCCGGTGCTCTTTCGGCGCAAAGGGGACGTGCTCACCACGGACCGCATGACGCTTCTGTTTAGCCACGGCGGCGAGAAGTTTTTAGTCGCCAACGATGAGCGCTCGATTTACCGCAACTCGCTCATCAACATCGTTCACGATCCGGACTCCTCTTCCGAGATGAAGGGCAAGTTTTTGAAAGAGTCCGCGTTCCTGCACGTGAACGATCTCTTCACGAAAAAAGAAGTGGGCCATGTGATCAATGAAGCCTCGAATCTCGTCGAGGAAATGGTCACCTTTCTGACCGCCGACATGGAAGCGGTCAGCTCGCTCATGAACCTTTCTCGTCATGATTATTACACCTACAACCACTGCGTCGACGTGGCGGTGTACTCCATCGTGTTGGCTCGCCGGATTTTCGGTGAAGATCGGAACATGCTGATTGCGGCCGGTCTCGGCGGCCTTCTCCACGACATCGGAAAGCGCGAGATCGATTCGAACGTCATTAATAAAAAAGGCGCCCTCACGCCGAGCGAGTGGGAAGAGATTAAGCGCCACCCCACGACGGGCAGAGATTGCCTCGAGCACGTGGGTTGCGTCCCCGACTTGAGCCGCCTCGTCGTCTATCAGCATCACGAGAACTTCGATGGGACCGGATATCCGAATGGACTCAAGGGCGAGGACATCAATAATCTTGCCCGTATCGTGACCATCGCCGACGTCTTCGATGCTTTGACGACGGACCGCTCGTACCACAAGGCCATCTCGCCGAAAGAGGCGATGAACTGCATGTTCGGCATGCAGCCGGGCAAGTTCGATCCGGCGATCTTCCGGTCGTTCAACAAGAATTTCTCGAAGGCCTCGAAGCTCGAGCTTCCCGCGGGCTTCGACGCGTGCAGTCCCCAGGCGGTTCTCGGCCTCATTAAAAAATAATCGATACGGCTCGAATTTTGGGGGCGAACGGGATACTTTTGTCCTCGTGAAAGCACTTGCGAAGATTCTCTTGGTGCCCGTTTTTCTGTTTCCCCTGGCTTGCGCGAAAAAGGACCCGGGAACGGTAGTGGTGGAGGGGCCCGCGACCCCAGCCGAAAAAAAGACGGGGTACGAGTTCGTTCTAAAAGACACCCGCTGGCCCGACCGGACATTCGTCGTGGAAATGCCACTCACTAACACGGAAGGCGTGAAGTCTTTCGAAGGTTATCTTTCGGAAGCGGCCGTCACTAAAGATCCCTCCGGCAATCCCGCGGTCGGCATTTTGTCGGGAACCGTGGTTAAGTGCGCGGCCGGAGAGCGGCACAAATGGCCCTATTGTCTGGAGCCCGGCACCATTCATTTCGACGATATGACGACGGAAGTATGCGACGGAGATTTTTCTTATCTCGAGACCCATCTCGACGACTGGATGAACTCCGTGAAGACGTATTGCCCTTGGCAAACGACGGCGCTCATTCAGACGATTAAAAAGGGCGACGTCGTCCTCTATCAGCGCGCGGCCGAGAACGAGCCGTGAAAGCTGAGCGGCAGAGCGTGCTGTAAGCGCACTCTCGCGACTGGGCCGTCTTCCAGGCGATCGGCCTTCAATATGGCGAGATAACTCTTTCGTTTTGCGTGCTCGTACACCACGGTGAGCAACCAGCCGCCCTCGAGAGACCGCGCGAACACGGGCTCCGTGCAGAAGCAGCCTTTCCCGAAATGAAAAGCGTTCGTCGCGCCGGTCGTCGCGTCCACGCGCACGACGGAAGACCAAAAAAGCTGATCGGAGTCGGCTTTCGTTACGTAAACGTAGCGATGGGGCAGGGCGCGATCATCGGGATCGAGAAAGGGCATTTCGAAGTTACCGCCGTCCGTGACCGTTTCTCGTCGGCAAGTCCCGTTGGAAAGATTCAAGGTGTACCGATAGAGAAGCGAAGTGGCGGGGCCGCCGACCGACGGCTCCTTGCCGGACATGATGTGATAGAAGCCGGAATCGGTGGTGCCGATGCCGCCACCGCTCGCGTCACCGACAAATTCCAAAACGATTTCGTTTTTGCGGTCGTAGGCATTGGCCGAGTGCCACATCCAGAGGGCGTCGGTTTCAAAAAGGCGGGGTGGTTTGTCGGAGCCACGCTCGACGACGGCGATGACGTTTCCTTCCTGCGGCTTCCATTGGACGCTTTCCGCGAAGGTCAAAAATCCCGTAAGAAGCTTTAGGTAACTTCCCAGCGTTACGAAACCAGGGTGTAAAAGAAAGATGAGATGTTTTTCCGTCGCGAACCAGTCGTGGATGTAAACCGCGCGCGGTAAGTTTACTTTTTGACTGCCCTTAGCTTGGCCGGTCTCGTCGAAAAAGAAGGCTTCGGCGGTCATGGACTTGCCGTAATTTACGGACAAGGGGATCCATTCTTTCGAGCGCTTTCCCCACTTGAAGTGCGCTTGGAAGGCGACTTCCGGGCGACCCGGGACAATATTCACTTCGCCTCGCGTGCCGAGCGTGAAGGGATCGAGCTCCACCGGTTTTTGTCCTTCGTCGAAAGCGAAGACGCGGCCTCCCCATTCGCAGATGGTGATACCTGCTTGGTTTTGGACTTTTAGGCCGAGGTTGCGCCACCAGCCAGCGGGAGAAAGAGTTGACCATGTCGGGTGCAGAAATCGCCCGGCTTTTTCTTCCTCGACGTATTTCGGCGTGCGAATGAAGCGCGCGGAGAAATCCACGCCCTTATCGTCGAAATGAAAGCTTTCGGCGAGGCCGTCGCCGTCGAGGATCATTCTTTTGCGGCGTCCATCCCGATCAAAAAGGCCAGGGCCGTTTCGGTAAAGTGTTCCGCGTAAGGAAGCGGGAAGTTTACCTTCGATTTCACCCCGGTAATGAACATCGCCGGGAAAAGACGTGGCGAGCCCAGCGTAAGGGCGCTCGTTTGTTTCAAGGGAAGGCCAAAGAGAAGCGTCGATTGGTCCAAGGTTGCCGAACATTCGAACGGTAAATTATCATGTCTCGCGGCAAAAAAGCACGTCGTCTGACTTCGATTCGACAAGAGCAAATCCAAGCGTCTTCAACAGTTTCATAGAAGCGAAGTTCTCGGGATCTGTTGACGCCCAAATAGAAGAGATTCCCAGACCCGAATAGTATTTGAGAACCGCGTGGACGGCTTCGGCCGCGTAGCCACAATGCCAGTATTCGGGAACGAGAGTGAATCCAACCCAGTTTTTTCGATTTTCATCCGTATTGAGAAAGCCGATATCTCCGATTAAACGGTTTCCCGTGAGCTCAATCGCAAATTGAAACCACTTTCCTTTTTCAGAGGGGTCCGACTTCGCCATTTCCTGGATCAAAGCGTGGGCCTTGGTGACAGTGTACGATTTTTGAAACCGCGCTATATCCGGAAGATTGCGGTAATTCGCCAAAATCTCCGCGTCTTCGGTTCGCAGCCGGCGTAGGGTAAGTCGCTCCGTTTTTAAAGTCTCAAATCGCATGTGCAACTCGTGGGGAGCTGCTTTTATCACGAGTTTTCGGTCGCTCTTATGTCTTTTCTAAGTCCACTGACTTTATGAGTCCGCTTAGCATTTTGGAGATTTCTTCGAGCAGGAAGTAACAGTGTGCGTAAGTCGGCTGATCCAAGACGCCTCTTTCTTTGAGAATTTGAATGATTGGGACACATTCAAAGGCTGAGCCGCGGGCAACCCAGAAGAATTGTTTTTTGTCGGGCTTATGCCAGCGTCCGTTTCCCTCGGCGATGTTTAATGGGATTGACCAGGCGGCGCGGGTGAATTGGTCGAAAAGGCGTAATAGAGACTTATCTTTGTTTCTGGAACAGACGTCTTGGGCCAGGCTTACGACTTTTAGGGACTGTTGGTAGGCGTTTAGGTTTTCAAATGGAAACGGCATTGGCGGGTATTACCGGGGCGAAGGAATTAGCACAAGAATGAGAGGGGAGCATGCGAGGGGAAAGGAGCATGAGTTCTAGATCTAGTATGAGCATGAGTGGCACGACTTTCGCTCCCTCTTGCCCCTGTCTTGTCCGGGCTATTTTCTGATCTCTAGATCTAGAACTGATCTCTCGCTTTTTGCGGAGCAAAAGCGTGGGCGGCCACGGGCTCGAACCGTGGACCTTCGCGGTGTAAACGCGACGCTCTAACCAACTGAGCTAGCCGCCCAAGGCCCCAAGCTATACCATAGGGTTATCCAGGCATGAAACCCTTCGCGCTTATCCTTTTTGCCTTCTTTTTGGCGGCCCGGGCCGAGGCCCGGTTGGTCCTAATTTACATCGATGGGAATAGCGGGCCGTACGCCGAAACCGCCTCGGCTGAAGAGGGCATTCTGCTCGATAAGGCGACCGATCCCGTCCTTCTCGAAAAGCCCGATGCGGACCCTTGTCTCTTGCCGCCACCAGCGAAGATCCTTCAGCCTTTGGCGTCCGCCCCATCCCCCGAAGCGCGCGTGCTTCCCAAGATCAAAGCAAAGAATATCTCCTTATTGCTACCAAAACTCTCTCTCAAGAAGGGCGAGACCATCACGCTTTACTCCCTCTCGTGGGAACGTCTTTTGGAAGTGCGCGGAGTTAGCTCCGTGTCTTTCCCTTCAGGGGCGACCCTGCCGGTGTGGATTGAGAAAGAGTTTCCAAAAGCCATTCAAGCCATGGCGGAACACGGCTCGACCTCGGGCGAGGCGGTTCGTTTCATGTACGCCGACGTCGGCGCCGACGGCATTCAAAAATCCGACTGGGAAAAGTTCGGGATCGTCTTTCCAGCCGATTCCGCGGCGGACGCGGCGCCTTTCGTGACCCGGCAGGATTTTGAGTTCGGCCCCCATTTGAGCGAGCTCACCGTGAAGCCGCGTACGGCGACCCGGACGCACCGAGTTCGGTTCTTCACGCGGCCGCCTTGGACCGGCAAGCCTCGTTGTCCCGCCGCGAAAGTCTACCCGGCGTTACGCAAGGACTTAGAAGCCCGCGAGGCTTCTTTGCTCGTTGCACTTACCGGGTGGTCGGAAACTTACACGCTCTCCCGCCAAGGCATTCGCCCGCCAAAGAAAGACCTGCCGCCGCCCCCCTGGCAGTAGGCTAGGTCCTGTGGGAGAATGTTCCCTCATGGCAGCAGACACTTCTCGCATCGGCATCATTGGCTTTGGTCGCATGGGGCGTTGTCTCGCCAAGGGGTGGCTCGAATCAGAGACCTTCTCGGCGAAACAAATCACCTTCACCTCCCGGACCGCGGCGAGCGCCGAAAAAGTGAAAGCCGAGTTTTCGCTGGCTCCTTCCAAAAACAACCGCGAGCTCGTCGACTCCTGCTCCACGATCATTCTCGCGGTGAAGCCTCAGCAAGCCGCCGAGGTGATGGAAGAGATTGGCCCTCGGCTCACGCCCGATCACACTTTGATTTCCATCATCGCGAGCATCTCGCTTTCTCAGTTCGGCAACTTCTCGAAGAAAGCCGTTCCGATCGCGCGCGCGATGCCCAATACGCCCGCCTTCGTCCGCGAAGGCATCACGGCCGCGTGTTTGAACGCCGCGAGTAGCGAGCGCGACTGGGAGCGAGTGAAATCCGTTTTCGTTCCCGTGGGCCGTCTGGTCCGAGTGGAAGAAAAACACATGGACGCGGTCACCGGCCTGTCTGGCTGCGGTCCCGCTTATATTTATCTGATTTTAGAGTCCATGACGGAAGCCGGCATCAAGGTCGGCCTCCCGCGCGAGCTCGCCTCCGAGCTCGCCTCTCAAACGGTTTTGGGTTCCGCCCGCATGCTCCAGATTACGGGTCGGCATCCCGCTGCGCTTAAAGACGAAGTGACGACCCCGGCTGGTTGCACCATCGACGGGCTTCTAGAGCTCGAGGAGGGTAAGCTCCGAGTCACGATCATCAAGGCGATCGTACAGGCCACGAAGCGCGCTAAATCCTTGGCCAAGCGCTCCGGAATGAAGGCTAAAGACTAGGTAACGGGGAAGTTTCAAGCCGTCTGGATTTATGGTAACCGGTAGGCGCCTTAAACGGATGTGCTGGTCATTGCGCGTTCATTTAATTAAGAGGTCGTTATGGCAGAAAAAGCAGTCCTTCGTATCGGCGATAAAGAATATACCTTCGACATCGTCGAGGGGACGGAAGGCGAGAAGGGAATCGACATCCGTGAGCTACGAAGCCGCACGGGTCTCATCACCCTCGATTCCGGGTACATGAATACCGGATCGTGCGAAAGCTCGATTACCTTCCTGGACGGCGAGAACGGCATCCTCCGTTACCGCGGCTATCCCATCGAACAGCTCGCCGAGAAATCCTCTTTCGTCGAAGTCACGTACCTCATGATTTACGGCCGTTTGCCCAACCGTCAGGAGCTCCAGGTTTTCGAGACCAACCTGACCCGGCACACGATGATCCCTGAGTACATGCGCCATTTCTTCGACGGCTTCCCTCGGGACGCCCATCCGATGGCGACTTTGTCGGCGGCCATCAATACGCTTTCGACCTTTTACCAAGACATGCCCGACACCCAGCTTTCGATGGAGCTTTCCATCGCGCGCCTTTTGGCCAAAGCGCCGACCATCGCGGCCATGTCTTACAAAAAAGCCATCTCTCAGCCGTTTATCTACCCGACGAACAGCTTAGACTTCTGCTCGAACTTCCTGAAGATGATGCACGCCGTTCCCGCGGAGCCTTACGAGGTCATCCCCGAAATGGCGAAAGCGCTCGACACCCTTCTCGTGCTCCACGCGGATCACGAGCAGAACTGTAGCACCTCCACTGTGCGCATGGTGGGCTCTAGCCGCGCGAATCTCTACGCTTCCGTCTCGGCCGGTATCTCGGCGCTTTGGGGCCCGCTCCACGGCGGCGCGAACCAAGCCGTCATAGAGATGCTCGAGCAAATCCGCCAAGAAGGCGGCAACGTGAAGAAGTACGTCGATCGCGTGAAGAACAAGGAAGCCGGCGTGCGGCTCATGGGCTTCGGCCACCGCGTTTACAAGAACTTCGATCCCCGCGCGAAGATCATCAAGCGCGAGTGCGACTTGGTGCTGGCGCGCATGGGACTCAAAGATCCGCTCCTTGACATCGCCAAGCAGCTCGAGGAAGTGGCGCTTTCGGACGATTACTTCGTCTCGCGCAAGCTCTACCCGAACGTCGACTTCTACAGCGGTATCATTTACCGCATGCTCAACATCCCGGCCGATATGTTCACGGTGATGTTCGCGCTGGGTCGTTTCCCGGGCTGGATTGCGCAGTGGAAAGAGATGATCGAAGCGAAGGACTCCAAGATTGGCCGTCCGCGACAGATCTACACGGGTCCCGTTAAGCGCGATTACGTTCCGATCGATCGCCGCTAGCCCCATAGTCCGAATCTTAAAAGGTAGGCCCTTACCTCCTAAGATTAGAGCTGGAACATCAGCACGCCGAGCATTTGGCTCAAGCCCTCGTTCGACTTGCTGAGAGTGCCGTTCACGCTCGCGGCTCCCGCGGAGCCCGCGGTGAGGTTGCGCAAGATGAACTGCGCGCCGAGAGAAACCTTGGTAAGTACCCGGACGTAAGCACCGATGCGGAGGCGGTTATAGGCCGCGCCTTCGATGGCTTGGCTCGTCACCGTGCCGCCTTTGTCTTCCGTCGCCGAGCCGCTCGCCGAGAGGGAAGCCGAGTAGTCGATGCCCAGAGAAAAAGAATCGCTCGGGATGATGTCGACGCCCGTCATCCAGTAAAGGCCGCTCACGGCCTGCTTCAAAGAGCTTTCGCCGCTCGCGGAAGAGGCATTCGCAGTCAAGGACACGAAGCCGTATCCGAGACCGAACTTCGGAACCACCGAGACGGAACCGAAGGGAATCGCGTACCGGACCTTCAAATCCAGCATGCCGCCCATGTGCTGCACGGAGCGGGTGGTGTCCGAGGTGGTCACGCCAGCGGAGTTCACGTCGACTTCTTGAATCTTCGGCGCGATGCCGTAAAAGCCTTCGACCTCGGCGCCAAAGTACTGACCGAAGTGCGCGTCGGTGAAAAGACCGAGAAACAAGTTCGCCGGAGCGGCCTCGGTGGTGGCTGTGGAGCTATTGAGGCTGCTCATGCCGCCGAGCAGGCCGATGCGGGCGTTGTAATCATGGACCGAGGGAAAATCGTCTTCGTTCTCGGCAGTAGCGCGAGCGGCTTTTTCATCTTCGGTATTCATCCACTTCTTCACGTTGAGCAAAGCCTGACGGGACTTGTTGCCCTTGGGCTTGTTGCCGTTGTCGAAAGCGGCGGCGAAATCACCGGCGGGAGCGCGATCTTGAGAATCGAAAGGGTAGTTGGAAGGCGCTTCCGTCTTCGCTTTGGGAGCCGGCGAGTTCCAGATTTCGCCCTCGACCCGCCACCGTTGTTTGCGAGCGGGAGCCGCTTCTTCGGGTGCCGCGCCGCCGACCATGGTTTCCGCCGGAGAGTCTCCGGAGAAAGCTCTGACTGGGGACTTTTCATTGGAGCGGTACGGGTCAGCAAAGGTACGGGCGCGCTCATTGCGGCGGGCATCCGCCGAGTAATCGCGGCTGGGGGGTTTGTTATCGGCAGCATATCCGGTTTCGGCGTTGTAGCGATAACCGCGGCGGCCGCTGGTAGCCGGTCGTTCGCTGCGGCGAGTGCCGATTTCTTTATCCAAAAGGCTTTCAATCTTGGCTCTCTGAGCCGCGTCGTCCGAGGGAAAGGACTCCGCTAAGGCGTTGGCCGACACCAGGAGTGTCACTAAGGCGAAGCTGAGAATTTTTGAGAAGCGACTCATGAAGCAAATCCTTTCAGCGTTAGAGATCAAGCTGCACTAAGCCGAGAAACTGGTTTTGAAGGATGACCGAGCTCACGTCTCCGTCGCCGAGCGGCTGGGAGAAACCAAGCGAGCGGCGGATGAACTGTCCTCCCACGCTCCAGGCCGGGCTCAATCGATACGCGACCGAAGCCCGCAACCGAGTGAGGCCCACGTTCTTCAAGCCTTCTTCGCTTTCGGAGTTGCTGAAGGCGATGACGCCCGAGCCACCGATCGATTTCGCGAAATCCACGAAAAGCACCCAGCGGCGAGCCGGAACGATTTCGAGTCCGCCGATGACGTAAGGGACATTGAGCCGCGCTTGGGTCTGGGTCGAAGACGTATCCAAACTCACGGCTTCGTTCAGCTGAGTGAGACCGAAACCGAGACCGGCTTTCGGGATGACTTTCACCCCGCCCATTTGGAAGGGCACTTGGGCTTTCAAGTTCGCCATGGCGGAAGAAACCGTGCGGCTACGCGTCTGGGTGAAAGGATTTTCAGCGCCCACCGTCGTCGCCTGATTCGCCTTGAGGCCCGAGGTCGCCTCGAGCTCGGCGCCGAAGTAGCGATAAGCCGTCAATTCCGCACTCAAGCCGAAGGAAATTCCTGAGTCGGAAACCTCGCCGGACTCGGAGGCGGTGGCGACTTCGGATCCCGAAGAAGTTCCCATGCCGGCCGTGAGACCCAAGCGGAGATAAAAAGAGCGAGAGGCTTTGGGGGATTTTTCTTCCGTTTCGCTATAGCTCGCGTCGCTATTGGTTTCCAAGCTCGCCACGCGGCGTCCGATTTTCTTGGGCCGCAAAAGCTTATGGGAAGATTCGGCCAGCGCGCCCACTGAGGTGAGTACGGAAGCGAGAAGAAGAGTTTTCCAAAGCGAGTGCTTCATCAAACGACCTCGGTTCTAAGTGTGAATCTTGTGGTGCGGTAACTAAGGTGAGTGGGACTGGGGCGTATTCAGAAGGGTTAAATTGCAAGCGGGGTGCCACGGCGCTCCCCGCACGAAGCCTGGAAGCTAGGTCCCACCCCCCTATACAGCCCGAATACGGGGGCC
The DNA here is from genome assembly GCA_043767805.1 of Pseudomonadota bacterium. GTDB lineage: Bacteria > Bdellovibrionota > FAC87 > UBA2466 > UBA2466 > CAZZHG01. The sequence goes on along the minus strand of JAYUGC010000186.1, from coordinate 18,830 downwards.
ACACCAGTCTATGAAATACTTATAATATCATATATTTATCTCTTTTGGTGGGTCTTTGGTCACGTGTACTGGCGGTATACAGGGCGAGCCTGGACTTAGGAGTGCCCATTGTGTGGGTTCCTTCACAATTAGGAGCTTCCTCTTTCGAGGTGCGAGCAATTTTGTCGACGATAACTTAGAAAATATCGTCGATAGAACGGCATTTTTCGGAGTTGTCGCCGCAAGGCGTCGATTATCTGAGTGTGCCGCCTGTGTATACTAGATGGGTTCGGCGATGATCGGGTCTGTCCCGAGAGGATGACAAGCCGGTATATTAAGGTAACTTAACTCACTTTCGAGGAAAGCAGAGACATCGTGGCGAAACAGAAGATCACTTCAAGCAGCACCGCCGAATACTTTTCCAAGAACTTACAGCAAGTCGGATTTTCCTCCCCCACCAAAGCCGTTCTCACCACCCTCAAAGAGGCCGTGGACAATGCTTTGGATGCCTGTGAGGACCACGAGATTCTTCCCGAAATCACCGTCGAGATCGAGCGCAAGGGTCCGGGTACGATGAAGAACACCGATCTCGTTCGGGTCTTCGTCGAGGATAACGGCCCGGGTCTCGATCTCGAAGACGTGCCCAAAGTTTTCGGCGAGTACCTCGCGTCTTCGAAGTTCGGCCGTGGCCGTTGTTCGCGCGGCCAGCAAGGAATCGGTATCTCGGCTGCCACGACCTGGGCGCAGCTGACGAGCGCCAAGGGCGTTATCGTCACCACTAAGACGAAAGCCATGCGCCAAGCTTGGCGAGTGACGGTGGAAGTCGACATCCGTAACAATAAGGGTGTCATCAAGACGAAGGAAGCAGTGAAGTGGGATAAGTCTCACGGCGTTTCCGTGGAATTTCTCGTCGATGGCCGCATTCAACTGAACGGCGAAGGCGGTATTCTCACGTATCTTTTGGGTAACACCCTCGTGAACCCGCACCTATCCTTGAAGTACAAGGTGCCGGAGTCCGATTGGGTCAACGTGCCGCGAGTTTCGAGTGTGGTCCCGGAGATTCCGCCGGCAACCGAGCCGCATCCGCACACCATGAAGCTCGGCGAGTTCATCGCCCACTCTCACATTTTCGGCCGCTCCACCCTGCGTGCTTTTTTAAAGACGGGCTTTTCCCGGGTCACCGACAACATCATCGGCGAGTTCGTCAAAAGCGGTCTTCAGAAGAAATGGCTGGAGCAGCCATGCAACAAGCTGACCGAGGCCAATTTCAAAGACGTATTCGCGGCCATCCAGAAGACGACGCTCATGGCGCCGAGCACCAAGTCGGTCATGACCATTGGCGAAGAACCGCTTTCGAAAAGTATTCGTCGCCTCGGTGAAGTGGATTTCTTCTCGGTGGTCACGCGTAAGCCGTGCATCTGCGATTTCAAGCCGGTGGCGGTAGAGATCGCCATCGCGCGCTTAAAGAGCGGCGGCGAGCGGCTAGCCGACGGAGAAGAGGGACCGGTCACGGTGCTTCGTTTCGCGAACCGGGTGCCGTTACAGTTCGATAAAGCGGCGTGCGCGATCGTGAAGTCGATCACCTCCGTACAGTGGCGCACCTACGGCTTGAACCAACCCAAAGGCGGGTTGCCGATCGGCCCTTATGTCGTCGCCGTATCCATCGTTTCACCGTTTATTAAATTTAAAAACGCGTCCAAGGAAACCATCGACGCGAGTGACGAGCTCGTCGAAGAGTTCCGGCGCGCTCTCATTCAGGCCGGCCAGCGCCTTTCCCGCCATATCCGCAAGGAATCGCGCGAAGCCGATCTCGAGAAGAAACTTCAGCACATCGAGCAGTTCTGCCCGATCCTGGTCGAAACCCTTTGCCGCATTACCAATTCCTCGGACGCTCGCAAGAAGAAGGCGACCGAAGGCCTTGTGAAACTTCTGGGCCGTGAGATCAACCAGGCCAAGCAAGAGCTCCACGAGTCCGTGCAAGAGTTCGAAAAGGCCAAAGCAGCCGGCAAAGTGCATATGGTAGGCGGGGATGACGAGGGAGGAGCCGCGGCCGCCGCCGAAGGCGACTCCATCGAAGACGTGATCGAAGGCGCCGAGCCCGCGGCCGCCACGAAGCCTAAGAAGGCCAAGGCAGCCACCAAAAAAACCGCGAAACGCCAACCGGAGGCCCATAAATGAGAGGCGATACAGACGTAATCAAGGTCTCGAAAGACACCTGTCTGAAGATGCTGAGCGATCTGGAGAACGCGCGGCGCCCGGTGCTGGAAGCCATCAAGTGCTCCCTCGACAATGCGCGCTACTCGCAGAAGGTCGGGTATCTCACTCCCGGCGACAAGATGGTGCGTTCCGAGCTGAACGTCTCTTCCGTGCAGAAGATGTCGCGCGCGATTTTTCTCCTCGAGATTTTTCTGAGAAACCTCGATACCGGCGCGGTGAACACCAAGCGCGAAATTTACTACATCTCAAAAGGTGAAATTAAGCATAACCCCGAGCTCAAAGCTTTGGATTTTGCCGATCAGACCGAAAGCGATTCGGTCATCGATTTCATCTGCGAAATGCTGGAGTGCTACCGCGAAGACTTGAACTGTTTTGCCAACGATCGCGGCGGACAGACCTACTGCAACAATCTCGTCGTCACGGAAACCCTTCCCGACGGAACGAAGGCGGTAGTTGAGCTCGGCAATATGGGAACGACCCCGTTTCAGCCGAAGAACCGCCCTCAGAGCTTGAAGCTCAAGGCCAAAAAGAAAATCGATTTCTGCCTGGTGGTGGAGTCGGAAGGCACGGCGAACACTTTCGTCGCGAACGGCTTTTGCAAACGCAACAACGCGATTCTTCTCGGCGCCCAGGGCGTGCCGAGTAACGCCGTACGCGGCTGGGTGCATTTGATTCAGCACGAGCTCAAGGTGCCGATCTTCTTCTTCGGAGATCTGGACGCCTATACGATGCAGAACATCTACCGCACGTTAAAGGCGGGCTCGGCGGCGAGCTTGATTCGTAACTCCGACTTCAGCGCTCCCGACGTGCATTTTCTGGGCGTGCTGCCGGAAGACATCAAGAAGTACGACTTGAACGATTATCCCGTGAGAGAGAACGACATTCAGGAAGCCCGCGCGCTTAAAAAAGCCGCGGACGCGCTGAAGAACGACCCTTTCTTCAAGGATAAGAAGAATGCCCGGCTCTCCAAGATTCTGACGTGGCTGCTCACCAACAAACGACGTTGCGAGCAGCAAGCGTTCTTCACCGTCGATCCTCGGGATCCGACGATGCCCGAGAAGATCATCCTCGAGAAGATCAAGAGCGGTAACTACATCTAGGCCTAGTAGACCCGCGCGGACAGAATTTTATCGCCCGCTTCGAGGTGATCGGCGACCGCCATGCCTTGGGTTACCTCGGCAAATACGGTGTAGCGGCCGTTTAGATGATAGTTCGGAGCGAGGTTGAAGAAGAACTGCGAGCCGCCCGTGTCCTTACCCGCGGTGGCGATGCCGACCGTGCCGCGATCGTGCTTGCGGCGAGAGACTTCGTCGCGAATGAGATAGCCCGGCCCGCCGAAGCCGTCGCCCCGGGGATCGCCGCCTTGAACCACGAAGTTCGGCACTACCCGGTGGAAAATCTTGTTCTGATAAAAGCCCGTCTTCACTAGATGGACGAAATTATAAGCCGTTACAGGAGCGACGGAGAGCATCTTCAGGTGGATCTCGCCGCGCGTGGTTTTCAATACCACCCGCACCGACGTGGCGCCGGTCACCGCGGACAGAAGCGGAGCGCTTCCTTCCACCTTGCTGTTTAGCGGAATGCGATCGGCCAGGAACTTTTCTTTCTGGCCCTTGTAAGCTTTCGCCGCCGCCTCGATATTGGCTTTCTCTTTTTCCGGCACGCCCCCCGAGCCCTCCGTCAGCACTTTTTCCATGAGAAGGCGCGTGCTTTTTACGGCGGCCTCCACCACCAGCTTTTCCCGATCGCTAACGGCGGCGAGAACCAAGTGCGCCGACGACGTATCGCCCAAGCTTCCCAGCGCGGCGAGCACGGCGATCTTCGCTTCGAGCTGCTCCGCCGAGGTGAGCTTCGGATAAGTCGCGGCGAGCGAAGGCGCGAAATCCTGCCACTGGTTCTGAGTCGCGAGCTGTGCCACTACGGTAGTGAGATTCGCGTCCGCCCGGTCCAAGGAAAGTTTGAGGGCGGCTTGAACTTCGACCGCAAGAGTCGCGGCATCGACGAAGCTCAAAGCCTCGCCGGCAGCGGTGGCTATCGGCAGCGAAGTGTTTCCCAAATAACCCGTCAGAAGCTGAACGTCGGAGGGTTGCCCCAGGACTCCCAGCGCCAAAATCGCGTCCGTGAAATTTGGCGAAGACGGGCTACCGAGTGCTTTCAAAACTTCCGTGCGCGCCGTCGCGGGGTCGATGTGCGCGAGCGTATTCAAAGCGGTTCCCTTGATCCAGGTGGAACGGGACTTGGTCCACAGGCCGGCGATGGCTCCGCTGAGCGCCGCCGCTTTCACGCCGAGCTTTCCCGAGGCGATGAGCGCCTCGTATACGACGTGCTGATACGCATCGCCGAACGCGGTGTTTAGGGCCTGCAACGACTCCGGAGTCGGCTCTTGGGAGCCCAAAGCCTTTATCGATTCCACGCGCACGGGCACCGAGGAAAGATTGGCGGCGCCTTTGACGAGTACGCCCACGGCCGTGGCGCTATGCACTTTGGTAAGGGCGCGGGCCAAGAAAGCGCGGGCAACTTCGCTGGGCGCGAGACTGGCGGCGGTAATGAGCTCTTCCACTGGGAGGGCCGTCGTCGTGCTTTTGAAACGGGAGAGGGCAAAAGCGGCAAGCGTCGCCTCGTTGCCGTGACTCTGAGTCGCCCGAAGGAGATGGCTCAGTAAGCCGGGGGGAACCGCCCAGGTTTCCGAGTCTCGGTTCCATAGCAGTCCCAGGCCTTCATATATGGAGGGAAAAAGCCGGGAGTTGGGCTCGGTGCCCAGAGTTTCCGCCATCAGGCGCACGATGCTTTCATTGCCGGTGCGTCCGATACCCTCCAAGAGGGCGGAGCGAGTCTCCGGGTCCTTATGCATGGGAAAGTTCTGGCTCAAAATCTTCGCGGCGGTTTCGTCGGGAATGAGACTCAAGGCGAAGGCCGTGTCCACGCGGTCGCTCACGTCCTTGCGAGTGAGAAGGCGCGCCATTTCGTCCAAGCCGGAAATGTCCCCAATGCGGCCGAGTGCGAGAAGCGCGGCTTTTCGGACCTTGGCCGAGGGATGAGACAGCGAGCGCACCAAAACATCGGCTTTTGCCATGCGCCGGTCTTCGTTGAACAGGATTTTCTGTAACGTGTCGTCGGTGGAGATGCCGGCCGGACGTCTCGGAGCCGCTCGGTAGCGCCGGGCCGCTTGCGCGTACGGGCCGAGACCAAGGGCAAAAAAGAGCAGCAAAACGAGGGAAAGTCGCACCGAATAGTTGTACCAGAACAAAGCCCTTGACGGACCTTTTTTCAAAAGTGTAGCTCTGCAGTCGGGTTGTGGATTTCACTCGAATATTTTCAATCCAAAATCAAGAACTGGCCCTCGGACCAGGACCAAGGAGTACTTCTTCGCGGGCAACCGCGTTCTTCGGCTCCTTGGCCTACCTCAAGTAGGCACAACTCCTAAACACCGTTGATAGCTGGGGTTTACCAGCGCGTTGGGCGCTGAATTTACCGGCTGATAAAAGTAGCTACGGGAGTAGTGCGATGAAATCTGTAATCAAATTGGTATTAGCGTCCGTCGTTGGTCTTTCCTCGTCCGTTTTCGCGAGCGGTTTCCGCTGCGAAAGCCCGGACGGTTACCGGGTAAAGATCTACAACCATACCCACGCGGAGGCGGGAACGCGCGTTCCCGCCGTCCTCGTGGTGAGCCATGAGAACACGGGAACCTTGCTCACCGCTAAAGGGGCTGAGATCTCCAAGCGCAACCTGTCGAACGTCGTTCAATACTCGGCGGAAGGCAGCCGCGCTGGTCTCTCCAAGGTGATCGTGCAGATCGCGTTCAAGGAAGGCCGCGAAGTCCTCGCCGAAGGCGAGCACGCGTACGGCACCTTGATCTTGGCGCAGGGCGCGAGCCGGCAGACCAGCCGTCTCACCTGTTCTCGTTACAAGGCTAACTAAAGTACCCTATAAGTTTGGGGGCGAGTCCAGCCGGCAGCGTTCAAGCTTCGCTTGAACGAGAACGGTTTAGGCGGGCTCGCCCCTTTTCTTTTCACCCTGGCAAAAAACGGTTAGCTTGCCCCCGTGAGCGTAAATCTTCTAGAAGGGCTGAACGAACAGCAGCGGCTAGCCGTTCAGGCGGGGGACGGGCCGATCCTTATCTTGGCCGGCGCCGGCTCGGGTAAGACCCGGGTGCTGACCCATCGGATTGCCCACCTTATTTTTGAGCACGGCGTCGATCCTTCGGCGATTTTCTCGGTCACCTTCACCAATAAAGCCGCCGCCGAAATGCGCCACCGGGTCCACGATCTGACGACCCGCATGGCTCCCGGCTACATCCGTAGCGAGCGCGATCTCTGGGTAAGCACCTTCCACTCGGCCTGTGTCCGCATCCTGCGCTCGGACATCAAGCACCTGGGTTTCGGTAACCCTTTTACGATTTATGACGATAGCGATCAGCTGAGCCTAATTAAGGCGTGTCTGCGGGATTTAAACATCAGCGACAACGCGTTTTCCCCCAAATCCATTCAGGGCAAGATCAATAAGCTCAAAAACGACGGCATTCATTTTGCCATCTACGAGGCGGGCTTCGGTGGCTTTTACGAAGAGACCTTCGTGCGGGTTTGGGAGCGCTATACGGAATCGCTGCGGGTGGCGAGCGCGCTCGATTTCGGGGATTTGATTTTATCGACCGTGCGGCTCTTTCAAGAGCACCCCCGGGTGCTGGCCGCCTACCAAAATCGGTTTCCGTACATTTTGGTCGACGAGTACCAAGACACGAACCGTTGTCAGTATCTCCTCATGAAGCTACTCGCGGGTGAGAAAGCGAATCTTTGCGCCGTCGGCGACGAGGACCAATCGATTTACCGCTGGCGAGGCGCCGACATCACCAACATCCTGAACTTCGAAAAAGATTATCCGAACGCGCAGATCTTCAAGCTCGAAGAGAATTACCGATCGACCGCCAACATCATCGAAGCGGCAAGCCACGTCATCTCTAACAATACGGAGCGCCGGGACAAGAAGCTCTGGACGAAAAACGTCGAGGGCGAAAAGATTACGCTCCTCGAGTGCTACGACGAGCACGATGAAGCGCAAAAGGTTGCTAACGAAGTGGGCGCCCGGCTCGACGCCGGAGTGCAGCTTGGCCAGGTGGCCGTCTTCTACCGTACCAACGCCCAGTCGCGCGTGCTGGAAGATCTCTTCCGCAGTAAGGGCATCAACTACCAGATTTACGGTGGTCTCAAGTTCTACTCCCGTCTCGAAGTGAAGGACACGCTCGCCTACCTGCGGCTCCTCGTGAATCCGGACGACGACGTGAGCCTCAGACGCGTCATCAACGTTCCCGCGCGCGGAGTGGGCGAAGTGACCGTGAACCGCCTCTCGCAACAAGCCTCTCAGCGGGGCATCAGTCTTTTTGCGCTCCTGCGCGAGGCGCTCGGCCCCAAGGGGGATAACTCCATCGAGCTCGGGCGCGCGAAGAAGAGCTTGAAGCGCTTCTTCGATACGATGGAATCGCTTCGCAATCAGAAGGAAGGGCTTTTGCCCAGCGATCTGGTCTCGCTCGTTTTGGACGAGACGGGCTACCGCAAGTCGCTCATCGACGAGAATACGGCTGAAGCGCAAGATCGTCTGGAGAACTTGGCGGAGCTTCGTCAAAGCGTCGTCGAATTCGAGCTGCGCTCGGGCTCTGAAAAACCCGATCAAAAAATCACGCTTGAGACTTTCCTCGAAGAGATTGCGCTCGTTTCCGGCATCGATACGTTCGATCCCAATGCGCCGGCTTTGCGCATGATGACCATTCACATGGCGAAGGGTCTGGAATTCGATCTCGTCTTGATTGTAGGGCTCGAAGAGGAGCTCTTCCCCAGCGTCCGCCCGTGGGAAGAGGAACAGCCTTCGAACGTGGAAGAGGAGCGCCGTCTTTTCTACGTCGCTATGACCCGCGCCCGAAAGAAACTCTACTTACTTTTCGCCAAGAACCGCACCGTCTTCGGAAACAGTCATTTCCGCGTCCGCAGCCGTTTTCTCGACGAGGTTCCGCCGGAGTATCTCGAGATGAGGAAGGCCGATTATTTCGCGCGCCGTCGTTCTTTTCTGGAGAGGCCGGGCGCGCCCGCTTCTTCCGAGGTGGGTGAGCACGAAGAGGCTTTTTCTCAAGTCTACGCCGAGCCCGACGAGTTCGCGCAGGTCCACGACGAAGACGAGGGGGCGAGCCGTTTCCGTTTGGGCGCCAAGGTCACCCATCCCATTTTCGGCTCCGGAGTCGTAAAGCGTAAGCTCGACGGGGACAAAATCATCGTCGAGTTCGTGAGCCGTGGGCCGAAAAAGATCTCGAGCCGCTTCGTCTCCCTAAGGGAATCCGAGTGAGGCTCGAGGCCGGAACCGAAGCCGACCGCGAGAGCTTGGCCGGGGAGCGCGCTCTCGAATGGCGCGGCAGGCTCACAGACCAGCAGTTCCTGGAGAGAAATCGCCGTCTCTACGCCCATCCGTTCGGCCGGTCCCGGGTGCAAACCTGGATCTGGCGAGACGGCAAAGCAATCTTAAGCTCACTCGATACGGTCTCGATTCGCTTGAAGGTCGGAGACAAGGTACGGGATGCCTGGCTTATCGCCTCGGTTGTGACGCCCAAAAGTCACCGAGGTCATGGGTACGCTAAAACTCTTCTCACCGAGCTCTTTAAGACGGAGCCCGACCGGGCCTCGCTCCTTTTTTCAGATATCGATCCCAGTTTTTACGAGACCCTCGGTTTCAAAGTAACCGTCCATGAAGAGCTGGATGTTTTTTCCGCGAGCGAGATTGGCGGTCCCTTGCGGCCGATTCCCGCGACCGCCTTTTTCGAGTACCAAAAGTGGGCCCGCGCGGACCTTGCCGCCCAAGCGCCTCCCCACACCGCTTGGCCCGAGCCCGATCGTGAGCTCATGGACTGGCAACTGGAGCGGTTTCGCTACTTCGGTTCCCTGAAGCAGAAACCTTGGGCGGGAGACACGTTTTTCGAGACCGATCACGCCCATGTCTTGGCGCTGGCCCCCGATCCCATTCACGACCGGGTCGATGCCCTTTGGCTCCAGGAAGATTGCGGCCGTTGCGTCGAGGCCGGGACGGCGAGAGCCGCCGCTTTAGGTCTCGGCCGGCTTCGGTATTGGCGTCCTTGGACATCTCAAAGCATGGGACTCCGGGAATGCCCGATGGTTCGCGTTCCGGGGGTCGTCGACGCGGTGCCCGGAAGCGGCGTCCAGCTTGGCGATTGGTGGTAGAGGCGGTATGGTGCTCGAACTATGTTAAGCCGCGAGGAAGTCCTTAAAATTGCGAAACTCGCCCGACTCGAGCTTTCCGAGCCCGAAGTCGAGGTATACCGCAAGAAGTTGAGCCAGGTTTTGGATCACGTGCGCGACCTGGCGCAAGTGGGAGCGGCCTCGAAAACCTTCGTTCGCCACATCCCCAACGATGTCGTCGCCTTTCGCGAAGACAAAGCCATCGCCTTTACGAACATGGCGGCCCTCGTGGACAACGCTCCGGCTTCCGAAGCAAATCAGTTTCTGCTTCCGGCCGTGATGGACGCGGAGACCACATGAGCGACATTCGAAGTCTCGATCTCCACGGCACTTTGGACGGTTACCGCAAGCGGCGTTTTTCTCCGACCGAGCTTGCGAAAAACTATTTGGACGCGATCCAGAAAGAGAACGCGACCTACAACGATTTTCTCGAGATCAATGCCGAGCTCACCATGAAGCGCGCGCAGGAGCTCGAAGCGCAAATCAATTCCTCGACGAAGCTTCCTCTTTTCGGCGTGCCCATTGCCGTGAAAGACAACTTTCTTTGCAAGGGCTGGAAGATGACGGCCGGCTCCAAGATCCTAGCCGGTTACGTGTCTCCCTATACGGCCGGTTGCGTGGAGCGGTTAGAGGCGGCGGGCGCGCTCATCGTCGGCAAGACGAATCTCGACGAGTTCGCCATGGGCTCTTCGAATGAGAACAGCGCTTACGGTCCCGTTCGCAATCCTTGGGATACGAGCCGGGTGCCGGGAGGATCGTCGGGCGGCTCGGCCGCGGCGGTGGCCGCGGGTCATGCGGTGGCTTCTCTCGGAACGGATACGGGCGGTTCCATCCGTCAGCCCGCGAGTTTTTGCGGCGTCGTCGGCGTGAAGCCGTCTTATGGACGAGTGAGCCGTTACGGCATCGTCGCGTTCGCGAGCTCCCTCGATCAAGTGGGGCCCATCACCAGAACCGTCTGGGACTCGGCGCGCTTGCTTGAAGTGATGGCCGGCTACCACACGAAAGACGCGACCTCGTCGCGCCGGGTGGTGCCCTCCTACACGGAGGCCTTACAGAATTATTCTCTAAAGAACGTGCGCATTGGCGTTTCCCGCGACTGGCTCGAAGGCGTGGACGCCGAAGTGCGGTCGTCTTTCGAAGCGGCGCTGGTCACGTTTCAGGGCGAAGGCGCGAAAATCGTCGATATCAAGCTTCCCCACGTGAAGTACGCCCTTTCGACCTACTACATCGTCGCCCCTTCGGAAGCGAGCAGCAACCTCGCGCGTTTCGACGGCGTCCATTACGGGCATCGTACGGCGAAAGCCGACACGGCGGAAGCCCTCTATATGAGGAGCCGCGGTGAGGGATTCGGTCCCGAGGTCAAGATGCGCATCATGCTCGGCACCTACGCCTTGAGCGCTGGTTACTTCGACGCCTTTTACATGAAGGCGAATCAAGTGCGCGCGCTCATTCAGTCGGATTTCGAAGCGGCTTTCACCCAGTGTGATTGCATCGCTTCTCCCACCGCGCCGACGACGGCGTTTAAATTGGGAGAAAAGACGAGCGATCCGCTGACGATGTATCTCTCCGACATTTTCACCTTGCCGGTGAATCTCGCCGGCCTTCCCGGTATTTCAATTCCGTGCGGGCTCGACAAGCGAAAGCTTCCGATTGGCCTTCAGATCATCGGCCGCAATTTCGAAGAGACGCAGCTCTTTCAAGTCTCTCATGCGTTCGAGAAAGCCCGCGGCGGTTTTGAGTTGCCTCCGCCTCTCAAGGGAGGTGGCAAGTGAGCAATTTATCGCGTGAGCTTCAGGAGAAGTACGAGGCCGTCATCGGGCTCGAAGTGCATGCCCAGCTTCTGACCCGCAGCAAGATGTTTTGCTCCTGCCAGAATCTCTACGGCATGGAGCCCAACTCGCAAGTTTGTCCCGTGTGCACCGGCCAGCCCGGGTCTCTCCCGGTGCTCAATCAAGGCGCCATCGAGCTCGGCGTGCGTGCGGCGCTCGCGGTCGGCGGCACGGTCCATCAGGAAAGCATCTTCGCGCGGAAAAACTATTTCTATCCCGATTTGCCGAAGGGCTATCAGATCAGCCAGTACGAGCGCCCCTTCTGCACGGGCGGCAGTCTCACCATTCAGTTAAAGGATGGCTCGGAGAAGAAGATCGGTTTGACCCGCATTCATTTCGAGGAAGACGCCGGAAAGTCCGTGCACGATTTCGCCGGCACGCGCGTGAACTTGAACCGCGCGGGCGTGCCTCTTTGTGAGATCGTCAGCGAGCCGGACATGCGCACCGCCGAGGAGGCGGGCCAGTACTTGCGCAAATTGCGCAGCATTTTGCGGTATGCCGATGTGTGCGACGGCAACATGGACGAAGGCAGCTTCCGCTGCGACGCGAATATTTCGGTGCGGCGCCGGGGTGCCACGAAGTTCGGAACGCGCACGGAGCTAAAAAACATCAACTCGTTCCGCTACGTCGAGAAAGCCATCGAGTACGAGATCGACCGCCAGATCCAGGCCGTCGAAGCGGGCGAAAAGATCCGCCAGCAGACCCGAAGCTTTGACCCGGCAAAAGGCATCACGGAAGTGATGCGCGATAAGGAAGAGGCCAACGACTACCGTTATTTCCCGGAGCCCGATCTTCCGCCGCTCCTCATTACGAACGATTGGATGGAAAGCATCAGGAAGAGCCTGCCCGAGCTTCCCGACGCCAAGAAGGCTCGGTTCACGGAGCAGCATGGTTTATCGGGCTATGACGCTGCCGTGCTGACTAGCTCCCGTGAGCTTTCGCGCTTTTTCGAGGAAGTGGTCGCCGTCTGCAAGCAGCCGAAGATCGCCGCCAACTGGGTCATGAACGAGCTCTTGGGCCGCCTTCATGCCGTTGGCAAAGAGATCGAAGCGACGCCGGTCACCAGCGCCAATCTCGGTACTCTGATTCAGCTCATCGAGTCGGGTGAGATCAGCGGCAAGATCGCCAAAACTGTTTTCGACGACATGTTCACCGCGGGAAAAGCGCCTCGGGACGTCATTAAAGAGAAAGGCCTCACCCAGATAAGCGACACGGGCGCTCTGGAAGCGGCCATCAGGAAGACCATGGAAGCCAATCCCACGCAGCTTACCGACTACAAGGCTGGCAAAGTGAAGCTTCTTGGTTTCTTCGTGGGCCAGGTCATGAAGGAAACGCAAGGCCAGGCGAACCCGAAGGTGCTAAACGAATTGGTGAAAAAGTTGCTCGATGGTTAGAATGGGACTCAACACAGGGGAAACGGTTTCATGAAAGCGCTTATTACTGGCATCACCGGGCAGGACGGATCTTACCTGGCGGAGTTCTTACTTTCGAAGGGTTACCAGGTTTACGGCATCATCCGCCGTTCCTCCTCGGAGAATTTCGAGCGTCTCGAGCATATTCGTAACCGCATTCAATTTTTTCAGGCCGATCTCTTGGATGAAGTTTCCCTTCGCCAGGCGGTGAAGGCCGTCATGCCAGACGAGGTCTATAACCTTGCGGCTCAATCTTTCGTGCCGACTTCTTGGCAGCAGCCGGTTTTGACGGCGGAGTTCACGGCCATCGGCGTATGCCGCATCCTCGAAGCCATCCGGGCGCAGTGCCCTACGGCGAAGTTTTACCAAGCGTCGAGCTCGGAGATGTTCGGCAAAGTCCGCGAAGTGCCGCAAACGGAAGACACGCCGTTTTATCCGCGCAGCCCTTACGGCGTGGCCAAAGTTTTCGGCCATCACATCACGGTGAACTACCGCGAGAGCTACGGCATGTTCGCCGTCTCCGGCATTCTCTTTAACCACGAGTCGCCTCGCCGCGGGCTCGAGTTCGTGACCAGAAAAATCACCGACGGCGCCGCCCGTATCAAGCTTGGCCTCGCCAAAGAGCTCCACATGGGGAACCTCGATTCCAAACGGGATTGGGGATTCGCTGGCGACTACGTGCGTGCCATGTGGATGATGCTCCAAGAAAAATCGCCGAAGGACTTCGTGGTAGCCACGGGTCAAATGCATACCGTGCGCGAGTTCGCCGAGATTGCTTTCGGCTGCGTGGGCCTGAAGTACAAAGACTACATCAAGCTCGATCCGGCGTTCATTCGTCCGGCGGAAGTGGATCAGCTTTTGGGCGATCCCAGCAAAGCCAACAAAGAGCTCGGCTGGAAACCAGAAGTTTCGTTTGATAAGATGATCGAGCTCATGGTTCAGGCCGATCTCAAGCGCCATTCGAAGTGATCGCCCGGGTTTTATCCTTCGTCTTTCTTCTGGGCCTCGCGCTTCCGGCTTTTGCCGACGTGTACCAGTGCCCGATGCAATGCGAAGGCGCGAAGACGTACGAGGCTCCTAGGAAATGCCCGGTCTGCGGCATGGACATCGTGAAGCAAGGGGCTCCTCGTCCGTCGAAGCTAAAAATTCAGCTAACGCCCGATCCAGTGATTCCGGGAAAGAGCGCGAAGGTTACGCTGAGGCCCGTGGGAAAAAGTGACGGCGCCGTAAAGCCACTCGATCTGGTCTATGGGCAGGCGATGCATTTCATTTTGGTCTCGCAAGATCTCGTTTGGTTCAAGCATGAAGTCCCCACGGCGAAGAAAGACGGGAGCTACCTGCAGGAGCTCGCTGTTCCCCGGGGCGGCAATTATCTCGGAGTCGGTGAGTTCAAGCCGAAGGGAGAAGCCGGGCAGCTGACGTTCTTGCCGATCCAAGCGGTGGGCAAGGGTGATGCGCCGAAGCCTCTCGCGCTCTCGCGTACCTGGAAAGAGGGAGACTATGCCGTTCAGCTCGAAACGCCCGCTCATATTGAAGTCGGCGAAGTAGCGGTTTTGAGATTTAAGCTCGCACAAAATGGAAAACCGATTCCTTTAAGCTCTCTCGAACCTTATTTGGGAGAGCTTGGGCAGTGCGTGGCCTTTCTGGAAGACCTCACCGAGTACATGAGAGCTTCCATGACGGGTGGGGCATTCCCAAAAGACACCGCCGAACTCTCCTTCGATGCGGTTTTTCCCAAAGTCGGGACGTTTAAGATCTGGATGGAACTCAAGCACCGAGGAAAAATTCGGGTGTCCCACTTCGTTTTGAAGGTTCGCTGACAGCCGAAAGACCGACATGGAAAGTTAACCTTATACTTACGAAGCAGACATGGCCGCGGTCGAGCCCGATCCCTTACCGGAATAGGGGCTTTTCGGCCCGATTTCTCCTATCGAGGCACCCCCTAATGGTTCCCGCGACCCCTTTATTGAAGTTTCAGAGCGGCTCGGGGTAGGATGACGCCATGTTTTCCGCCCAAAAAATCGAAGCATTGGTGGCGACCCGTTTTCCCGGATCGCTCGCGCAAGTGCGGGATATGACAGGCACTAGCGATCATTTCGAGCTCCTGGTGGTTTCCGAGGCTTTTCAGGGTAAGACCCTGGTGGCCCGTCACCGCATGGTGTATGAGGCGCTCGGCGCCGTCGTGGGAGCGGAAATTCACGCACTTTCTTTGAAGACTTTGACTCCGGCCGAGGCCGAAAGGACGTAACGAATGGACTCTCAAAAATCGATTTCAGACACCATCGCGAGCCAAACCATCGTGGTTTTCGTGAAAGGTAGCCGCGAGATGCCCATGTGCGGGTTCTCGAAGGGCGTCATGGACATCCTCGATTCGGTGGGCGCGAAGTACAAGACGGTGGACGTCCTTTCCGATCCCAATATCCGAGACGGCATCAAGCAATTTACGAAGTGGCCCACCATTCCCCAGATTTTTCTCAAAGGGGAATTCATCGGCGGCTTCGACATCGTGCGCGACCTCTATGAAAAGGGCGAGCTTCAGACCATGGTGAACGAGGCGATGGGTAAATGAAGCGGGCTTTTGCCGTTTTGCTCTGGCTCGGTCTCCAGGCGAGTGCTCCGGCGAGCGACGCCAAGTATCTTTCAATGACGCCGATGGATCACATCAAGATTCATCCGGGCGAGACCGTCATGCTTTCGTTTCGTTTCAAAGTCGATCCGGGCATGCACATTCAAGCCAACCCCGCGAGCAAGAAGAACCTCATTCCGACGACCCTCACCGTGAACGGCGCGGAAGGGCTCGAAGTGGGCGCGCCCGCTTATCCGACTTCTAAATCGTTTCGCTTGAAGGGCTCCGATTCGGACATTGCCACCTATGACGGCGACGTGGAAATCCGTGTCCCGCTCACCGCGACCGGCAAAGCCAAGAGCGGCCGCCGGCGCTTACAGGGCAAGATCCGTTACCAAGCGTGCGAAGAGACGAGCTGCTTTTTTCCCATGACCATCGCGTTTGATGCGCAGGTCTCCATCCTGGGCCAGAAATAGGAAGTCCTTCATGTTGGCAGACAAGAAAATCGTGGCCGTACTTCCCGCTTACAACGCGGCAAAGACACTGGAAAAAACTTTGGCCGACGTGCCCGCGGGAGTCGTGGACCTATTCATTCTGGTCGATGACAAGTCCCGGGATGCCACCGTGGAAGTGGCCACGCGTCTGGCCGCGAAGTATCCGCTCAAGGTCGTCTCCCACGATCGCAATCTCGGTTACGGGGGCAATCAAAAAACCTGTTACCGCGAGGCTATCCTGCAGGATGCCGACGTAGTCGTGATGCTGCACCCGGATTATCAGTACGAGCCGAAGCTGCTCGGCGCTTTGGCGGGACTCGTGGCGACCGAAGTGTATGACGTCGCTTTGGGCTCCCGCATTTTGGGTAAGGGCGCTCTTACCGGCGGCATGCCGCTCTATAAGTATCTCTTCAACCGCATGCTGACTCTCATCGAGAATGTTTGCATCGGCCAGAAGCTTTCCGAGTACCACACGGGCTACCGGGCTTTCTCCAAGGAAGTCCTGATGACCCTCCCTCTCGCCGGCAATAGCGACGATTTCGTCTTCGATAATGAGATGCTCGTGCAGTGCCACGTCGCGGGGTTCCGCATCGGCGAAATCAGCGTGCCCACGAAATATTTCGAAGAGGCGAGCTCCATCAATTTCCGCCGTAGCGTCATTTATGGCCTCGGCGTGCTCGCTTGCTCGCTCGCCGGGCTCTCGGCGCGCCTGGGACTGTGGACGCCCGAGCGCTTCCGGGTGCAAAACCGTAGAACGGCAGCACTACCAGCTAGCCTTTCGACAGCTGCCTCGCACTAGGGCGTTTTTCGTAACTGCCCTACAAAAAGAATACAGCTACCTCGAGAGCGCGGGACCCCGTGCACTGGTTGTGCGCCTCCCTCCGCCCTTCGTGGCATCTCCCTTGCACTAATACGACGAGAGCAGCGGTTTGTGGTGCGTGTGCCCTAGTGGAGGCAGTTGTGATGAAGTTGAGCTCGAAAAAATTATTGTTTGCGCTGGGAGTTCTCACTCTCGCCTGTCACCCTCTCTTCGGAGAGCCGAGGCATGACAGTGGTACGGGCGATACCTTCAATCTGAGCCGGCCCTCGTCGGGATCTAGCTCCGCCAAAAAGCTTTCGGATCTCGTCAATAGCTGTTTCGCCGGCCGTGGCGGCTCGGGCTCGACTCTCGGGATCAACCCTGGCTTGGGCCAAGTCGGCCAAGGCATCGGCTCGGGAACCACGGGAAATAAATGGCCCAACACCCAAGTCGACGATACGACTCGACCTAGAGGTAATGGCGGCTCGGTTACGGCTGGTTTGATGCCCGCGCAATGTCTCAAGTGTCACTCTCGCGCGCCCAAGGGGACGGATGAGTCCATTTCCATGCTAAGCGGCGGGATCACTCCTCCAAAGGAAATGGAGCAGTTCTTGGCGGGTCTCAGCGCCGGGGAAAAGTCCGAAATGATCGCGTTTTTCCAAAAGCGAAAATCGGAAGGCCGTTAAGCTAGAGTTTCTTCCAGCGAACGAGATCGATGGCGGACTCGATTTTATCGAGGATCGCCGCTTTATCCGCCAATCCAAACCGAAACTTTCTTTTCTCTCCGCCGTATACGATGGCGGCTTCTTTAGCGGCGCCCGTGACTTCAGCGGGCGGCGCCGAAATGAACGCCTTTTCTTCCACGACGGCTTTGGCTAGCTCTTCGTAGATCGCTTTAGCCATCTCGCCGTTGAAGACGGCGTTGGTGTTGAAGTCGCGCTTCACCGCCGTGCCGTCTTTCAAGAAGGTCACGCGAATGAAATGGCCTTTGGCCGCGAGACTCGACCCCTGGGGAAGGGTGAGCGTGATCTCGTCCACTTCCTTCCAATTGAAATCCGCGCCCAAGGCGAGGACTTGTAGCGTCAGAACCCCTAGTACAAAAAAATGGCGGATATTCATACGTGGCCCGAGACTCGCGTCCCAGGTACTTAATTATACCTTATCGTTCGTAATACACGCGGGTAGGGGGCCCGTCGTGTTGTGAGTCGATGCCTAAGAGACTCAAGACGGGAATGGCCACCTTCGTCCGGTCCTCGATTTGGATCCGCAGCGTGTGATTTTGATTCGGGGCCGCGGCACCGGAACCGGCAAGAAGCTGAACCTTGAGTCCTGGCAGGCTCTGCACCCATTCGGCGAGCGGCATCTTTTTTCCCGCCTTGTTGCGCACGGTGCTCGTATAGGCAAACCCCTGCCGATCGTCTTCGCCCAGGTAGAGGTAGAGTTCGCCCGAGTCATTGAGAAGCGAAAGGTAACGGCGCAGCACTTCGTCAGCGTCGGGTGAGTACGCGAAGATGCCTTTTAAATCGGTGATGAGCTCGAATTTGCCGAGCTCGGTCTCGGGGATCTCCGCGAAGAAACGGCCCCAAAATAATTTGAGGCGGCCTTCGTACGTCGGAATGTTTTTACGCTCGAGATTGAGAGAGATCGCGGTGACCTGGGGCCGTTGCGTAATGGGTTTTTCTAGAAACGTGCCGAACTTCGCTTTAACCTTGGGGTCCAGCGCGGGACCGGAAGCGGGCATTTTACGAAGCGAAATGACTTCCTCGGCGAAGTAAAACGCGCCGCCGCCCGCGTCCAGCAGATGGTCCTGGGGCCCGAGGCGAAAGAGATCGTCGGCGAACTGGGCGGGAAAGTCCGCGAGGTAGACGTTGAGGTCGCGCTTGGCGGCGAACCTTCGGGTGCGGATCACCTCCCTCGCCGTCTCTTTGGACGGAGAGTTTTGCCAGTCGAAGCCTTTCCCCTTTTTTGTGTCGCCGGCGAAGGCGCCGGTTCCCAGAACCAAGACCAATAAAGACAATCCGAGAGACTTCATGCAGGCACCCCTATACCGGCCTTAGGTGTTACTTGAGTCGGGGGGCGGGGTCAATTTTAGGCGTCACGGGCGGCAACCGGGGGCCGGCGCGGACCGGGTACCAAGGAGGTCAATAAAAGCGCCACGGCTATGCCCGAGAAGAAGCCGCCCACGTGCGCTCCATAGGCGACATGGGAAACGCGATCGCCGAGAGAAACGACGTCCAGGACGAAACCGACAACCGCGACCGCCGCCAGCTGCCCCGGCGGGATCGGGCGGGCCATGGGCCAG
>JAYUGC010000185.1:0-20890 GCA_043767805.1 Pseudomonadota bacterium | reverse complement strand
GAGAGCCCGCACCCCATAGGGAACGGTGGAGAAACTGAAAGTTCCATCCGCAGCCGTCAAAGAAGTGGAAGCGATGAGCGAGCCATTAGACGCGTATTTCAATATCACCGGAATCGTCGCAAGCGGCTCCCCCCGATCGGTAAGTCGTCCCTGCACCGAACCCAGCCTCTCCGCGCCGGGAAACGAGATGAGAATATCGGTGGCGTGAGCCACCCCTCCAGCCACGCCGTCCGATCCATAGCTCGTCAAGGAAGTGGTTGAGTAAACAAAAGCCCGGCCCCATCCGTCGAGTTCCATCGCATAAGAGCCGGTAAATCTATTATTGAAGTAGGGCCCTCTCCAACCAGCCCCCACCCCATTCGATCCTTGATAGACCCAAACAGGCGTTTCTGCCGCGGTAAGCAGGGTAAAATTTGTCGGCATTCGGCCCATGTCGCCGAAATATCCGAAGCGGCTCCTCTCGAACCCGGCTTCTCCCAAGTTGTCTCCCAAAAGTCCCACCCGAATGGCTTCCATCTTGGCCCGGGTTTCCTCCCAACGTTCGAAGTCGGACCTTCCGGTAAAGAAAGACATGGTCATCGTTGAGACGATAGCCATTAAAACTATCACCACGACTAGCTCCAATAACGTAAAGCCTTTTTGCGCGACTTGCCGTTTCATGGAGTGAAAGCCACCGTATCCGTGCGAGTTCGGTTGAGCCACGAAAGCACGATCGTAATGAGCTTGCCCGTCATGTCCCCGCTGAAAGTGATCTCTAGACTGTTGTCCGATGATTTTGCCGGCAAAATCATGGTGCCCCCGATTGCCTTGTCCGTGGCCGAAGAAACTGCGGAAGAGAATGTTTCAGAAATACCGTCCAACGCCACTGCCGAAAACGTTCCACCGCCAACCCAGGTGACTTTTATCGAGGCAAGCTGGACCGGAAAGCTATAGGAGCTGGATAGGTGGGCTAAAATCGAGAGGCCCGAATTATAGTTCTTCACCGAACCGGCTTGGTAGGCGACCGACTCAGATCCGCCGCGATAGTTTAGCGCCGAATCGGGCACTTGAATCTCTCCCCTCTGCACGACGATGGGAACGGGACCGTATGCTGTGGGAGACACCACGCGGAGGGAACGGACTCCGAAGGGAATGCTATTAAATTGAAAAAAACCATTGGAGTCGGAAGTAGTAAGAACTGAGGCAAGGCTTCCCGCTACCGGGTAATCCAGAGCTACGACCGCCCCAGATACGAGCCCATCCCCTTCGCGAAGATTTCCCGACAAACGGCTTTGCCAAAGTGAAGTCGCCATCTCAACTACCAGGTCGGTATTAGCGGCGGCACCGCCAGCGGCACCGTCTGCACCCAGACTCGAGAGAAATGGTTGGGGCAGAGTCGTCGAGTACACAATAGCCCGCCCCCAACCATCTTTTTGAATCGAAAGAGAAAGCGAATCTCCCCCGCTGACGTAGGGGCCGCGCCAACCTACCCCAATGCCATACGAGGTCGAATAGATCCAGGCAGGCAGACCTCCTTGCGAGGACAACTCGCCCAAACTCGTGGGAAGGCGGCCAATATCGCCGATAAAGCCGAAGTTCGCTCGCACTCCCTCGGTGGTTTGGGAAAGGTCTGCTCCCAGAATCCCAGTTCTAATCGCCTCGAGACGCTGCTGAGTCATCTCGGATTTGGAACCGGACAGCTGACTATCGAAAGAATCGCGCGCGAATTTTACCAAAATGGCGACTATCAGCATTACCCCGATCAGTTCGATGAGCGTCCAGCCGGAAGGAAACCTAGTAGGTTTGGACGATGTCATCGCCACCCCCGCTATTATCCACGCCATTGGGCCCCTTACTTCGAATGTGACGAGAGGCCGTGCTCAGAATCAACGTATTGTTCCAACCATCCGAAAAGGGATCTTCTCCGGAGAACTGCGAACTCCAATAGGGGCCGCACCACCCAGCCAAATTCTGGGCTGCGGTGGTCATGTAACACGTCCCGATGGCGATCGGACGACTCAGTAGCTCGTTTAACGTAGAAGGAAGTAGACCCGCGTCCTGTTCAAAGTGGCGGACCTTCTGCGCCCCAGATATATAGTTGGTTGAGGAGATAGCTTCAGCTAAGGCTCGCATCTTGACTTGAGTCTCGGCCGTCGCGCGTTCGTCGATTGCCAGTCGCATACTCACGGACACCACCCCGGCCGTCAGGCCAAGGCCCAATAAGATGAGAACCAAAAGCAGCAGACCCGCTCCCCGATTATCGAACGCAGGCTTCATCGTGGGTCGATTATAGCACCCTGTTCGGCGGTTTTATCGTCGAGGTCTTAGTTGGGCCCGTCATCCGACGCGGGGCGCCGCAGAGGGAAGATGAACCAGTTGGGCGCCAGTGGAAAGCAGGCGGCCAACCTGTTCCTCATCATGACTAACCCAAAGGAACGGTCCACTGAAGTGCTGAAGCAACCAAGCTTCGGTCCTTAGTCTGAGTGCCCCGTCCATGGCGGAGGTGGGTTCGTCGAGAAAAATCCCCTCCGGTGAAAGCAGCACGGTGCGCAAGAGCGACACCACTTGAAGCTCTCCTCCGGAAAGCTCGTGTAGGCTTCGCTTCTTTTCATCGAGCGCACCAAGCCCGAGATCTCCGAGAGCCTGTCGAACGTGGGAGACGAAGGCATCGACGTCCGACAACCCGCGGAGCCCCGCCACTTCTTTAAGGTGGGCCACGACCGTGTCCGAAGAGCGATAGGAAGTCTGCGCCAAAAAAATCCATTGTTTTCGGTATTGGGCGGCGTCGCGCGCTTCCACCACGCGACCATTCCATTCGACCCGGGACTCGGAGGCGTCTCGTAGCAAAGTGAGTTGTCTCAGCCACTGACTCTTTCCCCAGCCGGTAGGCGCAACCAAGACCCACCGCTCTCCTGGAAGGCAGGTCCACGCCGGTATTCGCGCGTGCGGGTTGAAAAAACGTAACGCGGGCGTCATTTTTTTTCACGCTCTGTAAGCAGCTGGAGCGCACCCCACGGATCGAACGCGCGCCGAAGCCCTAAATGCAGTGCCAGCCAAAGAGAGCTGAAAATCACGCCCGAGATCAAAAAGAGCACGACCAACTGATACCGCACCGCCTGATTCGGGCTTCCTCCCGCAAGCAGTTGTCCCGTCATCATGCCCGGAAGGCTCACGACTCCGGCGACGGCAAGTGAATTTAGGATTGGCGTCATTGCGGTCCGAAACGCAGAGCGGTTCAGCTTTGCAGACCCCTGGGCGGGAGACGCGCCCAGGGAAATCCAGAATTCCACTTCGTTCTGCCGCTGGCGCAGCTCTCTCAACCACTGCGCGAGCCCCAAGGAAAGGCCGGAGAGGGAATTCCCTAGGAGGATTCCTAGAAAGGGGAGCACCACCGCGGTCTTTCGCAACGACTCGGAGTCGCCAAACAAGAAGAGGAGCGGAGCCATCCCGAAAAGCAAGGAGGCACTCAAGGCGAGAAAACAATCACGTATCAGGCCAGGGTATCGCACTTCGGTGCGATCGAAGACCGTCCAGGTGGAGACGCCCATCATGCCGAGCATGGCGAGTGACGTCCATGCCCAGCTGTCCTTCCGAAAAAGAAACGCGAGAACGTAGCCTAACGCGCAAAGCTGAGCCGTCGCCCGCAGACTCGCCCAAAACCAACCCTTCGCGAGGGCTCGGTCAAGGCGGGCGCAGCCAACCAGATGCACCGCCATGGCAGCCCAAGCGACGGCGACGTCTCTCCACTCAAGCGCTGGCATAAACAAGAGATGCCGGCTCTCGACACGACATTTCGAGCTCTCGATTCATGTCGCGAAGTAGAGCGGGCATCGAGTCTCCTAGTTCGTGGTAACGATCCAGGAGATCGTCGGCCGGAGTCCGGCGAGTGTCAAACCGTTCGATGAGAGGCCCCAGCCCCCAAGCGGGGAAACCCCATTTAGGAAGGGTCAACTCGGCGGAATCGAAGATCTCTCCGAGCCGCGCCACGACGGTATCCGCCTGAAAACCTTCGACCGCGACGGCGCCCGAATCATAAATGCGAGTCGCCTGCGACGCGCGGCCCTTCAAGGCCGGATCGAGGAGCAAGGTCAGAAAGAGGAGAAAATACCCTTCTAGCTCCGCGAAAGAAGACGTCATATCGAATACCTTGAACTCGAGCCGGCGGTTCTCATGCGGGTGGACCTCGATGGGCGGCGCGACGACGCTGCGGCGAAAGACCCGCAAGGATTTCCCCACCTTCCCCCGGATGCGCCAGGGCTCGCCGTTTCTAAAAGGCGAGCGCACGCTGAGCGCGGTCAGCGCGGGGCCGTAGTAGTTGATCTTGGCGAGTAGATCCGCCTGATCGAGCTTGATCCAAATTTCGTCGGGAACGCCCACGTTGATGTCGGGGCCGTACGTCGTCATCACTTCCATGGCCCATTGCCAGAAGTCATGCCGGCGTTTGTTCTGCGGCCCAGAAAAATGATGGTGATCGGGATGATGAGACAGCGAGAGTAGCCCGTACCCTTCCTTGCCACACTCTTGGGTGAGGCGAGAGAGAAGCAGGCGTTGCACGTCGAAGCACTCGTCAATGGAGCGGCAAACCGGCGTGCGGATCTCGATCCCTTTAGGCAGAAGGTCTTTCGCTTGAAAATCTTGATCGGGCAAGTGATAACCCTCGACGACGAACGGCATCATCTTGCGATGCGGAAACTCGAAATCGAGCCCGTCGAGACTGGGGATACCGTGCAAAGGCACGCGCTCCAAGATGGCGTTCAGTCTCTCGAAGCTGAAATCAGGGTGCCAAAGAGCTTGCCCCTTAGCCTTGTCGAGGACGATGTACTCCGTTTCCAGTCCAAAGCGAAACTCGTGAAGAGCCGTGGGGGAAGCGATCTTTTTTTTCTCCGAGGTTTCAGGTAGTGACGGGCTAAAAGCCAAAAGCCAGTGAAGGCAAGCGCGAGCAGCGCGAAGGCGGACGGAACGAAAATACCGTTTTGGACGATCTTCCCGAAAAACGCTCCTTCATGAAGCTCGATTAACCATGAGGTGTAGCGAGGGGCTGCGCTGAGGACTTCGCCGGTCACAAGATCCACCTGCACTTCAAAGCCGTCGCGTGTTCGGGCGCGGGCGACGCCGAGTTTCGGCCGGATGTCGACGACTTCGAGATCGCTCCAGTCCTTCGCAGAGGAGCCGCCTCTGACCGCGTTGAGCAAAGCCTCCCAAGCGATGGGTTGGGAGAGCGGCCCGGCCCGGCTCTTCTGACTTTTCGGCTGAAGCGAGGAAAGCCACTGCTTCGTCTGCAAAAGGCATCCCGTGACAACGATCACCAGAAAAGGCAAAGCCGTGAGAAGCGCGAGCACCCGATGCCAACGGCGGATCATAGGAGGGCCCCGCTAACCCACATCCCGACGGAGGTCGTCTCGGAGAAGCTCGCTCTCACCCCGTCCTTTCGGACTCGTTGCGCGGCGATCGGAAACCCCTGAAAGAAGATCGAAACGTTGAGACTCTCATCGGGCTCGAAAGTAAGCCCCACTTGGGCGGGAACCGGAGCCAGACGCCACGCCTTAGAGGCGATGTCCGATCCATTTAAGCTGCCGTCGAAAGGATTCCACGATGAGAGCACTAGCTTTCGGTAGGTGAACTCGGTTCCAAACCGCAGGCCTAACTTTCGGCCGAGGTCGTAATTGATAGAGGGCGAAAGGGAGAGCGCGAACTCCGGCTTCAGGCCGGGGCTATAGCCCGCGCGCAGGAGCTGGGGCTCGGCCGCGCCGCGATCGCGATAGAAGAAAATCCTCGGCATGACGAGACTAAAAACCGACCAACGGCTGCCGCTGGGTTGATAGGCGAACTTCGCGAATAGGCCGTCATCTTCTGGCAAGCCCAAGACGTTGGGCGTTTGGTCCCCGGTTCCCGCGAGACCCGGGCCATCAAAGAATAGGAAATAGCTGGCTCCCAGGCGGCGGGGCTCCTCCGCGCAAGCCACGGCCCCCCAGAGCAGTAGTAGACACAAGACTCGCCATTTGCTTTGCAACGACATCAATAATGATACTCATTATCATATTAATGGGGTCTGGCAAGGGACGGGACGGAATTCGGCAAATCGTTCCTTTCTTATTCGTCGGAGCGTGAGGCCACAGGCACGAGCCCAGCCTGAATGTAGCCTTTCTGTCTACGGCCAAAACCTTGCAGTAGGGCTCCGGCGAGAGCGGCGCGTACGCCGTGAATCTGGGGGCCTGCCATGAAAGTTAAATCCTACGTCACGCTGCTTCTATTGCTCGCGGCCATCGCGGCTCCCTTCAAAGCACGGGCCGAAGACCAGTACCTGACCCGCGAGCAACTCACCGAAGTCGAAATCGCGACGCGCGTGCAGTCGATTCTCATGGAATTGGAGACCCAGGCGGACTCCCAGGCCGACAAGGGAGAGCTGACCGATGGTGAGCTCGAAAAACTTTTGCGCGCCACGAGCGAAAAGATTTTGTCGACTGAGTTTCCGGCGAAGACGCCGCTCAAGTTCCAGGAGAGGGCCAAAGCCTTGCTTCAAAAGCTGTCGTTTTCAAACCTGGTCGCTTCCGCGAAAAAACTCGGTGGCTCGGCCATGAACCTGGGGCGCCGGCACGGCGTCGCCGCGGGCGCGGGCATCGTTTTGGGAACCGCCATGGACGTCGTCGTTCCCGCGGTGCTGGCTCAGGTCGGCCTTCCCTTTCTGATTCCCATCTCAGTGGTGGTCCCCTATCAGCCGATCCTCTTCGGAACCATCTATGCGATGCAACAACGTGCGGTGGAAGGACGCTTGAGAGCCCTGTATCCCGATCCCGCGACCTATGACGCTATCAAAGCGGCCCGGCAAAAGGCTCGCGAGGCTCTGGGCGTTCGCTTTGGGACGGACCTCGTGCTTCCGATCTTGAAAGAAGCGGGCGGCATCCAGAGCGCCATCGTCGCGGCGGATCCCGGGCATTTCGACCACCTCTTGCAGAAATTGGGACTCGCGAAAGAACGGCTCACTTGGTCCTCGCTGAAAAAGCAGCTCAAAGCCCAGAATGTCAACGAGCCTCTCGTGGCGGCACTGGGTAAAGACAAGTCGATCCCGTCGCAGATCAAGGCGGCGCTACTACTCAATCATCTCGGGAGGTCCGGGGATGCTAAAACGCTTCTCGAATTGCGAAAGCATTTTTCGAAGAGCTTCACGAAGCTAACCGCGGCTCCCGCTCAAAACGAAGTCATTCGGTGGGCGAACCGTTTCGCCCGGGCGACGACCGTGGAAGAAGCCAAAGCGCTTTTCAATGAAGTTCCGGATAACGTGAGCCCGAAGCTCGCGGCCCGGCTCTGGCGCGAAGTCCTTTTGCCGAGCCTCGCGGGCCGTCTCTCGAGCGCGGAGTTCGGCAAGGTGGCGCGTCTACAAAAAGAGCTTCTACCGATTCTAGCCAAGGCCGATAGCTCCCACGCGAGCGCGATGACGCCTGAGTGGCGAGCCGCGTTCTCGAACTATTTCGCTGGCCCGAACGAGGCCGCGACGAAGCAGTGCTCTCCCGGACTCACACGACTGGCTTCGCGGATCCTTCCGCAAACCGGCCGCGCGCGATAAAACGAGTTACTCTTCGTCTTGACCGAGCTCCGACTCCAGAAGGAGCACGGCACGCTTGAGATTTCCGTCGTGCTCGGCTTCGGTGGGGTTTCGCTTCAGAAAACCTTCCGAGCCCTTTTCTCCCAAGCGGACGTTCCAAACGAGAAGGACATCGGCCACCGGGGGGTCGACGTCTTTCTTTCGTTTGGCATCGTAGATCTTCTCTCGGGGCATTTGCCCGAGAAACGCCGCCGCGAGTTTTCGAGCCCGGTCCACCGGCAAGGTAGTCTTCAGCACGGTCTTCGAAGCTTTTACTTCGGTAACGGTGCACTCGGGCTCGGCGCTCTCACTCAGCGCTTTCGCGCACTGCAGATCGTAGCCCTGCATACCGATGGGATCATTAATCCGTACCAAATGGATAGCCGGCAACGCCCCCTCTCCCGGCGAATCGGCTCCCACGGCGAGCACGGTCCATAAGCCCACGAACCAAAGGATGGTAAGCCAAAGCACTCGCATGATCAGCCTCCCACTTCCGCTTCGGTGTACCAGGTACGTAAGCCCTGCAATTGAAGATCGAGATAAGTGCTCTTGGAGTCCTTCACGATGGCCCGGACGAAGTAGACGAACGCGTTTTTCATCTCAGGGATCTCGGCAAGCTTGGACGAAGGAATGTGCCAGACGTAATTTCCGCCGGACACGGCGAAAGAGCTCTCGATACCGATGCAATGGAGCGTGATCAGCTCGGTCGCGGTCTTCGCCTCGACGTCGAGCACTACGACTTGTTCCGCGTTGGGCACGGCCGGCTGGCGCCAGCTCGCGACCAGTTCGTCGGACTTACGGATGAGCACCGAGGAAGATCCGAACGCCTGGCCGTTTACGGTCACGTCTTGGAGAGCTTCCGGCATCTGCAAATACTCCTGAAAGCCCGGGATGCCCGATACTCCCACTGCTGCCACATGGTAGGTGCCGGCGGGGAAATCGGCATTGAGGGTACGCTTGTATTGGTGATTCTCGTTTTCTTCGACGAGAAGATGGGTGCTTTGTAAAGCCGTGCCGAAAGAGAGCTGGCCCACGGAGATGAGACCAGAGGCCGCGGCAAGCGTCTTTCTCTTGATGTTGCACTGACTTTGTTCGGGGCGAGAGGTCACTCGCGAAACGACTCCCGACTTTTCGGCTTGGCGGGCAAATAGACCGACGAACTGGGCGCCCGTGTTCGGTCCTTTGACGTCTTCGACGGCGATGACTCCTTGAACGCCACCGCTCGCAGGCTGAGTTCCCGGACCAGGTTTATGCTGATCGAGGAAACAACCCGACAACGCCAAAGACACCAAGGCAAACAAGGCCCGTTTCATAATTGACTCCATATTTGAGGGAATTTTTAAAAGACTTAAGAACGCGGATGGTATTTCCGCTGCATGGTCTTGAGATTTTCAGGGTCGAGATGCGTGTAGATTTCCGTGGTCGCAATCGATCTGTGCCCGAGTAGTTCCTGAACCGATCTCAAATCCGCGCCGCCTTGCAGAACGTGGGTCGCCGTGGAGTGGCGGATCATGTGGGGCCAGACGTTTCTGGTGATCCCCGCCTTCACCGCGTAGAGCTTCACGATTTTCCACATCCCTTGCCGCGTAAAACCTTCGCCCCGGCGAGTCAGAAAGAACACTTCGGTCTCTTTCAGATTGTGCCGGCGGAGCGCCTCATGGCGCAAGGCCTGGTACTTCTTGCCCCAGTCCACCGCGTCGCGGGTAATGGGGACGAGCCGTTCGCGCCCGCCTTTTCCGGTGAGCTTCACGACCGCGTCCGCCCAGTCGATGCCGCTCGCTTTCAAATTCGCTAGCTCCGAGACGCGGCAGCCGGTGGCGTACCAGAACTCGAGCATCGCTCTATCCCGCACTTCGCCCTCCGTGGTGCCTTTGGCCGCGGCCAGGAGACGAAAGACTTCGTCGACCGTCAGATGCTTGGGAAGCTTTCTTCCCTTGCGAACCACCAGGAGCAAATCGGCGGGATTACTTTCGACTTTGTCTTCACGGAGCAAAAAACGGTAAAACTGGCGCAGCGTCGAGGCCCGGCGGGCGATGGATCGCTCCGAGAGCTCGAGCTTTCTGAGGTGAGCCAGGTAATTGCGAAGCTGCTTGAGCGAAGGCGTGAGCCACGGAAATTTTTTCACCCGGCAGAAGGCGAGAAAATCATTCATGTCCTGCTGATAGGCGGAAAGCGTATTTCCGGCGAGGCCTTTCTCGGTGGCCAAATAAGACAGAAACTCCCGGACTTCAGACTCGGAAGTTTCGGCCGCTTTACATGTTTGGTCCGCCATCGCCTTCAAAGTGGGATCGCAGTTTCCGTCTCAGCCAAAGAATGGCTTGAGTGTGGAGCTGCGAGACCCGGCTCTCCGTTACGTCGAGGACTTCCCCAATCTCCTTGAGATTGAGATCCTCGTAGTAATACAAACTTAATACAAGGCGCTGCTTCTCGGGAAGCCCTTCTATCGCCTTTGTGACGACTTCTTTTACGCCTTTGAAGTTGAGCTGCGTCATGGGGCTGGGGATCTTGCAGCTCTCTAGGAGGCTCAAAATGCTCTTGCGATCGCTGCTATTGAAGCTTCCCGCCTCGTCCAGGCTCAAAATCGAGACCGATTTCACCTGATTGAGCAGATCGTAGTACTCGTCTTTCGAGCACTTCAGCTCATCGATGACCTCGTCTTCCGTGGGAACGCGGCCGAGCTTTTGCTCGAGACGCACGTGAGTGCGCTCCAGCTGCTTGGCCTTTTCACGGATGGAACGAGGCACCCAGTCCTGCGCGCGCAGCTCGTCCAAGATGGCGCCGCGGATACGAAACTCAGCGTAGGTCTTGAACTTGTTGTCGCGAGTCGGGTCGTACTTGTCGATGGCGTCCATCAGGCCGATGACGCCCGAGCTCACTAAATCGTCGAACTCGATATTGGAGGGCAAGCGCACCGCGATCTTTTGGGCGATGAACTTGATGAGAGGCGCGTACTCGAGAATGAGCTTTTCCTTGGTCCGCCGATCGATCTTTCGGGGCCCATCCTTGTACTTTTTCTTTTGGGTGGTGGTGGTTGGCATGTCTCTCTCTTAAGCTTAAGAGTCGTTAAAGCGTTTAGAAACGAAAGCCGAGCTCTTCTAGCCTATCGGCACGTCGGAGGATTTTTCCGTGGGGCGTCCGTTGGACCAGAAGCGAAGCCCGTGCGTCTCGGCGACCGGAGCTCGATCGAGACTGCCGCAAACCTGCTTCAAACGCGCCGTTAGCGGGGCGCTAGGGAACCGTTCGACAAAAGGCTGCTGGCGACGGATGCACTCGGCTAGCCGCGGCTCCCACGGCAGAATGTCGAGGAGCCGAAGCCGAACGTCCAAGTTTCCGTAAACCACGTCCGTAAACCGATCCAGAATGCCCGCGGTCTCCGCCCGGTTGTCGCTAAAGGTCACCAGGAGACTGAAATCGCGGATGCTGAAACGTTTGCGGAGTAATTTGATTATAGCATAGGCGTCCGTATAGGCCGTGGGCTCGGGAGTCGTAACAATCACTTGCTTATGCGCCGCGGCAGCAAACTGCAGCACGCCCCAATTTATGCCCGAGGAATGATCGATGAGAACGAGATCGTAGTTTTCGCCCAAGCCTTCGATCTCGAAAAAGAGCTGATTGCGTTTTGCTTCGTCGAGCTCTTCGAGTCCCACCACTCCCGTCGGAGACGCGAGTACCGATAAGTTCTCCCGCACCGGATGAATGGCATCGGTCATGGAAATCTCGCCGCTCAAAACTTGCTCGACGGTCCATTTAGGGCGCACGCCGAGGGCAATGGTGAGCTTACCGAGGGTCCAATCTCCATCGATTAAAAGCACTTTGCGGCCCATGCTCGCGTAGAGCATGCCGAGGTTCGCGACGAGCGTGGTCTTACCGACCCCGCCCTTACCACTCGAAAAAGAAATGACCTTCATAGAGAGCCTCCCGGGGCGTTGGTGAGAAATTCCCCAAGGGACCGGGGCTCATACCATTGAAAAGGGGTACGGAATGAATCGCCGACGGAAGCGCCGAGAAGCGGCAGGCGAGTCGCCTTCAAAACGTCGTGGATGACGCCGGGTTGGCTCACGAGATCGAGGCGCGTGAAGACGATGGCGGCGGGCTGAAAGCGAGACGCCACTTCCCAGATGCGTAAAGATTCTTTCAGGCGTGCGCTCGCATCCAGGACCAGAAAGGGGCTCGTGCCACGGCAGATTTCGCCGATTTCCGCGTTCTGATCGGGGCTCTGGAAAGACAGCGCGGGGGTATCGATGAGCTGAACCTTTTTCGGGCCGCGCTCGATGCGAAACTCCGACGAGTAAGGCGCTTGAATCAAGCGGGCGTAGGTGGCGAGCTCCCTCTGGCCCACGACTTTGCGTTTGTCGCAGCCGATAAGAGAGACGTGAGAGCCCTGACGCTTGAGCCCGATGGCGAGCTTCACGAGACTCGCGGTCTTTCCAGCGCCGCCGACACCGATGGCGGTCCAAACGGTGCGCGCCTCAAAAATGCTGGGAGACAGCGTCTGCAACGAAGAGGCCGCGATGCGGGTGCGGATTTTCGCGAGCATGGCCGCATCCGCCCTATCCTCCTTCGGATAGTCGAAAATCATCCGCCGGGCGATTTCCTTCGCGGTCGGATCGCTAAAGCCCAGACGAGTCAGATGATCAATGTACGCCTCGCCCGGACTTTCTTTGGGGAGCTCGTTGGATTTCTTATCGAGATCCTTATAGCGCGAGACCCGGGTGTGGCGAATGGAGGTCTCTTCCGCCGGAATGTCGGGACTGGAAGCAATGGCTTCTTCGAGCGTTTCCTTTTCCTTGCCGCGGCGGTGAGGAAAAATCTTGCGGAGCGCTTCTTCGTCCAAATCGTGCTGAGTTTCCTGTTTGGTCGGCGCGGGCGTCGCCTCCTTCGCGGCCATCACTTCCACGAAAGGCGCGCGCAGCCAAGTACGGCGCTTCTGATGCGTCGACAAAATGAGGGCTTCGGGGCCTAAGTCCCGCTTCACCTGGGCTAAGGCTTCTTCGAGAGAACTAGCTTCGTAACGCTTCACCATCATAATGAACTACGCCTCCACACTGCCAAGGGATTTCACACGGGCGAACGTCGCTATCTCGTTCGCCGAAACTATCGTCAAATTCGGAATGAACCGTTCGACCAATTTCCGCAGCTGGCTGCGGATGAGCGGGTGACAGAGAAGTACCGGGATACCGGAGCTGAACACCGTGCCCTCGATGAGCTTCTGGGTTTGGGTGACCAAGCGCTCGAAGTGGCCGGGCTCGAGGTTCAGCTGAGGGCCGTGCTCGTTTCTCTGGTAGGCCCGGATGAGCGCTTCTTCCGTTC
Source organism: Pseudomonadota bacterium (assembly GCA_043767805.1). Lineage (GTDB taxonomy): Bacteria > Bdellovibrionota > FAC87 > UBA2466 > UBA2466 > CAZZHG01. The sequence goes on along the minus strand of JAYUGC010000185.1, from coordinate 8,022 downwards.
GCGGGGCCATGGTGATCACTTCGAGGCTCTGGGTGCCGAGGGTCAGGCGATTGGTAATCGTGCGGGCCAACGCGCCCCGCGCGAACTCGGTCAGAGATTCCGGATCCTTTTGGCCGACGCCGTGGTTCGCGAGCGTCTCCATGATGGTCAGCAAGTCGCGGATGGGCACCTGCTCTCGAAGGAGATTTTGGCAAACCTTGAGCACCGTACCCAAAGGCATCACCGTCGGGATAAGATCCTCGACCACCTTCGGGCGGGTTTTCGCCAAGTTATCGACGAGAGTTTGCAGTTCCTGGCGGCCCAATAGCTCGTGAGCGAACTTACGGATGATTTCCGAAAGATGGGTGGCCAAAATAGTGGAGGAGTCCACCACGGTGTAGCCGGCCATCTGCGCCTGCTCGCGCTGTTTCTCACTCACCCAAAGGGCGGGCAGCCCGAAGACCGGTTCTTTCGTCTCGACGCCGTTGATCGGACGCTCGACATTGCCGGAGTCCATGGCGAGCAGATACCCGTTCATAAGCTCGCCTCCCCCCACGGGAACGCCACGGATGAGCAGTGAGTACTGAGCGGGCTGGAGCTCGAGGTTATCCTGAATGCGGACTTTGGGAACGATGATGCCCAGATCTTTGGCGAATTCCTTACGTAGCTGGTAAATGCGATCGACCAGGTCGCCGCTGCCTTCGACTAAGGAAACCAAGCCGTAACCCACTTGCAGCTCGAGCGCGTCCACTTCGGGCGGGACGTTGGTTTCGTGCGCCGAAGTTTCGGCGGTCTTGATCTCGTTGGCCTTGGCCTCCGCAACTTCCACCTTCTTGCTCCGCGAGACGGCCCAGGAGATCCCTCCTGTAACCAGCGCTGCCGCGAAGAACGGGAAGCCCGGCAGTCCCGGCATGACGCCAATCAAGAACAGGATGCCGGAGGTCACGCCGATGGCGCGGGGTTGGAGGAAGATTTGCTTGGCAACTTCCTTAGAGAAGTCCTCTCCCGAGGCGGCGCGGGTCACGATGATACCAGCGGCGGTCGAAACGATGAGCGAAGGAATTTGCGTCACGAGACCATCGCCGATGGTCATGAGCGTATAGATTTCCGCGGCCTGACTTAGACCCAAGCCCTTTTGAAAAAGGCCGATCGCAAAGCCGCCAATGATATTGACGAGCGTAATGAGAATGCCCGCGATCGCATCGCCGCGGACGAACTTACTGGCGCCGTCCATGGCTCCGTAAAAGTCCGCTTCGGCTTCAATCCGCTTGCGGCGCTTTCTGGCTTCTTCCTCATTAATGAGGCCGGCGTTCAGATCGGCGTCGATCGCCATCTGTTTACCAGGCATGGAGTCCAGGATGAAGCGAGCGGCGACTTCCGCCACGCGGCCCGCGCCTTTGGTGATGACGACGAAGTTGATGATGATGAGCAGAACGAAAACGACGAGCCCTACGACGTAGGAACCGCCCACGACCAGATTCCCGAATGTCTCGATGACGTGTCCCGCGGCTGAAGTCCCTTCATGGCCATGGAGGAGGACCAGGCGCGTGGAGGCAACGTTCAGAGAAAGACGAAATAACGTTGAGAAAAGGAGAACCGTCGGAAAGACGGAGAAATCGAGAGGACGGCCGGCGTACACCGAGACGAGGAGAATCGAGATGCTCATGGTGATGCTGAGCACAAAAAGCATGTCCATGAGCCAGGCCGGAATCGGCAGAATCATGACGAGCAAGGTACCCAGCACGCCGAAGGCGACCATCAGGTCGCTGTGCTTCGTGAGCCGGGCTATGCTGAAACCTTTTGTCTCGGTGGCCATTTATGACTCCAATTAGGCTACGGACATGCGGCCTTTGAGCCGATAGACGTAGGACAAGACTTGAGCGACGGCTTTATAGAGTTCCCGGGGAACCGAGCCGCCGACTTCGACTTCCTTGAAAAGCGTCCGCGCGAGCGGCTTGTTCTCGACGATAGGCACGCGGTGCTCGCGCGCGATCTCTCTGATGCGTTTCGCCATGAGGTCGGCGCCCTTCGCCACGACCCGAGGAGAGGCCATGACGGTTGGGTCGTACTTTAGCGCGACCGCGAAGTGAGTCGGGTTGGTTACGATGACGTCCGCCTTCGGAACGTCTTCCATCATACGGCGGTTGCGGATGCGGCGCTGGAGGGTGCGGATACGGCTCTTGATGAGCGGATCGCCTTCACGCAGCTTGAATTCGTCTTTGGCTTCCCGCTTGGTCATCTTCATCTCTTTTTCGAGATTCCAGCGCTGGTAGCCGTAGTCCATCGCCGCCAGCACCGAAAAGGCACCGACCAGCCACAAAAACATTTTCCCGACAAGCTGAATGGAGAGAAGAAGCCCCTCGGCGACGTCGCGCTTGAACAGGGTGCCCGCGATGGGGGCGAGCCCTTTCATGAAGGTCCAGAGGAGCCATCCCCCGACGGTCAGCTTAACGATGCCCTTGATGGCCTCGACGATGCTCTTTCCGGAAAAGAGCCGACCCATGCCGGTGAGCGGATTGATGCGCTCCCAGTTCGGAGAGAGCGGCTCCCAGGTCACTTGAAAGCCCACTTGCGCGACGGCCGCGCCAATAGCGGTCAGGATGCCGACGAGGAAAATCGGAGCACAAGCCCAAGCCCAGGATTTCACAACGACCTGGGTGAAGCCCACGATATCGGCTTTATCGAACACGCCGACTTTATCGAAACGAAAGAATTGTTTCGTGACGATACCGAACTGCTCGAAGATATGCGCGCCGGAGAAATAGAGCGCGCAGCCGACCAAAAGCAGCATGGCGACGGAGACGAGCTCGCGGCTTAACGCCACCTTCCCCTGTTTACGGAACTCCTCGCGCCGATAGGCACTTGCTGTTTCCGTGCGGTCGTCGTTATTTTCCCCGAATAGCGCCATGGTTTAGAGGACTCTGAGCATTTCCATCATGTCGGCACTCATCCCGCCCAGACGATCCTCGAAGAAGTCGAGCATCTCTGGGGCGACTATATAGAGCGCCGCGATACCAAACAGGATCGTCACCGGAAAACTAAAAAGGAGGACGTTCATCTGGGGAAGTAAGCGCGCCAGCACACCCATGAGAACGTTGCACGCGAGAATCACGAGGCTGAAAGGCGCGGCCATTTGAATGGCGAGCAGGAAAAGACCGCCCGCCTTGGCCACGATGAGATTCAAGAGCGGAAGGCTCGTGCCGAAATCGTGGTGCATGATGGCCGTGGTCTCGAAGCTTCTGACGAAGATGCCGATCATCTGATGGTGCATGTCGGCCATCAGAAAGACCATGAGCGCCAGCCAGCCCTGTAGGGGCACCATCACGGACATTTCCTTAGAATGCGACGGATCGAGCACGCCCGCCGCGCCAAAGCCCATCTGATAGCCGATGAACTGGGCGCCGAGATGAATGGACTCGAAGGTGAGATAGGCCGTGAAGCCGAGGAGAAGCCCGATGACGCTTTCCCTCAAGACGACGAGGGCCAAACCTCCTACTCCCGGTGGCAGAGGCGCGACGTACTTCTCGACGAGGGGAAAGAGCGCGAAGGTGAGCGCGATGGCGAGCATCAGCCGCATGCGGTTCGGGATGGTGTGGTGGCTGAAAAAGGGAACGAAGATGAAAAGCCCAAGAAGACGGAAAAATACCGTAACGATTCTTAGGAGAACGGTCCAGTCTTGAGGGAAATATATGCTCATAGTGACTTGAAACGAGGATTCATCGGATTACGTTGGGGATGCTGGTGAAGAGCTGGGTCGTGAAGTCGGAAATAATGTCGATCATCCAGGGCGAGAACAGAACGAAAGCGAGCATCATCGCGAGAATCTTAGGAACCACGGCCAGGGTCGTCTCACTGATCTGGGTCACGGCCTGGAAGACGTTCGTCGCGACGCCGACCACGAGTCCGAAAATGAGGATCGGGGCGGAGAGCAGGCAGGCGGTCTTCAACGCCTGACGGGTGATATCCAGGACATGTTCCGTTTGCATGGGGAGTACCTCGAGAAAGCGAATAGATGCTCTGAGAGCTTAACCGAAGCTTTTCACGACGGAGCCCACGATGAGGCCCCATCCATCGACGAGAACGAAGAGAATCAGCTTGAAGGGCAGCGAAATGATGACGGGCGGTAGCATCATCATGCCCATGGCCATGAGCACGGAGGCGACCACCATATCTATGACCAGAAACGGGATATAGATCATGAACCCGATCTGGAAGGCGGTCTTCAGCTCGGAAATCATGAAGGCCGGGACGAGAAGATAGGTGGGAACGTCAGCGCGTTTTTCGGGCTTGGCCATCTTGGAGAGCTTCACGAAGAGACCGATGTCTTTGTCGCGGGTCTGCTTGAACATGAAGCCGCGCAAACTCGTCTCCGTATAGGCGAGCGCCTCCCGGCTGGAGAGCTGGTTGTTCAAATAGGGCCCCAGCGCCTCCTCATAAATGCCTTTGCCGATGGGGGCCATGACGAAGGCGGTGAGAAAGAGCGAGAGTCCCACGATGAGCTGATTCGGCGGAAGCACTTGGGTGCCGATGGCTTGGCGGAGAAACGAGAACACGATGACGATTCGGACGAAAGACGTCGTCATGATGAGGATGGACGGCGCAAGCGCCAGGATGGTCATGAGCGCGACGATTTTCAGCGCCATGGCGGTCTGTTCGCCCGAGGCGCCTCCGACGTTAATCTGAACTGGGAAGAGCGACGACGGGCTCTCGGCCAGGGCGAGGTTCGCCATGCCGAGGATCTTCCATCCAATATGTCCTAAGCCCGGCATCATGCGGAGTACCTCTTATCGCCTCGCATACGGTTCACTTCCTGGGAAACCGCTTCCTGGAAACTCTCACGCTCGAGCTTGGTCTCTTCTTTGTATTGGGTTCCGAGCTGGGGCATCGCGGAGATGAGATTGACCTGATTGGCCGTCACTCCCACCAAAAAGAAATCGGTGCCGACACGCACCAGGCTCACGCCGGCTTTTCCGCCGTGGCCGATGGGACTATAGCTTACAGTCTCAACGAGAAATTTGCGCGTTCCGCCGAGCTTGCCCTTCCCTTTGAGGTAACGGTACCCGACCGCAGACCCCACCAGTAGGAAGCAGAAGAGGACGAAGGGAACGAGAGCCTCGCCCCACCGGGTCGCCGCTTTGGGCACGGCACCGCCCGCCGCTTCGCGCGCGAGAGGAAGCTGTTCTTCCTTGAGAAGCGTGAGCGTGGGGTTTTGCCCTTCGGGAACCGTGAGGGAAAAGGCCACGCCGTTTTCGGACTTCGTGAAGCTCACCCGCTCTTTGAGCTTTTCCACCGAGCCGTTAACGATGATATTGGCTTTAACTTTCCCTTTTTCCGGCTCAAAGACGCTGATGCGCTGAATGAGGACGTGGGGAGAAACGAGATCGATCTTCTTGCCCTCGTCCAGGGTCATGCCGGCAAAGGACAACTCGATGACGTTGTCCTTATAGGAAACGCGGGGCACGTCCCGGGCCGGAGAGTCCGTCCGGAAGAGGAGGCGCACGCTATCGCTTCCCGTCGTTTCGACGGCCATGAGCTTGGGATCGGCGTGAGCGAAAAGCGGCGCGACTAGAGCCAAGGCAAGCAGGATTCGTTTCATGGCGCTTAGCCTCCCAGCTGGCGGATGCGTTGGTCGTGGCTGACGATCTCCGTCAGGCGCACGCCGAACTTCTCGTTCACCACGATGACCTCGCCCCGGGCGACGACTTTGTCATTCACCAGCACCTCGAGAGCGTCTCCCGCGAGCTTACTGAGCTCGACGACGCTGCCGCGGTGCAATTTCAGGAGATCCTGGACGAGAATTTTCGTCCGGCCGAGCTCCACGCTCACGCGGAGCGGGATATCCAGAATCACTTCGAGATCGCTCTCGTTGCCCTGAACCTTCGCGTGCAGCGCGAAATCCTTGTTCTCGCCCGTAGGCGGGGTGGGCGGGTTCGTTTTCGGCGCATTGGCGCTATCCATCTTAGCCTCCGTTAGATCGAAATTATTGCCGGGGCGCGATTGTGTCGCTGACCCGTACGGCGGAATTGCCGCGGTAAGTTCCCATGAGTCCCGTCATCTTCGGCAGCCCTTCGAGGTAAATCTGGACGGGGCTAGCGGCGTCTTGAAGGAGGAGCATTTTATCGCCCGCCTTCAAAGCATGAATTTCCCTGAGGGAGCGAGCGGCCGTGCCGAGCTCCGCGCGCACATCAAGCTCGGTGGTCATGATCTCGCGGTGCCAGTGCTCGCGCCATTGGGCCGCGTCGCTGGAGATGTCGCTGATGAGATTCACGCTCAAGTAGCTCTGCACGGATTCCAGGGCGGAGAGCTGAATGATGAGCACGAACGGGCCGGAGAGATTCTCGAACTCGACTTCGAAGCTCACTACCGCCACGAGCTCGGACGCGTGGATGGACCCGACGAACTGCGGATTGGACTCCGAACGCTGGAACGCGAACTCCACTGGGTAGTTGAGCTTCCAGGCGGATTTCAAGTCGACGATGGCGCCTTCGACGACTTTGTTGATGAGCTTATTCTCGACGCTAGTGAACTCTTCCCGGCCGCCGATTTTGGAGAATGGCCGCTCGGAGCCGCCGTAGTAGGCATCGACTAGGGCGTAAGTGAGCTTGGAGCTGACCACCATGATGGCGTGGCCTTTGAGATTGGGCATGACCATGACGTTCAGGGACGTCGGCAGGAGAATGTTGGTGAGATAGTCGCCGAAGCGCAAGAAATCGGTGTTGATGCAGTTCACGGTTACGGGGCGCTTCAGCATGCTGGAGAGCGTGACGCGAAAGAGACTGGAGAAGCGATCGTGAATGCCTTCCAAAGCCACGAATCGGCTGCGGACGATCTTTTCCTGAGACGTCAGATCGTAGGCGATCCAGTCGATCTGCGTCTCGATCTTTCCCTCTTCTTCCGTCTTGAGATCTCCGGTGGAGACCGCGGCTAAAAGGGCGTCGATTTCTGATTGGGATAGGACTTCCGACATGGCTGCCCCTCTAGTTGAAATGGAACTGAGTGAAGTAAATATTCTTCACGCGGCCCGTGGTGAGCTGACTGTTGATGGACTGGAGGATGTCGCCGCGCAGACGCTTCATCCCGTTCGGGTCGCGGAGCTCTTTGTAGGCGCGGCTAGAAAGGATGAGCAAAATCGCATCGCGGAGCGCCGGCTTTTTGCGGGCAATCTCGTTTTCCAGCGCGGGGTCGCCGAGCTCGAACTCCATCTGTGTCTGCAGGAACTTGGGTCCCTGATCGCTATTGATGTTCACGAGAAAGCTCTCGATGGGATAGAGCACGCCGATTTCCGGAGCTTTGGGCTCGCGGCCGGGGGCCGGCTCTTGCAGCTTGGCTGCCTTAAGGAGCTCTTGTTGCTGCTGCACTTCGCGCAGCTGCGTCCAGAGATTCTTCAAGAAGTAGCCCATACCGCCGACGGCGGCGAGGTTGAGCGAGACGAGCCCGAAAATGACGAGACTCAAGATGTCCGCGCGCGGTTTTTCAGCCGCGGTGGTGGCGGTCTCTGTTCTACGGTCGACGGACGACGTTGGTTTGGCTGCCGGTTGAGCCATGGAACCCCCTGTGCCTTTTCAAATCAGCTTACGTTTTTAAATTTTGGATAGACGGGTGGGCAGGAGATCACTGTGCAAGGCCAGTGCCAGGATTCACACGGCGTTTAGGCAGGGGACAAACTTTTCTACGTCAGAGACTCGGAAGGAGCGTCAGATTTTTGGCGAGATCGTAGGCGTCGCGCGGAGCGCTAGTCGCACAATTGCGTGAGGCTGGACGCTAGCGCTTTGCTTAAGGGGATGAGGAGGCTTCCGACTCTGGCGGCGGCGCCATGGGCTTGGCGTCGGGTTAGTCGAGCGTCAAGCTTACGTGGCGGCGCCAACCCTCCCATGCTGCCCTTTGTCCCCTGCCCGCTGCTAACGGCCCCAACCCCACCCCAAAAACCTCTACGCTGTCGTTTCGGATTTATGTAGGTAGGCGGGACCCCTTGCGGGGCCCGCCCCCATTAAAACCGTACTGGCGCTATTTACGCATACGGCTTCCTCATCGATACACCGTGGG
>JAYUGC010000184.1:0-48315 GCA_043767805.1 Pseudomonadota bacterium | reverse complement strand
AAACGATCCGCGCTCGCGTTGGTGGGCTGTGCCAGGACTATGATCCCGAGCCGCTCGCGATGATCTATCGCAACTACACAGGCAAAGAACCTACGCCCAGTGAAGACGCCAGCTTCTATAACAAGCAGAACTTTCCTTTCGCGGCCGGAAAGGTTCGCGGTATTGACACTGGCGCGGATATTCTTCGTGTCCAGACAGCGCTGGGCGGCAACTCGAGTGCGGCCCAAGCCCGTATCTCACGGTCGGCAGATCAGGTCGTTAAGGAACTCTATAAGATGTACTTCGCCCGTCCGCCCGACGACAGCGCGAATGAGACCGCTTTCCTCGCTAATTTGCTCAAAGGCGGCAAAACATTTGCGGAGGTTGCCTCCGCGATGAAGACATCCCGGGTCTTTCGGTTCATCAATGAGGCAAACGGCTCGCACTATTACACGACAAAGGAGGACAACGGGTATGCTAAGGGATTTGCCTATGGCGGTGTCGAGTTCTATATCTACGGCGCCTTCTCTGGTTTTTCTTTTGCGCCAAATATGGTCCCCCTCTATAGCTGCCATCATCCGAGCAAAAAAGTGTATTTCATTTCGAAATATGCCGACTGCCGAAATGCCGTCCTTGGAGCCGGCTCTTCCCAAGAAACGGTGCTCGGCTACGTCTATCCGATTGAACAAAAGCAACAAACGGCCCTATTCGAATACTCTAGGGTGAAGGGCGGCAAGACGGATATCCTGACAACGATTTCACCTACCGCCCCCGCTGGCTACCTGCCGCTTAAAGGGACGGCTTTTGCTTATGTTTCCCTTAACGACGATCACTTGGCCTCAGCGATTGCCTTATATCGAACCATCACCAATCAGTTGTATCCGCTAGAAAACGTAGAGGCGTTTGCTTTCAACTCGATTTTTGCCCGCGAGAGCGAGAATTCTGAGTTTAATAGCGACGAGGCCCTCAAGTGGCTGGGCGAAACTTTCAAAAGTTACAAATCCTATCACGACACCGAGAGTTGCGGAGCGGCGATACCTCCCGCGCCCCGATGCTATTTGACTGGGCCCTCCCAGGTTCCTGCCAACTCCCCAGCCCAGGTGGTATTGCATGCCTACGGCGAATTCGACTCGGTAAAGTGGGATGGTATTGAAGTTTCAAATCCAGTGGAACGTTCCGAGGCAGGGATGAAGGGTTACGTCGATCCGGCGAACATGGATGAGCTGGTCGAAGAGCGGTCCATCACCGCCCCTTCAGACGGAAGAATCCTCACTAGCGCAACGGTATCGTTAGCGATTAAGGGAGGAAAAACCTTGAGCACGACGTGCTCCCTTGCGCAAAAGTCGGTTGTAATTACGGTGATTCCCAATAATCCGAGATTGAGCCTTGCGCACGTTTCAAATAAGAAGACAGACCCCACGTATCCGAAGGCGTTTTCTTTCCGCTATGTGACGCAAGGTTTTAAATCTCCATCTCCGCGCTGCCAGATAGTAAGCACGGACAACGCCGACGCTTCCCCTGAAAACCCCTACACTTCCAATTTGCTTAATGCGCCCTCCGGCGATGTGCTCATGGGCTCCGGCATTGATGCAGATACGGATTTTAAGATCACCTGTTGGGATAAGGATCACACTGAAGCCATCAGCCAGGTTAAGGCAATTGTTTTCCCCGTGCCCACTTGTTGTATGTCGGGATGTGCCACCATAACCACGGGTTACTCGGCCCCGTTCCAATTAGATTCCGTGGACTACCCTGACAGGGCAATATGGGATCAAGCCCTTTTTACCAGCCGCGGGTTACCAGAGACGACTCTTACTGTCGCTAACCAGAATAAATCAGCGGCGTCGACCCATGCCGATGTCAACGGCCCCGGAGGAGCTAGCTCCTGTGGAACTGCCATTAAGATACTTCCGACTCCTCCTCCTATCCCAGTTACCACCTGCACCTCAGCGACGCCGCCGCTCGGAAGTACGACGACTGCCGGAACCACGCCCCCTCAAATCTGCACCACGACTTGGGTTCCGGCTCCCATTCCGCCAGCCTCTGGCTGCGGGAACTGGTGCTCAAACAATGATCCTTGCTCGGGCCCCAATCCCCCTTGCACCTGCGCCAACGCCTCACCCAAGAAATGCGACCCTTGCTCGGGCCCCAATCCCCCTTGCACCTGCGCCAACGCCTCACGTAAGAAATGCGACCCCCCAAAGGATTGCCGGATAAAAATGGTGGTTAGCAATGATCACGACTGTCCAAGGGGAAATAAGGGTGAAGGCATTGTAAGATGGGCGCTCTATATTCCCGCCAAGAGCTCCACGCCCGTCAAAAGTATTGAATATGGGAAAACAGGGCAGACCAATACTCCTTGTGTCGTTCCGAAGCCGAGTCCTCCCCCGGATGTTTGGATTGAGAATGGCATCACGTATCAGTTGAACGGAGGAAATGGCCGCGGGGGCTGGCATAAGGACTGCATTTTGAAAGTAGATCCTCAGAGTCCGCTCATGATCGATCTAAATGACGAGAAGATAAGACTCACTAGCCCTGATGCAGGTACGCGCTTTGATCTGGAAGGGAATGGCGCGGCGGAAATGTACTCTTGGCCGAGTAACCCGGATAATTCTGTTTTCCTCGCCTATGACAAGAACGGAGATGGCATTATCAATGACGTCCATGAACTGTTCGGAAATAACACCGTCGGGCCGGACGGTAAGAAGACAAGCAATGGCTTTGAGGCACTCAAAAAATACGACCTCAATCAGGACGGAACGATTGATTCCCTGGATGGTATTTTTCCGAAGTTGCGAGTGTGGTTCGCCTATTCGAAGGACGGCAAACCCACGACCCCTTCCGTGTTGAAGACCCTCGGAGACGTGGGTATCAAATCGATCGATCTGGATTATCTGGAGCGGATCGAAAAAAACGGGCCCTACGGTGACATGAGCCGGCAACGATCTACCATTGGGACGAAAGACGGTAGACCGCGCAATGTCTTCGACATGTGGCTCGTTTCCTACTGACTTATGCCGAAACTGAAGCCTAACCCACCATGCGGAAGCCCGTGAAGGAGGCCGGAAAGAAAAATGCCTTCTGTAACGCTCACGCCAGAAGAAAATTCATTGAGGCTGAGAGAAACTACCCGGAAGCTACCTGTGTTATCGAGCTGTACAAAAAGCTCTACGCTATCGAAGCCGAAACCAAAGAATGCCAACCCCAGGAAAGGCTCTTCGAAAGAAAGACTAGATCCGAACCTCTGCTCAAAGAGATGGTCGGGTACGTCATCGCTCTCAATCCGCTCCCCAAGTCGGCAATCGGAAAAGCTAGATCGTATCTCATCAACCACTGGGAAGGTCTTACGGCGTTTCTTGCCCATGGCACGCTACCCATCGATAACAATCGGGCGGAGCGCGGGCTTAGAGGCCCCGTCATCGGCAGAAAAAACTTCTTCGGTAACCACTCCCGACGGGGTGCTGCCACCACTGCGGTCCTCTACAGTCTCATCGAAAGTGCGAAACTTAATGGTCTCGACCTCTACAAGTACCTCGTCAACACCATCGACGCCTCCCATCGCGGCGAGTCGATGCTCACCCCAGCTGCTTACGCAAAGCTGGCGAGATAGCCTGACGTCATATTTTTGGTCTAGGGCTGGTGCGGAAACCTCTCCGGATATCCAGAAGGGATCGACGAGGATTTACTCTCAGCGTGGGGTGGAAACGAAGGCTTGCACTCCGTTAGGCTCAAGAAGCGTTGAACACCGAAAGTATCCAAACAGAATAACCTGGCATATAGGGCCCCCGCGCGATCGGCGGCGCGCACCAGCGCCAAGTCCGATAAGTCCAGACGGCGATGGGTTACAAAGCTTTCACAGAAACGATTCACGATCAATTCGCCAGCTTTTGTGGATGCCGTTTGCAGCTCTCGTTTCAGCTTAGCCCGCTCCAGATTTTCGCCCGGCGAGTCGTGTAATTCCAAAAGCGACAAGTCGAGCTCCAGTGCCTCTTTTATGCTTGCACGCTCGGCCGCCACGGACTTCTGATAGATATCGCGTGCCACATCGCCGGCCCGCCGTAACTGTTCATTAAATTCATTCGCGCTAGGCCGCTCGCCCAGGGCAATCACGGAAAAGAGAAGGGCGGCAAACAGTGCAAATCGCATGGGAACTCCGCTCTCGAATCAGCGCAGTCTAGAGACTGAACTAATCAAATAGTTGCTAAAATGCTTGGTTACAGGAACTAACCCAAAAGCAACTTATATGCCGTCTTCAACTAGGCATGCGAGCAATGGCCACTCCTGGTCAACACCGTCCAAGAAATTTACGTACTCAATGGGATTGCAAGAAGCGATTTTCCGAATGTCGACGGCGAGACGCGTACGTCGTCAGCTTACCCGTGCTTGTGGTGAAGCCGACGGGGTAGGCTGACGTCTTACGGCCTGCTAGGGCTTTCCCGGCACTTGCGCGCGGCGAGCCCACTCATACATGAGCACCGCGCCCGCGGCGCTGACGTTCATGCTCTGCACGCGGCCAACGATGGGAATCTTCACGCGCCAGTCGCAAATCTTTTCCACGCCGGGGCTGATGCCTTCGAGCTCGGCGCCGAGCACTAAAACGATCTTCTCGAAATCCGGCACTTCCCACGGGTTCGTCGCGCCTTCGCCCAAAGAGGCGCCGACGATCCAAAAGCCCGCTTCTTTCAAGCGGCGCAGGCCTTCGCCGAGATTGACCACTTGAACGATGGGCAAGGTCTCAACGGCGCCGACCGAAGCGTGGTAAACGCCGGCGCTCACCGGCACCGCGCGATCCTTCGGGACGAGGAGCGCCTTGGCGCCGAGGGCTTCCGCGGTCCGGCAAAGGGCGCCGAGATTCTGCGGATCTTGAAGGTGGTCCAGTGCCACGACCATGGCTTTGCCCACGCCGGGGGCCGCCATCTTATCCAAAAAGGGATTGAGCTCCGTGTAGGTAAAAGGCGCGAGCGACGCGATCATGGGCTCGCTCTCGCGATCGCGGTCGTCGTTCTTGAAGTGAACGGGAATCTTCAGCGACTCGGCGAGCTTCTGCACTTCCTGAATGCGTTTACTCGCCTTGCGGGAGACCAAAAGCTGTTTCACGCGATCGGGCCGGTGCTGGAGCACGTGCTCGATGGCGTTGATGGACGTAACCTCGATGGAATTATTGGAGAGCGGTTTAATCATTAGTGGAACAACGTTTCTACGACCTTACGAGGCTCGCGCGATTGCAGAATGGGGCGTCCCACCACGAGATAATCGGCGCCCATGTCGATGGCTTCTTTCGGCGTCGCGACCCGCTTTTGGTCTTCTTGGTACACTTCGCGCCGGTCGGGGCGGATGCCCGCCGAGACGAGAAGGGTGCCGGGCAAAACTCTCGGGCGCACTTCGCTCAGCTCCTGCGGAGAGCAAAGCACGCCACTCAAGCGGTGCTCGAGAGCCAGATCCAGAAGCTTCGAGACGAGCTCGTTTTCCGTATTCGGAAAGCCGATGCCCGCCGCATCGCCAATGGATTGCGTCGTCAAAAACGTGATGCCGAGAAGTCTGAGCTGTGAGCCGCGCAAACCTTGGGCCGCCGCTTCGAGCATGCTGTGTCCACCCATGCAATGCACGCTCGCCATGCGGATGCCGAGCTCACCGAACTGCTTAACGGTGTCGCGAACTACGCGAGGCGTGTCGTAGAGCTTCAAGTCGAGAAAAATGGACTTCCGGCGGCTATGCAGGAACTCGATGATCTCGTAGCCGCTTTGCGTGAAGAGTAGGGGCCCGACCTTGTACCATTCGATTAAGTCGCCCAGCTCGTCGACGAGCTGAAACGCTTTGTCGGGCTCCGTATAATCGAGAGCTACGATGACTTTACTTAAATCCGTGGCGGGTTCATTCATGCGATTCTCAAGCGGTTGACCCGCTCCTCCTCCATGGCTTCCTTGGCTTCGAAAAAACTGGTCTCGGTCGCGGTCTTCTCCTCGATCCGAAAAGGCTCGGCGCCTTTGCTGTAGCGGACGATGAGGCGGCCGATCTCCGCCCGGTCCTCGGCCGTGACGGGCCCGATCGCAAGCGACATGGGACCCGAAAAACCGCGAGGCAGAAAAAACGTGCCGCCCGTCTTGGGCCACAGGGCTTCCATCTCGTAATTCTCGACCTCGTTCCTGCCGACGATCACTTTGAGCGCTTCGCTGAAGCGAAAATGCCGGCCGAGGCGAAGCAGCGCGGTTTGCGCAAGGCGCACGGGCCCCGTCTCCGTATCGTGCTTGAAGAAATCTTTGAGCCGTCCCGTGAAGGATCCTTCGGTGAGGAGACAGCCTCCGCCCGGGGCTTCGTAATCCGTGATGCCGAGCTTTTTCGCGATGGCGAACTGCGCGCCCCGGCTTCTGCCGCCAATGCGGTACATCTGTTCGCGGTTCACCCAGCCTTTTTCCTCGGGGATGGTCTTCGTTAAGTACTTCGCCGACAACGGGCGCAAGACCAAGCCTTCAAAGGGAAGGTTGCGATCGATGAGATCGAGGGAACGTCTGACCTGCGACATGGGCCGCTGTCCGACCACTTCGCCGGTGACGATGAAGTCCGCGCCTTCGTCCTGACGAACCACGTCGGCCAGCTGAAACATGAAAATCCGGCAATCGATGCACGGGTTCATCTGGCTGCCGTAGCCAAAGCGAGGGTTCTTCACCAGATCGAGGTACGCCTCGCCTTTATCGCGAAAGAGAACCCGGACGCCCGCGGCATCGGCGTTTTTCTGCACGGACTCCCGGCACCCCAAAGGCGAAACGAGATGAAGCCCCACGACTTCCACGCCCTGATCGGCAACGATCTTGGCGGCAAGCGTGCTGTCGAGGCCCCCAGACATGAGGGCGATGGCCTTCGGGCGTTTTGCTTCCATTTGGGTAAGAGGCTCCGGTTTGAACGCGGCGAATCTACCGAAATCCCTCACCCAATTCAAGGGACCCTAGGGAAATCCGGGGGTTAGGCCACCCGGACCCCCGGTGTCGAAGCCTCATACAGGCTAAGTAATTGAAAGGAAGAGGGTAATCGGCGCGATTTCCGGGCCGACCAAAGCTTGGACGTGTGGTGTATACCAGACACTTCGCCTTCCGTGCGTATTCGGGTGACGGCACACCGCTTGCAAAATAATCCCGTAAGTCATCTTGCGATTAAACGGCACCAAAGAGTTTTGCATCGGGGTACTACATCATGAGTCGCATTCAAAAATCGACCCTTCCTCGGCTTAAGGCCCGCGCTCTCGCGGCACCCAATCACTTACGACTTTTATCGAAGTGGATCTTCTTCGCTCTTGTGGCGCTCGCGGTTTTCGCGGCCCGCCCGGCACGCGCGGAACCCGGCAACACGGGCGATGTTTATAGCTGGATCATGAACATGGGCCAGGTCACCTTCAACGCGGGCGGCGGAGCTTTCCTGCCGACCGGCGTTTTGAACTCCATGCGCTATGGCCAGATTTCGCCCATGATGCAATTCGTGACCGCGAATCACATCATGAACGCGGCCATCGCGAACACGCTGACGCCGAAAATGATCCCCTTGCAGCGGGATCCGTTTCTGGTCGCGCAGAAGAAATTCACCTATGGCCTTTGCATGATCAAGAAGGGCTGGCAGAACGCCGTCTCCTTCCTCACGCTCTCGGCCATTCAGAAAAACAGCTCTTTCGGCGGCGGACAGCAGCAGATCGCTCAGGTCCTCATCCAGTCGTTTCAAAAAGATCCGGCTTGTGACGGAACCTCGGGTGGCGGGCTCGATCCGAATCTTCTCAAGCTGGCCGGTGTCGGTCAGTAACTCGAACCTTTCGTAAATCGTGGGATAATGGCGCCCATGCTCACACTAAAAGAATTGGGGGAACGCCCGGGCTTTATGCCGGGTTTTCTCAGTTTCTGCCTTCCGGGGATGGGCCAGCTGTACCAGCGCCGGTATCGGGCGGCGGCGGCCGGCATTCTTCCTTTTTGGTTCCTGCTCGCCGTCCTGCCGGGGCACGCGTGGCCCTTACTGCTCGCCTTCGCTTTCGGGGGAGAAGCGTTTTACTGGGGAAGCTCCCGACCCGCCATCGAAGCGAGTACCGAGGGGTTACGCCGCCGGCGAAACGCGTACGTGGTGACCGCGATCGTCGCCTTTTGTTTTTGGGCCATGCTCGTCTCCCCGGCCGCTTTGCCTTTGCGGCGCCAGGGCATGGCGAACGCGGTGGCAGATAAGCTCGCCGGGTTCTATCAAGCCTGCGCCCGGCAAAGAGGTTCCCCGCCGGCCAACGCCGCCGATTGCGGCGCCGAAGCCAGACGGCCCACGGACCCGTGGGGCGGAAGTTTCGACTACGTTTTGACCGAGCGAGGCTTCGAGCTGAGATCGGCAGGCGCCGACGGCAAGTGGGCCACGCCGGATGATTTTATCTACCGATACCGCTTTCGATGACTTTTAGTCCCGGCTCGCGGTATTCTTTTCTCACTCCATGCGTACGACCTCACTGGCCATTCTTCTCTTTTTCGCGTGGGCCACGCCGCTTGTCGCCGAACAGTTCTCGTTTCAGGAAACTCCGGGCGTAATCACTTATCGCGTCGCCAGTAACTTTTTTTCCGCCGTCGTCCGGCATCCCTTTCGAGTCGTGAGGCTTTCGGGCAGAAATCTCCGGGGCACGCTTCGCTTTAATCCGGCCGCCACCATGAAGGGCATCAGCTATAACTTGGAGCTCGACGTTTCCGAACTGGACGAGCCGCCCGAAGGGGCGCTGGCCCGTACCGTCGGAACACTTCTCGGTGCGCCGAAAATCAAGATAATCGGGGAATCGTTCACGAACGTGAATCAGCGCCACAAAGAGGGGGATCCGTACCGTTTCATGATTCGCCCCCGGATTGAAATTGGAAAGCGAGTCAGTTATCCCGAGATGCGGGTGGAAGGGACGGTCGATGGTAAAGTCATCCGCTGGGTGATTCACTCCGACTTCACGCTTACCGATTTTTCCATCCCGATCCCGACCAAGTGGGGAATCCCCGCGGAAGACAAAGTGGCGGTCGAAGGGGAAATCAGCTTCTCACCCAAGGAGTGACGTGGCCGGGCTCATTGAAATCGTAAAGACACTCATTCTGGGCGCGGTCCTTTCGACCACCTGGCTTTGCATCGCTGTATTGGCGCGGCTTGATACCGCGATCTTTCTGCCCCAAGCCGTGCGGTTCTTCTCCGCCGCCTTGGTGCTTCTCGTGCTCGGGTGGATTACGACTCGGCGGCTTCCCCAAATTTCGCTCCGCCTCTTTCATGCGTCCATTACGGTCGCGGCGCTCGCCCATGTTTTATCCCCGGTGCTTTGCTTTTTCGCTCTCCGCGCGTTGCCCTCCGGCCTGGGTTCCCTGATGTATGTCTCTATTCCGATCTGGTTTTTACTCGCGGCCTACGGGGAGGGCGGGGATCGGCTTTGGCAGCACGTCTTTATCGTCGTCGGTCTCCTATTGGTGACCTGGGGAGTTTGGGAACAGGCTGATTTGCGAGGAGGAGGCTTTTTATCGACGATAGCGCTGGTCGTCGGCATGATCGCTTTCATGGCGGGCGTCTGGGTCTCGCGCCGCTTGTTCTGGCTCCATGCCGCCATGGACTTGAATTTCTGGAGCATGCTTTTTGCGGGCGTGACTCATAGCCTGCTCGCGCTGACGGCCAATGAGTATGCGCTGATTCCCCGTTGGACGCGGTCCTATTGGTCGCTGCTCCTCTTCTTTTCTTTCATCGTCACCGGGCTCGGCGCCCATTTTTACCGCGTCCGCAAGGGCAACGTGAGCTCGCTCATTCTCACCATCGTGACGCCCGGTTTGGCTTTACTGCTTTCCTTCTTCGCCTGGCAGGAAACGCCTATCAATTTCCAAACGGTCACCGGCGCGATCTTGGTGCTCGGCGTCCTTTTCTGGAACGCGTGGATTACGGCGCCCAACCGCTGGCTCGTGCTTTATCTCAATAACGACAAACGTCAGGGCGACAGGCTCGTCTGCCTTCTCATCGGTGAGGTCACCACTTCCGAGGCGAAGACGGTTAAAATTCAGATCACTGATATCAGCATCGGGGGCCTCGGCTTTCGCGCGGCCGAGGGACTTAAAATCGGCGAGACGGTGCTGGTCACGCTTCCCATCGCCCAGCAGGGCAATAACCTCACGCTCACGTGTCAGGTGGCGCGCTTGGGTCCAAACTCCTCGCGCGATTTTCCCATCGTAGGGGGACTCTCCTTCAAGAATGTTTCCGAGGCCCGCTGGCAGAATCTCGTCGAGTTTTTAGCGAGGCTCGCCAAAGCAGAAGAAGAGTAGGGCGACTCGGGTTGACAGGCCCTTCGCCCTAGCCGAGATTGGGCCGGTGCGTTGGATTTTCCTCTTTTTAGCGGCTCAGGCGGCGTCTCCGGTGGACCTCTCTCAGTCGAACTACGCGCTTCGGCTGGCCCCGCGCTATTTGAAGGGGCAGCGTCCAGGGCACCCGAGCCTCCCTTGCCTGGTGACCCCTGAAATGGCAGCGAGCCTTTCCCAGGCCCAAGACGAGCTCCGTTTGCGGGAGCTCTTCATCCGCGTGCTCCAATGCGGCCTCGATTACGTGGACGTCTCTCTGGAAGACCGCTCAGGCGTCGTGCCTCCGACGGGACCCGCCGATCTCAAAACCGCACTCTCCAAAGAAGGCTGGAATCAGGATGCATCGCGTCCTCAGCGTTTCCTTCGGTAACTCTCAAATTCTTCCGATGAAGAAGAGTGGGAAGACTTGGAGAGGAATGCTATGAGTCAATTTAAACGGGTTTTAATTGTCGTACTCACTCTTACCGCGAGCTCTGCTTTTGCCTACGGCGGCGGTAACGGGCCAAAAAATTGGAAATGGCTCATTCAGCTAACGGGCGATTTTCAATACAGCCAAAGCGATGCGGACTTTTTGAGCGACACGAGCTACACCCAGCAGTTCGCCACCGCCGGGGTCGTGTCTCTCGCCGTCGGTACGACGCTCGGCAAGTACGTCTACCTCGGCACCCGCCTCGAGTACTGGTACGCCCAGCGAAAAATGTCGGGAGCGGCCGGCGCCGAGAACAATCGGCTCGATTACCAAGGGCTCGGTCTCGAGACTGGATTTCGAGGCGGCAATGCCCGGTCGTTTTGGATGCTGACCGGAGCCATCGCTTTCCCTTTGAAGCTCGGCGTTTCTTCTTCGACCGGAGCCACTTATACGACGGAGTCTACGCCCATCGCTTACGAGGCCCGCGCGACCCTCGGCCTTCGGCTGACCGGCACCTTCACCTTGATGCTCACGGGCGGCTATCGCCTGTTCGAGGTCAAAGACTTCGCAAACCCCGTTCCGCTGCTCGGTAATGGCGCAACGTTTAATATGTCCGGTCCCTTCGGCGGCGCCGGAATCGGCTTCACCTTTTAATTCTCTACTTCTGCCTGCTAGTCGCTGATCCCAAAATGGGACAGAATGGGAAAAGTGTTGCCCATTCGCCTACATGCCTTGGCGCTCGCCTTTTGGCTGGCCTCCGCGCCGTCGCTATCGCTTGCCGTCGCCGAGCTGCCTGACGTCAAGACCATCGAGTCGGGCCAAGAGATCCGGCGCAAGAAACTCGACGAAGAAAAAAAGCAGCGCGGGAACGTGGGCCGCGACATTCGCAAGTTCGGCGAAGAAGTTGCGAGCCGGCTGGACAGCATAGTACAGAGAAAAGCTTTCGACCTCTGGGGCGATCCCTGGACGATGCAGGGGCTTCCGCTGCTCTATCCAGGCGGTAACAATGGATTTGCCATCGGCCTTCGCGTCGCCATTCAAAACATTCAACGCGAAGATCCGCACAAAATGCAGATCGAAGCGCAGGTTTTGGCGACGGACAAAGGCCGCTACAAACATCTTCTCCATCTCGACTTTCCCTTCGCTTTCGACGGCGCTTTCCGCATCAAGGTGAGAGCGGCTTACGATCGGGACATTCAGCTGCGCTACTTCGGCATCGGCAACGAGACGCGGGTCGACCCCGTGCTCCTCGCTCAAGACTCCGTTCTGTACCAAAACGTGCGCGCTTGGCCGTCTCTCAATATCCAGGTCTTGAAAAACTTCTCCCGTAACTTCCGCGCCGGTCCCATCTTCGGCTTCAAATGGACGACGGTGACGGTGCTACCGGGAAGTCTTCTCGACCGCGACATGCCTTTGGGCACGGTGGGTGGGCGCACCCACTTTTTTGGCGCCGCTTTCGTCTTTGATACCCTCGATTTCGAGCCGTATCCAACGAAAGGGCACACCCATGAGTTCTATCTCGCCGCCTATCAGAAGTTTACCGGCAGTGAGTATAACTTTTGGCGAGCGACCTATACGCACCGTCATTACCAAACTATTCATCCGAAACTGGTCTTTGCTTACCGCGCGCTCTTTGAGTCTATCGTGGGCAATGTGCCGTTCTACGAGCTCGACTCCGTCGGGGGCGCCGATCCCACCATCGGTTTCGGAGGGGATAAATATATCCGCGGTTTTGAGAGTAACCGCTTCATCGACAAGCTGAAGTTCGTGCTCGGCCTGGAGCTCAGGTGGGATCCGTTCGTCGTCAATTTCGCCGGCCAGAAATTTAAACTGGGCCTCGTTCCTTTCCTCGACGTGGCCCGCGTGTGGCCGACGGTTTTTCCGCTTCGGCTCGGGACGTGGCACGTCTCGACGGGATGGGGAATGAGAATCATCTGGAACAATCGATTCATTCTTCGCGGGGATTTTGCGATCACAGGTGAAAAAACGTCGTTCTACTTGGAACTAGGTCAGAGCTTCTAAGCCGGCCGCGGCGTAGCCGGGCAGGGCGTAGCCGGGCAGGGCCGGTCACGGGTTGCTGGATGCTGGTACGAGGAAATCAATTAGATCTTCTCCTGACGGGCGGCTCGTTAACGTCTGCCTCTCGTCAATGAGGAGTGCGGCAGGCAAAGATCAAAATAGCTTACCTCGCACCAGCAGCTAGCAACCAGTGACTTCCCGATCCCTTTACGCGTTGAGAAACGTATCGAGACGATCGAAGGCGTTTTTTAGATTGGTCATCGACGTCGCATAGCTGACGCGGATGTGATCCGGGCAGCCGAACGCGGAGCCAGGGACAGTGCCGACATACTGCGCGGTCAAGAAATTGCGGCAGAAATCGCCGTCCGACATTTTCTTCTCGCGCAGCCACTTTGAGAGATTGATGAAGAGATAGAACGCTCCCTGCGGCTTCGAGTAGCTGACCCACTTCGACATTTTGTCGAGGCGTTCGCAGCAGTAGCGGCGGCGGGCATCGAACTCCTTCACCATCTTGTCGAGCTCGGTCGTGGGGAGTTTCGCGGCGGCAAGACCCGCCCACTGCACGAAACTCGTCACGTGGCTATTGGCCTGGCTTTGGAGGTTCGCTATTTTCTTGGCAAGCTCCGGAGTGGTGATCGACCAGCCGAGCCGCCAGCCCGTCATGCAATGGCTTTTCGAGAATCCATTGATGGTGATGGTCATCGCCTTCACCTCGGGCCCGAGGGACGCGATCGCGACGTGGTCGTTTCCGTCGAAAGTGATTTTGTCGTAGATCTCGTCGGACATTATCCAGAGATTTCTCTGCATCGCCCAGGCGGCGAGCCGCTTTAACTGCTCGCCCGAGTAAACCGCGCCCGTGGGATTGTTCGGGGAATTGATGATGATGCCGCGGGCATTGGGCGGAATCGCAAGCCCCTTCCAGCGATCGACGTTGACCTGAAAACCGTCCTCTTCGAGAAGCGGCAGGGGAATGACCGTCGCTCCCTGGAGCTCGATCATGGGCGCGTAGCTGACCCACGCGGGGGTGGGCAAAAGAACCGCATCTCCCGGGCCGACCAGGCATTGGAGAGCGAGAAAAATGGCGTGCTTAGCGCCGCTAGTGATGACCACTTCGTCCGCGGTCGTCTCAAAGCCGTACTCTTTGGTGCATTTCTCCGCGACGGCTTGCCGAAGGGCCAAGAAGCCCGCGGCCGGCGTGTATCGGGTGATGCCGTCGGCGAGCGCTTTCACGCAAGCTTGCCGGATCACTTCCGGAGTGTCGAAATCAGGCTCTCCCGCCGCGAGCCCGATGACGTCGAACCCTTTGCTTTTGAGCTCTTGCGCTTTGGCCGTGATTTCCATGGTCGCGGACGACTTGAGTGAATCGACCCGAGCGGCAAACTTGAGCATGGACGACCTTCCCTTACTTGAAACGCTCGTGAAGTCGGGTCAGTACCGCGGGCGGCACCAGCTCGGATACGTCGCCCCCGTGGGAGACGACTTCTTTCACGAGAGTTGAGTTCACGAAGAAAAAACGTTCGGAGGCCATAAGAAAGAAAGTCTCCAAATCGGGGAGCATCCGCCGATTCATGGTGGCCATCTGAAATTCGTACTCGAAATCGGAAATCCCGCGCAGGCCGCGCAAGATGACGTGGATGTCGTGCTTCTTGGCGTAGGTCGCGAGCAGCCCGTCATGGACTTCGACCTGGATGCGCTTATCGCCCTTGAAGCAAGTCTCCACCAGGGCTTTGCGCTCTTCCGCTTTAAAAAGCGGCGTCTTCTTGCCCGAGTGAGCGACGAGCACCGTGACTTTGTCGAAAATGGAAAGGGAACGGCGGATGAGATCCACGTGACCGTTCGTGATGGGATCGAAAGTTCCCGGGTAGAGAGCGTGAGTGCCTTTGGCTTTACTGGTCGTTCCCATGGGTGAAATAACTCAGAGCGGATTCTCCAAAGGGAGAGATTTTAATTCGTGTGAACCCGGGACCGGAAACTAACACCCCCTCCGGGTGTTTCACAAGAAAAATGGCGGAAGGCGCGAGTCTGGGAAGAACCGCGGCAAAAAGTTTTTCCTCGAAGCTCCCTTTCCAAAGCGGGAAGGGAGGATCGGCGAAAACGATGTCGAAGGCATCGTCCGTCCGCGCCAGAAACCGGAAGGCGTCGTCCCGCACGAAACGGGCCGCGTCGCCATAGGGTTTCGCGCCGGTCTTCACCTCTTCGAGATACGGGCCGGACGTGTCCACGAAGGTCACCGCGAAGGCGCCTTCTTTCAGCGCTCCCAGGCCGAAGCGCCCCAGGCCCGCGAAGAGATCGAGGCACCGGCTTCCCGAGAGCTCGGGGCGTAACGTATCCATGGCACTTTTCAAAGGGCGGGCGGAAACGGGGCGGACTTCGAAGGAAGCAGCTTTCGGGCGCTTCACGATTTCGCGCACTTCACGGCGGTGCCGCTCACGAGGACTTTGCTCGCGTCTCCCGACAGAGACCAGCGCATGGCCACAACGCCATTTCCCCCGAGCTTCGCCGACTGCGCGCGCAAGGCGGCAAACGCCGGAGCCATGGGATTATCCCCGGGCACGAGCTCGGAGAGCACGGACACGGGAGAGAGATACTCGACGATAGTGTGATTTTGGAGCGCGTCGCCGGAGGTCATGAGCCAGGCGCCGCCTCCGCTCGTTTTCAAAACGGGCGAGGGAACGGGCTGCGCTTCGTTGGGGCCCGGCGCGGGAGAGCGCGGCGGCGCTTTCGCGGGCTTCGGCTTTTCTTGCAAGGTTTCGCCAAATTCCCGGATGTCGGCGAAGGCGGTCTTGCTCTCCGCGAACTCGCCCTTTTCGGCGGGCTCGCTCATGCTTTTGGGCCCGGGGCCGATGTCGATCATGCCGGTCGGGTTTCCAAAATCCATCAGGGCCGGGGCCGGCTCGGGGGCAGGCGCCTCGAAAGCCGGAGCCTCAAAGCTGGGCGCCACTTCAAACGCGGGCGGATCGAAAGTCGGAATTTCCGGAGGGGGCGCGTCGAATGAGGGAGGATCGAAGGACGGCACCGAGCCTGGACTCGAGTGCTCACCCGTCGTTTCGGCCGGTGGCGGAACACTCGGCTCCGGCGCTTCCTCCGGCGTCTCCTCGAAATTGACCTTCAGGAACGCCGCAAAGACCGTGGCGCAATCCGGGCACTTGACCTCGGAGGTCATTTCTTTCTGAACGATTTGAGTCAGGCAGTTCGGGCACGTGGCGAGCATCGCTTACTTACCGTGGCACTTTTTGTATTTCTTTCCGCTGCCGCACGGGCAGGGATCGTTTCTGCCGACCTTGTCGTCGTCCCGGCGCGCGGGCGCCTGGGCTTCCGCCTGATCGTCGCCGCGGGAGAAGACCATGGGCACATACTTGCGGGGCGCCATCTCCTCTACTTGTTCCTCGCGCGTGATCTGAACGCGGAAAAGCTTCGTGATGACGTCCGTCTTGACCTGGTCGTCCATGAGCTTAAAGAGCGTGAAGCCTTCCTTCTTGTACTCGACCAAAGGATCCTTCTGCCCGTAACCGCGAAGGCCCACGCCTTCTTTCAGGTGATCCATGTTGAGTAGATGGTCTTTCCAGAGCTGATCGATGCTGCCCAGATAAACGATTTGCTCGAGCTGACGGAGGACCGTCGGAGTCAGTTCCTGCTCGCGGTGGGCGTATTGCATCTCGGCCCGGCGGCAAAGCTCTTCCAGAAGCTCGGCGCGGGTCGCGTACTTCGTCCAGAAAGCCGCGTCCATGCCGAGATCGGAGTCCGTGAACGAGAGGATAGCGTCGGAGAGCGCCTTTCTGTCCCACTCATCGGCCGACTTAGTCGAGGCAAAGGTCTCGACGAGGTTCGCAAACTGCTCGCGCAGAATGTCGAGAATGAGCTCGCGTGTATTCTGTCCGCCGAGGATGAGCTTGCGCAGCTCGTACACGACTTCGCGCTGCTTGTTCAAAACGTCATCGTATTGGAGCAAGTGCTTTCGGATGTCGAAGTTGTGGGCTTCCACTTTCTTCTGCGCGTTCTCGATGGCGCGCGAGATGAGCTTCGACTCGATGGGCTCGTCTTCCGGCATGTTAAAGCGGTCCATGTAGGACTTAATCTTCTCGCCCTGGAAAATGCGGAGCAAATCGTCTTCGAGAGAGAGGTAGAAACGGCTGACACCCGGATCGCCCTGACGGCCGGCGCGGCCGCGGAGCTGGTTATCGATGCGGCGGGACTCGTGCCGCTCGGTGCCGATGATGTGCAAGCCGCCCAATTCCTTCACGCCGGGCCCGAGCTTGATGTCGGTTCCGCGGCCGGCCATGTTGGTGGCAATCGTGATGCCACCCTTGAAGCCGGCGTTGGCGACGATCTCGGCTTCCCGCTCGTGCTGTTTCGCGTTCAAGACGTTGTGAGGCACGCCGAACTTTTTAAGATGATGGCTGATGAGCTCCGACTTTTCGATGGAGATGGTTCCGACGAGTGCGGGTTTGCCTTCTTTGTGGAGCTCCACGAGATGTTCGCAGATCGCCTGGTACTTACCCTTGGCCGTCTTGTAGACGACGTCTTGGGTGTCCTCGCGGACCATGGGCTTATTGGTCGGGATGACCATGACGTTCAAGTTGTAGATGCTAGAGAACTCACCCGCTTCGGTGTCGGCGGTACCAGTCATGCCGGCGAGCTTCTTGTACATGCGGAAATAGTTCTGGAAGGTGATCGTCGCGAGCGTTTGGTTCTCGTTCTCGATCGACACGCCTTCTTTGGCCTCGACGGCTTGGTGGAGACCATCGCTCCAGCGGCGGCCCGGCATGAGGCGGCCCGTAAACTCGTCGACGATGACGACCTGGCCGTCTTTGACGACGTAGTCGACGTCGATGTGAAAGAGGGCGTGAGCTTTAAGCGCTTGCTGCACGTGATGGACGAGCTCGATGTGCTCGGGCGCGTACATATTGGCGACGCCCAAGGCCTTCTCGACCTTGTTCACGCCGGCTTCGGTGAGCGTGGCGGTTTTCGACTTTTCCTCGATGGTGAAGTCTTCTTCCTTCTGCAGCTTCGGGATGATGCCGTTAATGAGGTAGTACTTGTCCGTCGAGTCGTCCGTCGGCCCGCTGATGATGAGCGGCGTACGGGCTTCGTCGATGAGGATGGAGTCCACTTCGTCGACGATGGCGTAATTCAATTCGCGCTGGACGTAGTCTTCCAGGCGGAACTTCATGTTGTCGCGTAGGTAATCGAACCCGAACTCGTTGTTCGTGCCGTAGGTGACGTCGCAAGCGTAGTTCTGGCGGCGCTCGTTGTCGTTTAGGCCGTGGACGATGACGCCGACGGAGAGGCCCAGCGCCTTATAAATCGTTCCCATCCACTCGGAGTCGCGGCGGGCGAGGTAGTCGTTGACCGTGACCACGTGAACGCCTTTGCCGGAGAGCGAGTTCAAATAAACGGGAAGGGTGGCGACGAGGGTTTTACCTTCACCGGTCTTCATTTCGGCGACGGTGCCCTTGTGAAGGACCATGCCGCCGATCATCTGCACGTCGAAGTGGCGCATGTTCAAGGTGCGCTTACCCACTTCGCGGACGAGAGCGAAAGCTTCCGGAAGAATCTGATCGAGCGACTCACCGTTCGCAACCCGGGTCTTATACTCGGCGGTTTTCGCCGTAAGCTGTTCGTCAGTGAGATTTAAAAACGAGCTTTCCAGCTCGTTGATGCGAGCCACGTTGGGCCGCATTCTTTTGATCTCGCGATCGTTGCCCGTACCAAAAACTTTTTTGACTGTTTCCAGAATCATAACGAGCCACTATACCATACTGCGCGAGCGGTTCATTTCCAAAAGTCCGACGAGTTTGGCGCGAAATTCGTCCGAGACTTGCTCCAGCGAATCGGCTGGATCGACGTGAAACGGCTCGCCTATGCGGATCACGACTTCGTGACCGCGACGGGCGGGGAGTTTCTGGGGCGGGGCGATGGCAAAAGTCCCCGAGATGGCCATGGGGCAGAGCGGGACACCGGCGTTGGCCGCTGTCCGGAACGCGCCTTTTTTGAAAGGCAAAAGCTCTCCCGTCCGGCTGCGAGTTCCCTCGGGAAACATCAAAACGGGTATGCCGTTTCTCAAGCCGTTCTCGACGGTTTTCAAAACGGCGATATCCTTGCCGCTACTGTCGCGGTCGAGCCAGTAGGTGCCCATGACATTCAAGCAGTAGCCGAGAAAGGGGATCTTTCTCACCTGGCGCTTCGAGATGAATTTGAAGTCCACGGGGAGCGTCGCAGTCACCAAAATATCCCACATGCTGGAGTGGTTGGGAGCGAGCACGGCCCCCGCTTTCGGCAAGTTTTGGGCATTTTCCAAGTGCACTCGAATGCCAAAAAGCCGGCACCACCAACGCGCCCAAAGTCGTTCGCCGTTATGTCCCCAACGAGGGTTCATGGAAAAGAGGGTGATGACCATTAGCGACATGAACGCCGTCCACAGAATTCCTAAGACAAAGCAGAGAGGAATAAGGATAGAATTCAGGGCGTTACGTTTCTCGGGGAGCGGTTGCACTTTCACTCGATCCTGCGACAATACCTGGGACTCCTCCATAGAGGCCTCAAGTTAAATCAGCCTGGGAGCACCATGGCAACAGCTCAAATTCCGCATAAAGGGCCCTATATTAAAGAGGAAAAACCCGGCAAGCGAGCGTGGGGTGCTTGCGGCCGGTCTTCCCGTCAGCCGTACTGCGACGGCTCCTATGACGGCACGAGTCTGGGTCCGATCCTCGTCGAGTTCAAGGAGCCGACCACGGTTTCCTGGTGCGGCTGCAAAGAAACCAAGACTCCGCCCTACTGCGACGGGTCTCACGAAAAAATTTAAGGAGACTCCATGCCTCTGATTTTGAGTTGGTGACCTGACACCTTTTCAGAGACTAGTTGGTTTTGCAGGCCGAGTTGAGCTCGGACGCGGACCAGTAGGGCTTCGTCTTCGCGAGATCGAGGACGCACGTCGGGTCCACGTTCACGCAAGCCGTGGCCAGTTCCGTCGCGCTCCAATAAGGGCGAATGACCGCGAGCCTACCCGCGCAGCTTCCGTGGTGGCCGCCTTTGCAAGCCGTGTTCACTTCACTGGCCGACCAGTAAGGACGGGCGTCGGCGAGATCCAAGATGCATTGAGCGGGAACGCCCGTGCAGGCGGTGGCAAGCTCAGAGGCGCCCCAGTAAGGACGTTTCTTGGCGAGCAGGCCCGCGCAATTTCCATACTGATTTTTGCACGCGGTATTGAGCTCTCCGGCCGACCAGTAAGGACGGGCGTCGGCGAGATCCAAAATGCAATCGGCCGGCGCGCTGGCGCAGGCGGAAGCTAGCTCGGAGGCGCTCCAGTACGGGCGCTTGGTCGCGAGCTTGCCGGCGCAACCCGCAGAGGGATTGCCCTGACAAAAGGTGCGGTGGTTGCGGATTATGGTCTCGTACTCTTGAACGAGATCCGAACAGCTCTCGCTGCATTCCGTTTCGCAACGGTGGGCGAAAGCTTGGACGGTGGTAAAGAGAACTAAAATGGAAAAGAAAGCGTACTTCATTAGGGCCTCCTGCGCGGAGATTTACCCTAATCGCGATTAGAAAGCCATCGCGTCGTCTTCGAGCGGAATATGACCGATCCAATGCCGGAGCGAGGAGAAAGGGCGGCCGTTCTCGTCGTAATCCATGCGGACGTAGGTGAGCTTTTGGCGGCGGGCGTAGGACTCGAGATCGAGAGAAACGATGTCGGTCCACGATCCGGTGTTCAGGTACTGCTTGCCGTCGGCTACAACCAACTGGCGGTACACGTGCGTATGACCGAAGACCACGGTGTGGATCTCCGGCGTGCGCAAAATGCGTTTCGCCGCGTCGCCGAGCTCCGGGAAAATGGAAGCTTCGCGCAACATCTTCAGGGTCATCCGAAAATTCGAGTGCCGGTAGCGGTTCTTCGAGAAACGGGTGGCAATGAAATAGGCGACCAGGCGAAACAAGTTGGTCAGGGTCGACCAGGTGTCGTGGACGAGGCTCCACCAGATGAGCATGTTGAACGGGCGAACCTTGTCGATGAAAGGCTTCTGCTGCTTCAGCCGCACCAAATACTGAATGGTGAAGAGCGTTCCCCAGGGAAGGTTCAGGATGGGCTCGGGGAGATTTTTCGTCAGAAACGGAAGCTGGGGATCGACGCGGTTGATGGCCTCGTACTGATGCCCGTGCTCGACATACAAGCCGTCGACGAGATGATGACTGCTCTTCCAGTTGACCGGAACTCCGACGGCCTTGTCGAAAAAGGCGCGCACCTTCGGCCACATCATTTCCTGATCGTGATTGCCGACGACATAGGTGAGGGAATGCTTCGGGTTCTGAAGAAATTTGACCAGCGCCGCGAAGAACAACGGGTGCCCCTTGATTACCGCTTCGACCTTATGGAGCGAGACGCCCTCGGTGACGACCACGGTGTAATGGCCGTGATAGTCGACCTGAATGAGGTTCAGCATGTCGCCGTTCATGATGAGCTCGATCTCGGAGTCGGCGTACTCGCCCTTAGAATAGAACTCAAGGAACTCCTTGAACTTGTGATCGAGATGAAAATCTTCCATGACGTTGGGGTTTCCGCTGGGCAAACGGGTGCCTTTGCCCAAATGGAAGTCAGATACGACGAGCTTCAGCTTTTTCATGCGGCCTGTTTTTTCAGAGCGGATTTTTGGGGGGCGAGGAAAACGGAATTTCTGCCGGCCTTCTTGCCTTCGTACATGGCCTCGTCGGCGAGCTGGATGACCTGGCCCGTTTCCGTGCCGTGATCGGGGAAGCGCGCGACGCCGATGCTCAAGGTGACCGATACCGATGCTTTCTGGATCAAGAAGCGGTGCTTTTCGAGCTCCAGGCGCAGGCGCTCGGCGGAGCGCATCGCTTCGGTGAGCTCCGCGCCGTAGAGAAGGGCGATGAACTCGTCGCCGCCGTAACGGAAAAGATGGTCGGGCTTGCGCAGGAGGCGTTTCAAGAGATGGGCTATTTCGACGAGTAACCGGCTTCCCACGAGATGCCCGTGCGTATCGTTGACTGATTTGAAGCGATCCACGTCGATAAAGAGAATGGAAAAGCCTTGCCGCGTCTTCTCAAAGCGATCGATGGCGGCCGTCACCGCGGCTTCGAGGTAGCGAGAGTTATAAAGGCCAGTCAGGTCGTCGATGTAGGAGAGCTGCCGCGCTTTGACGAAGCGAGAATGGTTGTCGAGCGAGCTTTCCAGGTTTCTCACCAGAAACTCCACGCGCGCTTTGAGCGCCGGGGACACTTCCTGGGCAATCCCATAAATGAAAATGCCGCCCATCCAGGTCGCGTGGAGGGGGACCCAGGCGTCACTGCCCTTGAGCCACTCCTCGGGGTGATTGGTGAGGCTGCTCTCGAACGACTTTTCGATCCAGTCGGGATTCTTGCCGAGGAAATCCAGGAAAGCCGCCTGGCCGTCTTCTTTGGATCCCACGTAATACTCGCACTCCGACGAGATGGACTCTCCAGGGCGAACCCACAGGCCGCCTCGAGCCCCTAAGAGCTCGATGAGCTTGCGGACGGCAATCGCGCGCTTTTTTTGCTCGCTTTCGGCGACCGAGAGCTGATGGAGCACGTTGAAGAGGCGGATGTCCTCGGAAAGCGTTTGGTTGGAAGTGGAGAGCGAGCGCTTCTGCACGGCCTTTTGGATGGCCCAAAGGAGCGTCTCCGGGTTCACCGGCTTCAAGAAATAGTCGATGATGCCCATCTGAAACGCGGCGATGGCGAGCCGCACGTTCTCGTCCTCGCTGAGGACGAGAATTTCCGATTCGGTGGCAAGTTCCGTGAGCTCTTGCAGACAAGTCGCGGGATCTTCCGTTCTAAAGAAAGCGAGGTCGGCCACGACGATGTCGTACTTGAAGGACTGAACGGCGGCTTTCCAATCCTTCACCGAGTCGCACCATACCAGACAGAAGTCGGCGAACTGCAAGCTCTTGCGATAAAGCCCGTCCAGGATGGGATCGTTCATCAGCATGAGCACCTGCGGCCGCGGCGTCTCGTGCGTGGGGCTAAACGGGAAGGGCTGATCGCTCATCGCTAGCCCACCTTCCGTTCGTCATCGGCGGCTTCCGAGCCCGCGTCCAGCTGGTCGATCGCTTCTAGGAGTGAGATGGCCAGACGCATGGTCTCGACCAAGCGTTTCTTCTTGGAGTCGATCGCGTTCAAAATCGTATTGCCCCGGCGGAGGCGCTCTTCGAGGCTTTCCATCTCGAGCTCGAGGGCATCGTTCTTTTTCTTCACCTCGAGAACGTGCTTGTCTTTGGAATCGAGCAGGGCCTGAGCATCGCGTTTCAAGAGCTCGTACTTGTTCTCGAGCTCGCGCTCTTTCAATTTGATGCGCTTTAGTTCCTCGCGGATCTTGGCTTTCCATTCCTGCTGCTCGCGGGAAAGGCTATCCATCTGCGCGTCGTGATGCCCCGACTTCTTGAGCTTGTCCTCCATCTCGCCCTGGAGAACTTTCATGTCGCCGCTGAACTTATCCTTCAACTCGCGGTTCTCGCTCTGGATGGACTCGTTCCGGCGGCGGACCACGTCGATTTCGGTGGCAAGCTCGCGGCTACGGTTGGTCAGCTCTTCCACTTGGGAGGAGAGCTTCTTTACGAAAGTCTGGTACTGGCGCTTCTGCTCGCGCATGTCGCGCACTTCGGTCTCTTTGAGTGAGATGTACTTGCGTAAGATCTCCACTTGTTCGGTGGAGAGGGACCCGAGATCGGGAATGCGGGAAATATCGTCGACTTGGGGCTTTAAGAGGTGGATCTGCTCTTCGAGTTTGGTGTTGCCTTCCACCGACGCGGCAAGCTCGTTTAGCGGATCGGTGCTCTCCGAAAGTGAGCCCACGAGAGGCTCGATGATCGAGCGCGTGTTGTTGGTTCCGTCTTGCTCGCCTTCTTTGGGAAAGGCCGGCTTGATGTCGCCCACGGGATCGATTTTGAAGAATTGGATTTTCTCTTCTTTTGTCTTTTTCCCACCGGACACGGTGCACCTCTTCAATTTCCTATCGGTAAGATTGCTCAATTTCTCAAGCACTTGGTGTATGTTTTGGTCATGAGCGAAAGGCCTTCGGTCAATCCACGGCTGAGAGCGGAACTTCTGGGAAGGACTACCCGCGGCAAGCTCTGGGAGCCATTGGACAATGGCCTGATTCGCTGCGTTGCCTGCGGGCACCGTTGCCGCATTCCCGAGGGGTTCGACGGCATCTGCAAAGTGCGCAGTAACGTCGGAGGGGAGCTCCGCGTGCCTTGGGGCTACGCGGCGGGAATCCAGGTGGATCCCATCGAGAAGAAGCCCTTCTTTCATGCGCTGCCCGGCGCGCAGTCGTTGAGCTTCGGAATGCTGGGGTGTGATTTTCACTGCGCCTACTGCCAAAACTGGATGACCTCCCAGTCCTTGCGCGATCTCGATGCGTCGGCACAGCCGCGCACCGTGACTCCCGAAGCACTGGTCGCGCTCGCCGAGCTGCACGGTGCCCGGGTGATGACCAGCACTTACAACGAGCCCCTGATCACGAGTGAGTGGGCCATGGCGATTTTCGAGAAAGCCAAAGCGCGGGGCCTTTGGACGTCGTACGTCTCAAACGGAAACGCCACGCCGGAAGTGCTCGAGTACATCCGTCCGCTCGTCGATTTCTACAAAGTCGACTTGAAAGGGTTTCGGGACAAGGCGTACCGGCAATTGGGTGGCGTGCTGGGTAATGTGACCGAGAGTATCGGGCGCATTTATCAAGCGGGCTTCTGGCTCGAGATCGTGACGCTTCTCATTCCGGGCTTTAACGACAGCGAGGGGGAAATCCGGGATCTCACGCGCTTTCTCAAAGGAGTCTCACCGGACATTCCGTGGCACATCACCGCGTTCCATCCGGATTACAAAATGACCGATCGCGATCGCACGACCGTGGACTCTTGTTTGCGCGCCGCCGAGATCGGGCGAGAATCGGGATTGAATTTCGTATACGCCGGTAACTTGCACGGGCGGGTGGGCGACTGGGAGAGCACCTTTTGCCCCGGCTGTAGCGCGAACGTGGTTCGCCGGCAAGGGTTCCATGCCATCACGAATCGCCTGGTGAACGGCGCCTGCCCCGACTGTGGCAAGGTCATTCCGGGAGTCTGGAACGATCGCTCCGCCAAGCCAGAAAAATCAGTGCTCCGCTGAGAGCGAGTGCCGTCGCCCACCACTGCGCGCCGAAAAGCGAGGCCGGTAGGGACTCGCACGCTCGCCAGCCGCACCAAAGGGCGGCCGCCGGCACTTTCTGAAAGGGGGCGAAGAGAACCCGCGGATTGAGGAGCGCTTCGAGGGCGTGCTCCTGGAAAGCGGGCAACACCGCTCCCCAATCGTCGGTCAAATGGGTCGGCGTGAACGCGCTCTGGGTGCGATAGAGCCAAGTAAGATACGTCGTCCAGACCGCGCCCCAAAGCGCCGCGCCTCGGGAGAGGGCGCGCCAGGACGGCAACTTGGGTTCGAGCGACATCCAGAGCAGAAGGGCCGCCGGGTAGGTGCCAATGAGATAGCGATAGCCAAAGTCACTTCCGTTACCGCGCCAGCTGATGCACAGGATCAGATTCACGCCCATCGCGAGCCAGCAGGCTATCTCTCGCAGAGAAAGCCGACGCAGGCAAAGCGCTCCCGCGACCAGGACCATGAGCCACCAAGGGCTCATCCAGAAAAGTCCCCAGTCGGAGCCGAATAAGACTTCGCCGGCCCGTGACCACCGGGCCGCATGGGCGAGAAACGGAAGCGTGACTTCGTTGTAGCCTTGGCCGAAGCCGATTCTCAGCGCGTGCCCGCCAAAGATGAGGACGGAGGCTCCCCAAAGCGCCCACCAGGATCGCCGCCGTTCGAGCGCGAAAGCCGCCGCTCCGACGATAAAAAGCCAGGGGAGTGAGTTGTAGCGAACGAAGCAAAGGACGGCCGCAGCAGTGAGCGCCGGGAACTGTCTGTCTTTCACGATGGCCCAGGCCGTGAGGCACGCCAGAAAAAATTCCGCCGCGTGCGATAGCGTCGTCCTAACCGCGGCGTAATAGAGGACGGGAACCAGTAATACCCACGCGACGCTCGTCCAGGCGCTCACTTTGCGTGTCGAGTTGAGAGTCGCGTGCACGAGAAAGAGCGAGCCCACCCAAAGAAAAAACGACGAGAAACCAACCGAGAGCCGAATCAGATGGTCCACTCCCGCGCCCGTAATTTTAGCGACGAGAACCGCCAGGAAACCGCCGGGGGCCCAAAGCAGAGCCGTGCCCGGCAAAAAAGATCGCGAAGGGCAGCTCTCCGTCGGCTGACCCAGCAGGCGATAGAGATGCTCCAGGTAACAATGCGGATCAAGACTGCCGAAAGCCGAGAACGCGAACTGGCATCGAAAGAAGAGAAGGAACGCGAGGCACGCGGTGATTCCCAAAATCCGCGGCGCGCTCATGTTTGAGAAATGAGGCGAAAGCGCGGCTCGGCCACTTTCACGGTTTCAACTCTGGGAAGCGGCGGCCTCAGGCCGCGTAAGAGCCGGCGGTTTCTCTCGAGAAGGTGTGAGAGATAGCCGAGTCCCGCCATCCCTGCGAGAAGTACGGGAGCCGCGGCCGTATTGCCGAGGAAGAGGCTTGCCACTGCTAAAAATACGCCGAGAGCGGTAAACGCGACGAGCGGGTTGTATCTAAAATACGCCGATAAAATGGTGATGCCGGAGCGCCAAAGATCCGTCGGGATGTTGCGGATGAGCCGGGACGGGCGCAAATCGGGATTGGTGCGGATAGGAACGCTTTCGACCCGGTAGCCTTCATGCCCGGCCTGAATCAAAGTTTCCAAAGTATAGGTATAGCGGCTGAAGATCTCCAGACGACCGGCGAGTTCCCGGCTCAGGGCGCGGAAGCCGCTTCGGGTGTCGGGTATGTCAACGCCGCTAAAACGGCAGACGACCCAGCTGCCTACAATCTGCAGCCATCGCTTCGTGAGCGAAAAGTGAACGATAGTGCGCAAGGGCCGCGCGCCGACGACCAGATCGACGCGTCCGGCCAAGAGCGGGGAGAGGATCTTTTCCATGTCGCTCGCGCAGTACTGGTTGTCGGCGTCCGTATTGACGATGACGTCGGCGCCGTGCTGGAGACAAGCTTCGAGGCCGGCTTTGAAGGCCGCGGCGAGTCCCGTGTGCCGGGGGAGTACCAGGACGTGATCGACTCCCCAAGCCAGGGCGATGGCGGCCGTGCGATCGGTCGAGCCGTCGTCGATGACCAGCCATTCGACCTGGTCGACGCCCGGCAATCGGCGAGGAAGGGCGGCCAGTGTGACCGGTAGGGTTTCCTCCTCGTTAAAGCACGGGACTTGAATGATGACTTTCACGGAATTGGAAAAAGTTTATCCCTCGTATCCCGGATTGTCGAATCAGCGCCGGTTAGTTTTTATGCCGTTCTGAGGGAGCTGACCAACGCCGTGCCCCGCGCGTTCTTCA
The DNA here is from genome assembly GCA_043767805.1 of Pseudomonadota bacterium. Lineage (GTDB taxonomy): Bacteria > Bdellovibrionota > FAC87 > UBA2466 > UBA2466 > CAZZHG01. The sequence goes on along the minus strand of JAYUGC010000184.1, from coordinate 21,188 downwards.
AAAGTCCCGCGATGGCGACGCCGAGGCCGTGGATGAGAAGAAAGATGATCAAGCCCGCCGCGGGCGGAAAGAACCGAGCCGTGCCGTAACCGACGAGCCCGTATCCTAGGGAGAGTGCGATGCGGATTAGCGTCGGTAGCGCCAAAGGGCAACTCAAGTGTTTCTTGTAAACCAGCAGCCCCGCGAGCCAGCCGGCCAAGCACACGACGGCGTACACGAGGGACAGGGAGTCGACGCCGAACTTTGGGGCGAAGAGCGCGAAGCCCGCCGCGGTTAGCCCGAGCATTGCGGCGTGAATGGCGGCGGTCGGCCGGGCCTGATGGGCCGCGAAGAGAGCGTGAAGAAAAACACTCATCATCGCCCAGGCCGAAACCGCGGCGAAACAAACGGTGAGCGGAAAGACGAGTCCCGCACGCTCGGGTCCATAAGCCCAGAGGACGAGAGGCTTCGCGAGCAGGGCCGCGAACCCCGTTACCGTCGAGACCACAATCCAGGTCGCCCGCGCTTGAGTATCCACGCCGTCTTGAAAGCTCGCCGGCTCTCCCTTCTCCAACGTATGGGCGAGTACCGGAACGGCCGCTTGCTGGGCCACGTAATGCAACTGAAGAAATTGAAGCGCGAGCTGCCAGGACATGGTGAAATCGATGATCTCTTTTGGGGGCAGCCGAAGCCAGGCGGCGACCCACGGGCCGAGTCCGTTAAGACAGATCACCAGGATCGAATAGGTCGCGATATCGCCGGTAAAACGCCACTCCCGCTTCATTCCCTCCGGCGAAAGGCCTTGCCACTTCCAACGCACGGATTTTCGCGCACGCACCCAGCCAGAAATAGCTAGCCCAAGCTCCACCACGAGAGCGGCGAGGAAAATTCCGCGTAATCCATCGAGCCTGAATCCCAGCAGAACCGCGGGAACGCGCAGCGCGAAGCGTACGCTTTGCGGCCACGCTCCCGCCGTTCGCTCTCCCAGGCTCAACTTCAAATGGAAGGGCAATTCGCCGATCGAGCGAACTAAGACGAGAGCGATGAGAAGCGGAAACACGACTTGCGGCAATCCGGACGCGCGAAAGCTCGTCGCGAGAGCGAGTACGATGGCCGCGCCGAGGAGCGTGGTGGCGGCGCGGCCGGCCAGAAGCGCGGCGAAGAAACCGCCCGCCCGCTCGTCACTGCTGCGAAGCCACGGGCCGTACGACCGTTCGAGGGTTTGCTTCGTGCCAAGCACCGCGAGGAGAATTCCCGTCTGTAAAACGGTGTTGGCCAGCAGGTACTGGCTCAGCGTTTCTTCGGGCAGCCAGCGCGGCAAGATCAATCCTAAGAAGATCGAGCAAAGGTTGGCGATGGCCTGCAGGAGGAAAGCGTTAGCCACGAGTCTCCTTTTTGAAAAGAAAGGGCACTAGGCCTCCGAGAAGCGCGAGGGCCGCCAAGGTGAGTCCCACGGTGAGCTTCAAGCGCTGATCCGAAATCATGTCGCTCGCCAAGGCGAAATCGGGCGGAGCCGCCGTATCGCGCGTGAAAAAGGAAACGGTGATTCCCAATGCGGATCGCCAAAACGCCATGAGATAGGTAGTCACGTCGCGAAAAGCGTCGACGGCTTCGATTTGTAGACCTGGCGAAATCCAGCCGATCCAGCTGCGGTGAGGGCGGAGTCTCGGCCGTGAGAAATAGGCGAGGGTCAAATAGGTCAGCCAAAACGCATTCAATCCGAGAACCGCGTAGCCCAGGCGTTTCACGAAAGCCGAGGGTTTCCATTCACGCCAGAGGATCAGCGCGCCGAAATAGGATCCCACTAAATAGCGGTAAGCGAAGTCGCTGCCGTTACCCGGCCACAAGCAGCAGAAAGCGAAAAGCGAAGTCATCCACAAGACTGAAGCGCGCGCGGCCCAGGTGAGCTCGCGCCACCGCGCCAAACCCCCAATCCAACAAAACAGCCAAAACGCTCCCGTCCAAAGCAGTCCCCAATCGGAACCGTAGAGGACTTCGAATACCCGCTCGAAACGAAAACGAAAGAGATGCCAGACTAAGGGCACGCGGTTGTAGCCCGAGACGAAAATCAGATCGAAAAGAAAGACCGCCGCAAACACCGCGATCGCGGCGAAGCCCGCCCACACGAGTCCGCGCCGGCGCCATTGGCCTAAGCCCTTTAAGCGGCCTTCATCGGCAAGCGATCCCGCAATCACGAGCAGGAAAGGAACGTCGTTCAAACGAGTCGCGGCAAGCCACACGGCGAGTGCGATCGAAAGACCCGTGCGCCCGGCGCGAAGCGCGTAAAGCGCCAAGGCGCCCAAGCAGAACTCTCCCGCGTGAGCGAGCGCCGTGCGCGACGTGGCGTAATAGAGAACGGGTACCGCTAGCGAAAAAACCGCGCCGAGAAGGAGCGGCCGCTCTTCTCCTTCCTTTTCGAGGAGCGCCACGATGGCCCAAACGCCCACCGCCCAAGCGGCAAACGACGTCAGGCCCACGCCCACCGCCACCGTCGCGAAAAGCTCGGCGTAACCGAGAGCGTGGTAGGCCAAAGCGAAGAGCGCCGACGGCAGCCAAAGGAGCGCGATTCCCGGCAAATAGGAGCCCGAATGGCAAAGCGGCGAGGGCGCTCCCAGACTGGTCATCAGCCACGCTTTGTAGCAATCATCGTCGTGCCCGCCCCAGCTGGTGCGAAAAGCGGCGGCCGGCCGGAAACACAATAGGAAGACGCTGAGAATAAACACCCAAAGGCCGGGCCGTCTTAGCGTGCGTAGCATGAAGAGAAACCCACTATAACAAGGTGCCCCGCGCCCGGCTTCTCACGGCGCGAAAAAGCGGGTAGGTTGCGTTCCATGCAAATGCCTCCGTGGGCCGCCGGGGAATGGCGGTTTCTCACCTATTTGAATTTCGAGGTCGCCGCAGCCGAGCTGCAAAAGCTCCTGCCCGAGTCCCTCGTTCCCGACGCCTACGAAGGCCGCACTTATGTTTCCGTGGTGGCGGCTCGTTGCCTAAAGCCGAAATGGCTCGGCCTGCCACTCCTGTCCCCCGGGGGGTTTCGCAAAGTGGGCTGGCAGATCTACGTCCGCCGGGGCGCCGAGCGAGGGGTGTATCGATTAAAAGAAATTTACTCTCTCCCTTCACTCGCCGCGGTTTTTGCCTCCCATAATCGCTTCGGGACCGAGTCCGCTTCAGTCGATTCCGAGGTGGAGTTCAATCCGGGCGAGAACGGTTCCGAGGGCAAGTGCCGCTACTGGTGGGGTCCCGATCTCGAAATCTCGGTCGAGACGGATGGCCTTCCTTACCCCTCGGAGATGTGGCCTTATGACGGCTTTTTCGTCGATAAGCGCCTTAGTTTTTTCGGCGCCGGCCCTCGCGTGAAAACGTTTAGGTCGGAGCACCCGAGCTGGTTCGCGTGGGAAGCGAAAAACCCGCGCGTGACCCCTGTCGCGGCTTGCGCTCTGGCCGGCGAGCGCGCCGGCTGGATCTCCGGCACTCCGGAAAGCGCCTTTTTAGTCAAAGGCGGGCCGGCGGCCTTCTCTCGGCCGAAGGGTTGACCTGGAGCGTCCTTCCGGCTTATCCCTAGCTCTGGTTTTGGGTTAGATCTTTAGGAGTACATCATGAAAGCTGTCCTTTCCGCGTTACTGGTTCTCGGTTCCGTCTCGGCGAGCGCCGAAGTGAAACGTTACGGTACGGTCGTTGCCGAACAGTGTGGCGCCCCGTCCAAGACGCTCACTGTCTGCACGGCCCACGCCGTGGGCTCGAAGCAGGCCTACCTCACGCTTTCTACCGTGAAGACGAGACAAGAGCTTCCGGCCAAGGTGCGAGTCATCGGCCCTGGGCTCGTGCTCTGGAAGGCCACCAAAGGCGGCAAGACGATCGAGTTGATCGTGCACTTGAAGCCGACCGCAGGCGCGCTCGGCACGTACAAGGTAGACGGCCAAGTCAGTGGCCTCGCTCCGTTCACGCTCCAGTACGTCATGCACACGCTTTAATATTTATTTCGAGGGGCCTTCGGGCCCCTCGAAATAACGTCGGCATTCCTCCCACCATCCATAAGTCCAGTCATTGAGCGTCAACTTCGTGAAATAAATACTCTCGCCATTGTTTGCGCTGCGATCTCCGTGGCCATAACGTCGAATTTCTAAACTTTACCGAAAAAAAACCGAGGGGACTCGATGTCTACACAGGCCGAAGTCGAAGTATCTTATGGCGTGAGCAATGATTTTTTCAAAATCTGGCTCGACGAGCGCATGAATTACACCTGCGCCTTGTTCGAGGACACCGAGAATTTCTCGGATAAGCTCGAAGACGCCCAAGATAACAAGCTCAAGAGACTGAGCCGCTTCGCCCACATCGATCGCCACACGGAAAGCGTGCTCGACATTGGCTGCGGCTGGGGCGCCAACCTCGAGTACCAGGCCACCGTCAACAAGGTGCCCACGGTGCACGGCTTCACGCTGAGCGCTGAACAACACAAGATTTGCGTCGACCGCGACCTTCCCAACACGAAGGTCGACTGCGAGAACTACCTTAATTACAAAGCGCCGGTCGCCTTCGACGCGGCGATTTGCATCGGCATGATCGAGCACGTAGTCACGCCCGAGCAGGCGCGCTCCGGTAAAGCCATCGAAATGTACCGCGACTTTTTCAAGCGCGTGCACTCGTGGACGAAGCCCGGCACGTATTTCGCGCTCCAAAGCATCACCCGCTGCCAGGTGCCGCGCAAAAAGGCGGATCTCGACGATCTTCGGCACTCGACCTACACGATTTTCCCCGGCGCGGTGACGCCTCGGGTGGAAGATCTGGTGGTGGCGAGCATTCCCTACTACGAAGTGGTGGAAATGCACTCCATGCGCTTTCACTACAAGCGCACCTGTGAACTCTGGCTCAAAGGGATTCACGATCACAAGGGTGAGATCTTGAGGAAGTGGGGCCAGGGACTTTACGATGATTACGATCGTTACTTGACGACCTGCATGAAGGCCTTCGAGAACAACTGGCAGTCCCTGCACCAGTTCTCCTTGCGCCGACTGAACTAACTGCCTTTCAGTAGCAGGGTCCCCAAAAGAATGAGAACGACCGCCGCGTTTTTACGCGCGGTCAGCGGCTCATGCAGGAGAAGTCTGCCTCCGAGAGCGGCGAAGGCCACCGAGATCTCCCGGACTCCGATGAGGAGCCCGGCGGAATCCGCGCGGAAGGCGAGTAGCAACAAGAGATAACTCAGTACCGAGCTGACTCCGCGAAAGCACGGCGAGAAGAAACTCTCTCTGCCAGGCCTTGCGCTGGTGAGAAGAAAGCCGGTTAGAGTCCCCCGGCTATTTTACCCGCTCTTCGATCGCGTGTTTCCCAAATATACGGCGAAGAGAGTCATCGCCCCGCCGAAGGCCTGCCCGAACTTCAAAGTTTCGTGGAAGAAGAGCACTCCCCAGAGAGTCGCGCCGACGGGCTGAGTGAGAAGGAGAAGACCCACGCGCGACACCGAGACTTTTTGGATATTTCTTTGAATGAAGAACCAGCCGCCAATCTGAACGACGACACCGAGGAGCAGAAGCGCGAGCCCTTCTTTCAGGGTCGGCACTGGAAAGTGTCCCTCGGCGACCTGAAACAGGGCGAGAAAAACCGCGGTGAACGCCGATACGGTGAAAAGACGAAATCCAAGCGGCCGTGGGAAGGCGAGCTTTTCGAGCGCGCGAATGGAGGCGACATACGCCGCGTACACGACTCCCGTGGAAAGACCGTAAGCGACTCCCACCCAATAGCCGTCCGTCGTCGAAGGGTGTCCTCCCGGATCGACCAGAAGATAAGTTCCCGCCGCCGCCAAAAAAACGGCGGTCATGAACCGGCGGGTCAGTCTTTCTCCGTGAAAAAGAACGCCCACCGCCGCGAGATAGAAGACTTGGGTGTTACCGAGAATCGTCCCGAGACCCGCGCCGGCTAGCAAGACCGACCGGTGCCACACGAAAAGATCGACGGCGAATATGAGTCCGGCGACCGCTCCGAGCGTCGCATACTTGCGCCACCGGCCCGCGGGCACGGGCACGGATCTTCCGAAGGCGACGGTCGGCGCCAAGATCACGGCCGCCAGAAAGCAGCGATAAAAGCCAATCGCGGTCGCCCCCAAAGTAGGCAAGGCTTTCACGAAGATGGGCGCGAAGCTGAGGAGCAAGGCTCCGAACCAAAGCTGCAAAACCGGGGGCATGGATCGGAATTAGTCGTCGGGACGGGTGCCGTCAATGCGGGATCATGGTAAGCAGAAGGCTCGCTATGTCTGATCGGTGGATTCAAGACACCTTCCGCTTCATTGTCTCCCGCATGCTCGTCACCATCGCTTTTCAGATGCTGACGGTGGCCGTCGGCTGGCAGATCTATGGCCTCACTCACAGTGCCATGCAGCTCGGCTACGTGGGACTCGTCCAATTTCTGCCCATGGTGCTTCTCACTTTGCCCGCGGGACACGTCGCCGATCGTTACAACCGCAAATGGGTTTCCGGCGTCTGCATCGCCGTAGGGGCGGTGCTTTGCTTGGTACTGGTGTTTCATGCGCTTTCGGGCTCCGCGGTTTTGTGGCCCATCTACTTCGTCTTGATGGGTGCCGCGGTCACGCGCGCGTTTTTCGGAGCGAGCAATCAAGCGCTCCTGCCGCAAATCGTACCTCCGGAACATTTCGGCCGGGCGGTGGCCTGGCACACTTCCGGATTTCAGGTGGCGCTCATCGCGGGTCCTTCCGTCGGGGGAGCGCTGTACGGTTGGTTCGGAGCGCCTCAGTACGTGTACGCCGTGGCGTCCGGGCTTCTCGCGCTCAGTGTGGTGCTTCTCGCCCTGGTGCGCGCGGGGCATCAGCCGCGAGAAACCAGTCCCGTTTCCTGGGAATCGCTTTTGGCTGGAGTGAAATACGTTTGGCGGAAAAAGCCCATCATCGGCACTATTTCTCTGGATCTCTTCGCGGTCCTCTTCGGTGGTTCGGTGGCGCTGCTTCCGATGTTTGCCGCCGACATCTTGCACATCGGGCCTGGTGGCATGGGAGTCCTTCGCAGCGCGCCCGGACTCGGCGCCGCGCTTACCGCCGTTTACCTGGGCTGGCGTCCCATTGGCCGGCACGCGGGCCGCTGGATGTTCATCGCGGTCGCTATTTTTGGTCTCACGCAAGTGGGCTTTGGGCTCTCGCGCGACTTTTTGCTCTCGTTCGTTTTGCTTTTCGTATCCGGGGCGGCCGACGTCGTGAGCGTGGTGATCCGCCAAACCTTGGTACAGCTCGAAACGCCGCCGGCGATGCGCGGCCGGGTGAGCGCCGTAAATCTCATCTTCATCAGTGCCTCGAACGAGCTCGGCGAGTTCGAGTCTGGTTTCACCGCTCAGTACATGGGACTTGTGCCCGCGGTCGTCTTCGGCGGCGTGGGCACGATCTGCATCGCGCTGCTGTGGGCGCGGCTCTTTCCTTCGCTCCGCCGCCTCGACGAGCTCAAACCGGGCTGAGAGTTCTACTCGAGGCCCGTATTGGTGGGATTTTCGTACCATCTCCCTTTGGGATTGGCGAAATAGGCGCGCGGGTTGAGCGTTCGCCAGGGATCAAACATCAAAGCGCTTTTGTCTTTCGGATTGAGCGGAAAACGGGCCGGTCTTCCCACCGGGCGCACGATCATAAAGTTGTGTTGAATCGGAAATATTGACGCAAATTTCGCGTGGGCCTGGCCCCACTCGAAGCGAAAGACCTGATGGATAGGATCGTTTCCCGGAATTTTTTGGAAGGTGCTTTGCAACATTGCGGCGGCCCAGTCGGCGCACCAAGGAGCATTAAACTCGTCCTGGAGTCCCACGGCGTCGGCGACGAGGTTGCGGCTTCCCAGCTGCGGCTTGGCTCCGGGATGCGTCGCGAGAAATTCGTCGACCGCCCTGAGGTAAACGTCGGCGAGTTTTTCGATGGCGGCGGCTACGTCTACCTCGGGCTTGGGATCGGGGGGATTAATCGCGAGCATCGTCTCCAGTTGTTGGATGAGATCTCTTTTGAGGCGCTTCAGATTGAGTCTGAGCACCAGGCGAGCGTGTTCCGCGGCGCTCAAATCGGCCGCGGGCTCAATCCATTCGCCGGTCGGGCCTTCAAGCTTCGGCAGTTTATCCAAGGGATGGATCGCGACGATCTGCGCGGCCAGCGCTTTTCGGCTGGTTTTTGAACTGACGCGGTATTGGCTTCGGACTCTTTCCCATTGAGCCCAGGTCGAACTGGAGGTCCCCGACAGCTCGTGGCCGGTCTTTTGGCCCGTGCGGGTGCCGTGCTCCGCTTCGGCGGTAACTCCGATGCAAAGGCTCAAGGCGATGACGGCGAGAATACGGCCCACTCGTTTCACGAGGTGGGGAGTTTGCAATTTGCGGGCTAGGAAGCCCGGGCTTGGCGGGGCGGGGCGGGACGAAATTCGGCAGGCGACCGTCTTGGCACGAGCCGGAAGAACGCAATCCCGCAGAGCAGAGCTAGACAGGCAGCCGGGAGGCTACGGTTAGCCATTTCGTTCCAAACGGGCTCCGGCCAAAACGCTTTCGGAATGAGCGCCAAGATCGTGGCGACGATCCACGAGGAGCGCGAGGGCCCTGGTACGAGTTACGGACTAGAGGAGAGGTTGTCAAAGAAGACCGGGCCCGGTAAATGAAGCCTTTTGGTTAAATAAGTCGGGGGTTCCATGCTTAAAGAGTTTATCGGGTTTTTGAAGTTATACGGGGTAATTGGGCTGGCCATCGCGGTCATTATCGGTGGCAAGGCGAACGAGCTCGTAACCTCCATCGTTCAGGACCTTCTCATGCCACTGATTTTTCAGCCGGCGCTGAAGGCCGCCAATGTCGACGATATCCGAAAGCTCAGCTACAACGGCATTCTGTACGGTAAAGTGCTCGGGAGCTGCATCGACTTCACGATTGTGGCGTTCGTGGTGTTTTTGATCGCGAAGTATTTGTTCAAGGAAGAGAAGATCGCGAAGAAGTAACGCTGATCTTGCGGCATTACTTGCTGGCAGTCCGTCTTTGCCCTCGCGCTGGCGTCGAATGCTTTTCTGCGTCCAGAGAGTTGTCGCGGACCTGGGTAGCGCGCCACACGGCTACGACGGACAGTCTTCGCTGCGTTTTTTTTCGTGGGGAGCGCTTTAGAGAGAGGCTTGCCAGTCGTAGCCTAGCGGCCCTAAGGCCGCCAGCGAAGACTGGATAATGACCCCCGAGGCGCTTGGGAGCGACCTCGGAGGTCCAGAGCTAACGAAAACGACGGTAACAGAAGAGAAATTCGTTCTAGGGTAATTGGGGTAATGGGATTGGACCGTCGAAAGGCTCCGTCCTATTTCGGCCAATGTAGGCCTTGGTTAGTATCGTTCAGAGTCATAAACGCGACTGACACTAGAGCAACGAAGGTGCCAAGGCAGCTTTCGGCCACCCCTGCCGTAACTACCCGTAATAATAGAGACCCAAAAATGCGGAGGCACCGCGTCGCCCGGCGCGGTGACGTCTTACGCCGCCCGCGGTGACGGGGATGCGCCCTTCAAGGCAAGCTCAAGCTCAATGGCGGGACGAAAAACGCCGATTCAGGGATATGCCTATTCTTGCCTTAGTCCTGAGCCTTGTCTGTTTAGCCGGCCACGCCGACCCGCTGGAAATCGTCCGCCAGATACCCCATTCGGGATACTCCGAAGGCCTAGACTGGAAAGACGGTTTTCTCTGGCACGCCCTGCCTAAGGAAATCGTGAAAATCGATCCCAAGAACGGCGAAGTCCTGGCGCGCTTCACGCCCGGTTCGAGCTACAGCGAGAGCTTGAAATGGCAGGCGGGAAAACTCTGGAACGTGAGCTATTCCGACAACGGCATCTACGAAGGCACGCTCGTCGGCAAGGAATTGAAGTTCACCAAAAAGGGAACAACGCCGGAGGAACATGCTTGGGGCCTCGAGTTCGACGGCACGAACCTCGTGATGACCGGCAACTACAGCAACAAGCTTTATTTCCTAAATCCGAAAACGATGGCCGTGGTGAGAACCCTCGAGACGCCCCTGAAAGATATCGAGGATCTCGCGTGGGACGGCGTCGGCTTCTGGGCATCGAGCTACACCGAGCACAAGGCGACGATTTTCCGCATCGATCCGAAGTCGGGAACGCTCAGCAAGTTCTTCACGCTTCCCAACTTGGAAAGCTGTCCCGTGATCGATGGCCTCGCCTACGACGGCCAGAATCTTTGGCTGACCGGTAAGCACTGCACTTCGATCTACGAGGTCAAGCGTCCGTCCGAGCGCCAGCTTTCCTCGGAATCCAAGAAATAGAAAAAAGCGGGCTCCCCCGTTAGGAAGAGCCCGCCGAAGAGGAATGCGTAACGTCTAATCGGCCTTCAAGCGAAGCTTGAACGCTGATTTACTGCAACGTAACTTGTTGCGATTCGGCGTTGTAACCCGACACCGTTAGGATTGTGTTGGGCGAGAGCTTAGCTACCGGCAGCACGAGGGTCGCCGAGCCATCCGCGGCCGTCGTTCCCACCGCGAGGTTCTGTCCCGCCGTTCCCACGATGGAGACGGTAAGGTCGGCGACGCCGTTTCCGCTCGAGTCGGTCGCCGAGACTTCGACGTTGACGCCCGAGAGGTTGGTGCGGACGTACTGCTTCAGGTTATATTCTTTGGGCACGTCGGTGCGCACGAGCAAGCTCGGGTCGCCGAACAAGTTGTACCACTTGAGGTTGTCGGTCACGTTAGCTCCCGTACCCATCTTTTCGATGAGATAGAGCTGACCCGCGAGGACCGATCCGCCGAGCGAGTGCACCGGCTTTTCGAAGTGATACTTCGCGACTCCCACCGCCATCACGGCCGGCGGATGCCAGCTGACGTTCACGGAGCCGCCCAGATAAGCGACGGCGCCGGCCGGGCGTCCACCCGATTCCTGGGTGACCCACGCTTTAGCGAAGGGCTTGGCGAGATTTACCCACGAGCCGTTTTGGCAAGCGACGTCGATGACAACGGGGAGCTTGTCGGCGTTGGAGAGTTTTGCCACTTCGGAGTTGCCGAAGGAGCCGTTGGTCGAGCCCCACGAAGTGCCGCTGCCATGACCCCAGTATCCGATCCAGGTGCGGCCGGAGGATAGGGCATCGCTTATGTTCGCGGGCGTCGCCGTGGTGTCGCCTTGGTTGAAGAGGTCCACCGTTTTATAGGTGCCCTTCTTCAAAGCGTCGACCACCATCTGGGCGTACTCTTTATCCGAGGGACCTGAGCCTTCGCTGGAAGAGATCGTCATGCCTTGCGGATACCAGCTGCCTTTTTCCGGCGCCTTCTCGTAGTTGATCCAGCGGTTCACCTGAGTCGTCACTTCCGCCGCGTTGTCGGCGACGATACGGCCATGGAGAACGTCCGGAACGGCGTCCGCGCCCGTGAGGAGCGTGTAAGTGTAGTCCGTCGCGGCCGAGCCGCTGCCGGTGTTTTCCATGTAACCCGGCATGGAAGTCTTGTTGCCCACGAAGAGCAGGTAACTCGGCTTCACGGTGGCCGTGTCGTAAAGATTCTGGAGGAACGTCTTCACCTTCTCTTTGGTGCCGCCCGCTTCGGTGAACGTGTATACCTTCACGTCGATGCCCTTGGCTTGCTTCCAAGCGACGAGAGAGCTGATCGTCGACTTCAGGCTGTCGCCTACGACGAGGATCATCTGCTCTTGCGCCGTGATGGCGTGCACGAAGCTACCGAGCGAGCGTCCGTTCGCCGTGCCGTTACGGACGATGTCGTAGAGAGACTTCGGAAGCACCGAGGTGCCGGCTTCGCGAGCTTGCTTGAAGCTCACGCGAACCGTGAGGTCCGTCGTGACTTCGAGGCTCTTGTCGCCGGAGCGAACCTGAAAGGGGTTCATGCCGATGCGGAAGAGCCGCACGGATTGAAGTTTTCCCATTTCGGTAAGCGAAACGACTTCACCCGGGAACGCTTCCCGTGACTGGTAGAGAGCCGTGTCGAACTCGAAGCCGCTGCGAGCGGGGCCGCAACGAAAGCGAGCTTGAGCCGGCTGCACCACTATGTTGTCGAGCTTGCGAGAGTCTTGGTGGACCACTTCGAGCACGGGCTCGAAGCCGTTCGGAACGGCGACGATGGTTCCCGTGGTCATTAGCTCGGGCTTACCGGCGATATCCATGGGAACGAGTCCCGAGACTACGATGCGATCGAAGCCGTCTTCGGTCCGATCGATGTCCATGCCCGGGATGGAGAGCTGTATCTCGACGGGCGCGAGCGCGTCCCGTGAGTGGACCGCTCTCGTTTCGAGACGAGCCGTATTGCCCTCGCCGCGGAAAGAGACGTGAGCCGCCAGCGCCGAGTTGGCGCACAGCACCGCTAACAAGAGAGCATACACCCTGGAATACCAAGACATAGTCGTCCCCCTAAAAGTGGATCGCGTTATTAAATTGTAGGAGTTGCGGCTGAGAGTGAAACGAGCGCTACGAAACTTATGGTTAACTTTACCATAAATATTCAGACAGCCGCGGCGTTAGGGAATCTTCCTTAACACTTGTAGTGAAGCCACCTCGGCCTTGATGAAGGTCTCGGACTCAAAAAAGAAAAACCCTCGCGGATAGGCCCAGCTAGAGGCCGTTTGCGCGAGGGCTCGTCATTCTGACGCGATCAGACGGAGAACGAAGTGCCACAGCCGCAGCTTTTCGTCGCGTTCGGATTCTGAAACGAAAACCCAGTGCCGTTCAGGCCACCGGAATAATCGAGCGTGAGGCCTTTGACGAAGAGATGGCTTTTCGGATCGACGGCGACTTTGACTCCGTCTTGCTCGTAAATTTTGTCTTCGGGATTGGCCGTGTTCACGAAGTCGAGCTTGTAGGAAAGCCCGCTGCAGCCGCCTCCCACTACGGAAACGCGCAGGAAACTCTCGGGCGTGTGCCCTTCGGTGCGGATTTTCTTGATCTGATCGACGGCGACTTGGCTGAGCGTAATCATGAGATCTCCTTTTGCCTTACGCTGAAATCTCTCTGAGAGATTCGAGCGAAGTGGTCTCCAAAAAAATTCCGAGCTTTTCGCCGAGCCGTTTCAAGGGCCCGGTGGCATTAGTGCCGGCTTTCTTGCCCCGCGGCTCGTCCACGGCGTTGACGACGTCGCGCAGCGCGATTTCCGAAAGAGGGCGGGAGAGCCGGTAGCCGCCCCGGTTTCCGTGAACGGCCTCGACCAGGCCTCGCGCTTTGAGCGATTGCAGGATCTTGCTGAGCATGGCTTCCGGCACCTGGCACTTCTCCGCCATCTGCCTCGTCGAGACTGCTTTGGTGCCGCAGGCCGAAAGAAAGAGCAGAGCCTCCAGGCCATACTGCAATTTCTTATTAATTTTGAGCATTTGGACGCCAACCCGCTAATAGAACCAATTTAGTCCTATACAGGGGCAGTATGGGAGGCCCTGCGGCGAAAGTCAATGGAAGGCGGACCTTTTAGGTCCGGTTAGAAGCTTCGTTGCCGTATGACACGAATCGTTCTACGCTTTCCTAACGCTCACTTTTGGATTACTTAAGTAGCGTCTCAACGAGGCCGTCCGAAAGGATCCTCCTCCACCCTAAGTACAAAAGAAGGCCGCTCAGAAAACCGATTCGGCGGCTAGGAGTTTTCTAAAATGAGTGATGATCAATCCGATGACCGGCGCCCTGGCGTTGCCTCGAAAACCGCGCGTAAGAAGCGCCCGACGGCGACCCGAGTGCCGAAAAAGGAGGCCGAAGAGACGGGTGCGGCTCCTTTAGAGACGACCAAAGAGGCGACAGCGGTCACGGCTGAAGCCGAGACCTCGCCCGTGCCGAATGCGGCTGCTCCGCGGGCTGATAGCGCCGTCCCCGCGAACCGCGCTCCCCAGCAAGGCAATGTTCCCAAGAGCGGCGATCTTTCCGAGCGTCTTACGGGCGCCAATAAAACTTTGGATCCCAGCCGCAACAACGCGAGCCCGGATCAGAATCTCAACGCGAACAACGATGCGAACCGCGATGCCCGCGAGCTCGATCGCGACATGCGCGGCAACCGCGCGACGCCCAATCAACCGAGCCGCTTACCCTCTCAGCAGCCGAAACCTGTCGAAGGCACTGAGTTCAGTATCCAGGTGACGTTCGATCGCGTGTCGAAACAGCACACCGCCACCGTTTTGGAATTTGCCGACGTGTTTGTGACCGGACCGAACCGCGAGACCGTCATTCGCGAGCTCGAAGTGAAAGTGGAGGACAAGCTCCTCTCGCTTCGTGAGTCCGGCCAGCCGATTCCTGAGCCTTTAGGCAGCAAGAAATATCCGGACACGCTCACCCTTCGTCCGACGCAAGCTTTGTTCAGAAAGCTCGATGTGCTTTCCCGTCAGGAACGGACCGAGCTCTCGGAGCTCGCCAATAATTTGCTTCTCGGCGCGGTCGAGCGCCGGTACGAGCAGCTGGGCGCGCCCCGCCAGTCGAATCAAGCGCAGCCTTCGCAGCCTCAGGGCGGAATGCCCCGCCACCATCAGAGCGGTGGCCGCGATCGCAACCGGGATAACCGCGAGCAGGGTCAGGGACAAGGGCCGGGCCAGAATCAGGGCCAGGGCCAACAGCAGCAGAACAACCGCGGTGGACGCGGCGGCCGCATGTCCCAGAGTAATTATCAAAACACCATGTCCAACCGTGAGAACTTCATGGAGTACGTTCGCAACCTCGAAAAGGGCGGACCGGGTTGGAAGAAGCGGTAGTTTCTAGGGTAGGGCGGCTACTTTTCGATTTGAAAGCCGAGGCGTCCGCACGAAGCGGGCGTGCGGCACACGCTGAACGAAACGACGTCGCGGCTCACGGCCACGTCGCCACTCGAAAGCTGCCGTTCCCGGATAACATAATCCACCGTGATGCCGTGGTGCTGAAAGACTTCCTTCTGAAGTCCGGCCACGGTCTGAATCACATGCCAGGTCTTGTCGAATTGGAAGCGCCGAGGGGCGTTCTTGATGGTGACGCCATTTTCGATGGGCACCATGAATTGGCAGGTGTTCATGCGTGAGCTGCCTGAGAGCTGCGCCATCTTGTCGAAGGCTTTCTGAATGGCGGGCTCGTTCGCGGTGAGATTGACGAACTTCAGGTCGAAGTCGTCCGTTTCGCACGAGGTGATTTCGTACTGAGGGACGGCCAATGCGGGTAGGGCGATGCCCAGAAAAACCACAGCCATCCATCCGAATTTAACATTCCCCATGACCCAACCCCCTAAAAATGCCGAGGGGGAATTTCCCCCTCGGCGAATAACCCATTAACGAACCTAAGGATTCTCGAAATAGTCTTTCGACCGCGTCGGATCCGCCTTCATGGTCTTTTTGCCAGGCGTCCAGTTAGCCGGGCAAACATCGCCCGTTTTCTTGTTTTCCTGGAGCGCTTGAAGCACGCGCAAAACTTCCTGAGGATTGCGGCCGATGCCGAGGTCGTGCACCACTTGATAGGCCACGTTGCCGTCCGGATCGATGAGGAAGAGGCCGCGGAGCGCGATGCCCTTCTCTTCAATCAAGACGCCGTAGTCGCGCGCGATGGTCTTCTTGATGTCGGCCAAGATCGGATAATCGAGCTTGCCGATGCCGCCTTCTTTGCGGGTCTTCTGCGACCACGCCAAGTGAGAGTACTGGCTGTCGACCGAGCAACCGATGATTTCACATCCGGCTTCCTTGAAATTCTTGTGCGTGTCTTGGAAGGCCGTGATTTCCGTGGGGCAAACGAACGTGAAATCGAGCGGGTAAAAATACAAGCAAACCCATTGGCCGCGGTAATTCGCGAGGGACACTTCTTTGAACTCGTGTCCGACAAGGGCTTGGGCTTTGAAATTAGGGGCGGGTTTCTGAACTAAGGGTTCCATGGTGAGTCTCCTTCATTGAGGTAAAAATCCTCGGTACCATATCGGTCCCGATTCGAGAGTGTCAATGGGAGTGAGGCGCGAGTTGTCACCGTGGTGTTCCAGCGGAAGACAGGCTTTCATCCTATGATTTCAGCGTTTTAGCAAAAGTGTGTACTAAGAAGTCGCATACCGGATGAGGACGCCTCCCAATTTCGTGCGGAGTTCGGGGGAGAGCTCGCTGGAACACCCCTTGCAGTACAGGTGGCCGAGTAGCGCTGTGGCGCTTGTGTTGTGGTGGTTCGTTAAAGCAGCTGAAGTAGGAGTCGGTCGATGAAACAATGGATTTTTGTAGCGATGGTGGCGGTTTCTTCCTTGGGGTTAGCGGAAAACTCGACGCCCGTAGGCACGCACGCTGGGGACGTCAAAGGTCCCCGCAAAGCCGTGAATCAATCTCAGGCCCCCAAGGTGGACGTGGCGGCGAAGCTCAATGAGATCGTGAACGCCTGTTTGCTCGGTCAGGGAAACTCAAAAAGTAACGGCAACTTGGGACGCTCTTCCAAGTAAGCGGTTTTCTCGCTCCCCCGGGTCCAGGTTGGTTGACTCCGGTGGAATCGCCCCTACTATGGGGCTATGTTCGAGGACTCCGCCGCCAAAAGACCGGAAGTAGGTACCCAAGCCGGGGAATCTACCTCCAGTGCGGATATCATTGCGGCGGCCGATGCGCCGCCAAGCCATCTATTATTAATTCCCGTCGCCCACACTACCCTGTTTCCGGGGATGGTAGTCCCTCTCATTTTGCCCGAAGGTAAGCTTGCGAAAACCGCCGAGTACGTGCTCGAGCGCGGTAGCTACGTGGGCGTCGTCTTCACGCACCCTCAAAACGAAAAGAAGAACGGCCGTGTCCCGGCCCATGAGTTCTCCCAGTACGGCGTCGCCGCCAAGATTTTGAAAAAGATCAATCTCCCGGACAACCAGGTGAGCGTCTTGCTCGCCGGCATGCACCGGTTCGAGATTGAAGGCCTCGAGAAGCGGGAGCCTTACTTCGTCGCCGCGGTGAAATACCTTTATGAGGAGTTCAAGCGGGACACCGAGCTAGAGGCGCTGCTCAGAAGCGCGCTTTCCCAATTCAAGACGGTCGCGAAAGACAACCCTCTCATCAGCGAAGAGGTGAAGGTCGCTCTCGTCAATATCGATGGGCCCGGCAAATTGGCCGACGTCATGGCCTCCGTCCTCGTGCGGGACCTTTCCGATTATCAGACGATGCTCTCGCTCTTTGACGTGAAGAGCCGGCTGCACCATCTGCTGCTCCTGCTCAGAAAAGAGATGGACGTCCAAGGCGTCCAGAAAAAGATTCAGGAAGACATCAACACCAAGATCTCATCCGCCCAGCGTGAGTTCTACTTGGGTGAGCAGCTCAAGGTGATTCAGAAAGAGCTCGGCGGCTATCAAGATACGCGCACGCGGCTCATGGATAAGTTCCAAGAGCGTTTGAAGACCCGCACGCTTCCCGACGAAGCGAAGATTCGTCTTGAAGAAGAGATGGCGCGGTTGAACGTTTTGCACGAGCACTCGAGCGAGTTCGCCGTGTGCCTGAATTACCTCGATTGGACGACGTCTTTGCCCTGGGGCATCCGCACCACGGAGCGAGTCGATCTCGATCGCGCGGCCCGCATTCTCGACGAGGATCACTACGGCCTCAAAGACGTTAAGCAACGCATTTTGGAATTTCTCGCCGTCCGTAAGCTAAAGAAAAGTTCGGAAGGCTCGATCCTTTGCTTCGTCGGCGCGCCCGGAACGGGAAAGACCTCGCTTGGCAAATCCATTGCTCGCGCTCTCGATCGCAAGTTCTTCCGCTTTTCGGTCGGCGGGATGCGCGATGAAGCCGAGGTCAAAGGTCACCGCCGCACTTACGTCGGCGCGATGCCTGGCAAGCTCATTCAAGGCTTAAAGCGCGTCGGCGCTCAGAACCCGGTTTTTCTCATCGATGAGGTGGATAAAATCGGAACCGGTTGGTCCGCGGGGGGCGATCCGGCGTCGGCTTTGCTCGAGCTTTTGGATCCCGAGCAGAACGCCGAGTTCCACGATCATTACGTCGACATTCCGTTCGACTGCTCCGAAGTGCTTTTTCTGACGACCGCCAATACGCTCGACACGATTCCGCCGCCGCTTCTCGATCGCATGGAGATCATCCAGCTCCATGGCTATACGGACGAAGAGAAGCTCCAAATCGCCAAAAAGCATTTGATCCCAAAGCAGCTCGAGAAGCACGCGCTGCCCAAGGGCACCTTGAAGTTTACCGATAAGGCGATGAGGCACCTCATCTCCCACTATGCCCGCGAAGCCGGCGTTCGTAATTTGGAAAAAGCCGTGGCGCGCATTTGCCGCAAAGTCGCCTACAAAGTCGTGCGCGGCCGCGCGAAGTCCGTGCTCGTCGATACACCCGCCATCATCGAGAAGTTTTTGGGCATGCCTCCGTTCATTCCGGAGAAGGCGCTCGCCCGGGTGCCTGGCGTGGCCACGGGCCTTGCGTGGACGAGCTTCGGCGGCGAGGTCTTGAGCGTCGAGAGCGTTTCCGTGGAAGGTAAGGGCGGCTTCACCCTTACCGGCCAGCTCGGGGAAGTCATGCAGGAGTCCGCGAGCATCGCGTACACCTTCGTGAGAAACCACACTTTGGATCTGAAGCTCGCGAAGGGTTTCTTCGATAAAAATATTTTGCATCTGCATGTGCCCGCGGGCGCGACTCCCAAGGACGGGCCGTCGGCCGGCATCACCATGGCCGCGAGTCTTTACTCGATGCTTTCCAAGAAGCCTTTGAAGCCCGGTCTCGCGATGACCGGAGAGCTCACGCTCTCGGGCCGCGTGCTTCCCGTCGGCGGCATCAAAGAGAAGCTGCTCGCCGCCAAGCGGATGGGCTTTCATACGGTCATCATTCCGACCGAGAACGAAAGAGATTTGAAGGAGCTTGAGCCCGAACTGCGCAAGAGTTTGCGGTTGCTCAAAGTCAGCTCCATGGACGAGTGCTTGCGCCATCTGTTTTAGAGGGAGATGAGAGAAGTGGATCAGGATCTGAAGTTGCACAGAGTCGGCGCTACCGAAATCGAAACCCTCAAAGAGTACGTCGCCGCCCTCTACGCCCACGAAGATGATTACGATTCCATGATCAACATCGAAGCGGGCGTGAAAAGCCTGCTTAGAAACGATCATCTCGCGACGCCTTACTTCATCAAGCGCGGCACGGAGCGCGTGGGTTACGTCATTCTTACGAAATACCACAGCGTCGAAAAGGGTGGGCTCACCTTCTTTATCGACGAGCTTTACGTGGAAGAGAAGATGCGCCGGGGCGGCATCGGCCACAACATCATGACTTTGATACTGGAGATCGCGCGTGCGGACGGCGCGAAGGCGCTCTGGGCGCAAGTGGAGCGGCACAACTTGGCCGCTCAGGCGTTCTTCACCACCCACGGTTTCACCGTGGATCCGAACATCAACTTCGAGCGCGCTCTCTAATATTTGAGAGGCGCGGGAGCCGTGCGGTCCAAACCGCGGGCGCGTTTGGCGAGGCACTTGGCGAGATAGAAGGGGATCTTCGCAAGAAGTCCCAGGGCCAAGCCGAAGCGTTTCATCTGACCTTTGACGAGCGAAGATCCCATACGGCGCAGAAGCGTCGCTATACGCACGCCGTGGTACTTCACGATTTCCATCGTGGTCAGCGCCCACTGATGGTGCTGCACGATTTGTAAGCTCTCCCAGACGTCGCGGTGTCTAAGCATGTTGCCATGAGACACGCCGCCCTCGAACTCGCGGTACTTCATGAGCGACTGGGGCAGGTAGTTGATTTCCCAGCCCGCCGTCATGAGACGAATCAAGAGATCCCAATCCGTGTTCTGACGAAAGCCTTTGCGGTATCCGCCGACGTTACGTAAAGCATTAATGCGAATCGCGGCCGTCGAGTGATGCCACCAGCACCCCTGAAAGAGAGTGTCCCGCACGGTGGCGCGGTTGCCGAGGATGCGATTGGCGGGGGCCTCGGGCTTGTTTTCGCCGGGGACGAGGCTCACGTTCGGAATCCAAACGTCCCAGCTCGACGAGACGGAACAAACTTTTTCGCCGACTTGCGACAGCTCGCTCAGGATGTTGAGCAGCCAGCCTTCTTTGGCGAGGTTGTCGGAGTGCATGAGAAAGAACCACTCGACTCCCGCGGGCAGGTTGAGCGCGGCATCGGTGACGTTGGTCGCTTCGCCCCGGTTCTGAGGAGCGACTTTGATTTCGAGGGGAAGCTTGCTCTTCCAGGTGCGCTTGACGATGGCGATGGTGTCATCCTTCGAGCCGTCGTCGGCGATTACCAGGCACTTGAAGAGATCCAGAATCTCTCCTTGAGCCATCAGGCTTTCCAAAGTCTCCGCGATGGTCGGCGCTGAGTTGTAGGTCGGAACGAGGAGAGCCACGCGCCCACGCATGATTTCCGCTCTTTGCCGGTGAGTCGGCGCTCCCGCGGCCGCTGAATTTCTTTGAGGCTTGGTCATCTGATTTAAGGGGTTCTCTACCCCTCTCTTCGGAATCGGGGGAGCGTGACTTGAGTAGCCTTTTCGATGGGTTGGGCTCTTTGCGGGACCTTGGTGTAAAATTGGGAGATGCACTTTGGCTTTGTGGTGGTGACGGATAGGGGCGGGCACTTGGCTAACGCGCGCATGCTGCTCGCGCAGATGGGCGTGGGGCCTGAAGCGTACGTAATGACCTCAGGGCCGGAAGTTGCCCCGCTGCGGCGTGAAGCACAGGTTCTGGTGATTCCCTATCTCTTCAGCTGGATTGGGAAGCGTCGAGTCGTAAATCCGTTCAAAGTGATTTGGCATGTCGGCGTGGCTCTCTGGTACGCGCTCCTCCTCCGGCCGAAGGTGGTCGTATCGCTCGGCGCGACGGACGTGGTTTTCTTCTGCTACTGGGCGCGGCTCCTGGGTGCCCGTATCGTGCACGTCGAGTGCATGAACCAAGTTTACTCGCCGAGCCTCACGGGCCGGCTGCTCTATCCCATTTGCCAGGACTTTTTTGTGCAGTGGCAGGATCTTCTTTCCTTTTATGGCCCGAAAGCCAAGTACGCGGGGTGGGTCCTATGATTTTCATCGTCGTTTCCACGGGCCATTTCGATCCGCTCATCGCGGAATGCGACAAGATCCGCGATAAGTTCGACTTCAAAGGACAAATTGGGAGTAGCACCGTCGTGCCCCAGTTCTCTCATTTCCGCACGGGCGAGCCGCAGGAGCTCGAGCGCTACATGCGCGAAGCGGAGTTAGTCATTACCCACGCGGGCACCGGCATGCTTGGCATGCTGTACCGGATGAAAAAGCGCGCGGTCGTCATTCCAAAGCAGGTGCGCTACGGCGAAGGCAACGACGGCCAAGTCGAGCTCGCGCGCAAGTGGGGAGAGCTCGGCATGGGCGTGCTTTGCATG
>JAYUGC010000183.1:0-8367 GCA_043767805.1 Pseudomonadota bacterium | reverse complement strand
GACGAGAACCTCGGGATTGTCCGTTCGCACGAGCAAATAGCCCATCACGACGAGCGCAACAAGGCACACGTTCGCCGCGACGATGAGTAAGCTCAATTGAAGAGATGCGTGTTTCTTCAAAATTCCCGTTCCTCCCTGAAACGGGTCAACCCCACCAGGAGTTTTCTATGTCTTGTATCGGCAACTTAAACGCCCAGCTAAAGGGAGAACTAGGGGAGGACCTAGGGGGCGAGTAACACGGAGCGTGAGAGCTCTATGCCGGAAGCGGCACGATCGCCGCGGCGGAGAAAACCTTCTCCCAGCCGTTGGCGCAGCTCGAAGTCCCAGGGGAAGCTTTCGGTGGCTTCCCGCAACAAAGCCGCGAGGGCCGTTTCGCGCGGCGCTCCAGATAATAGATCAGCCAGCCGCGTCCAACGACCGCGGTTTCCCGGATCCAAATAGATAGCGCGCTGCAAAGCGTCCCTGCCCTTCTCCCCGTCTTTGGCGGCGAGTCGCGATTCGCCCAGCTTTTCCCAAAGAGGCGCCGCGGCGGGAAAGACCGACACCGCGTGCTCCAAGATGCCGATGGCGTGGGCGGGGACGGCCTTACGCAAAAAGAATTCCGCTTCCCGCAAGAAACCCCGTACCTGTTTCGCCCGGTCCACTTCGCGCCGAAGCGCCTCCCTCATCTCATCCCAGCGGGGAACGGGGGCGCCGATATCGAGTACGCGTTCGGCGCTCACACCCGCGGCGACCGCGGCGTGATTGCGAAGGGACGTGACGAACGCGGCTCCGAGTACGGCGAGGGATGCGATTCCAGAGCTTTCGATTTCGCGGCACCACTCGCGCCATTGGAACGGAGCTTGGTTTGTCGACGAGGTTAGCTCACAAACGAGCAGCGCGAAGCGCGCCTTATCCAAAGTCTTGAGCTCCGAGAGCCGCGGAGATTCCTTGAAAAAAGAGAACGGCAACTCTCTCAAATAAGCCGGCGGGCCGAAGCGGTTCTTCTCGTGGGGATCCCAAAGCCACACTCCCATTCCGCCGCGCAAGTCTCCGCCGAGCGCCCGGGTCACCTGCTCGCGAGACGGAGCCAGGCGGGCCGCGGAACGGGGAAACGCCGGAGAAGGACGGCAAGCGGCCAGAGCCAAGTTTTGGGTCTCGTCCGCAAGCGCGACGAGGGGCAGCGCGCCGCAGTCCCGCGATTGCCAGAAAGCGCGCGCCTCGGAATCCAGTAGAGACGCAACCTCCACGAAGGCCAGGTCCACTTTCGCGTTGGGTCCGCTCAAATAAGCGCGCGCGGACTCGAATGTGGGAACTCGGACGCAGGTCACTCCGAGATCGAAACGCTTGGCCCAGAGCGCCAACCGATCGCAGGCTTCTCCTTCGGCGCTCTGTATCAAGATGACGCGATCCAAGTTAGGTAATCCCCTTGAAAACTGTTAAAGTATTGAACAATCGCCTTAATTTTCAGATGCGCTTTTCCATTCGAGACAAGATCTTGGGCGTACTTGGCCTGCTGCTCGTCTCGGCGGTGTGCTTCTATACTATTCTCGCGTCGTTCATCTTCTCGGAACAGAAGACCGCGCTTCTCTACGATCTCAATCATAGCATCGCGGTGAACACGGCCGCCCAGCTTCGCGCTTCCTTGAGTCAGGTAGGTAGCCAGCTCCGCGTCTTCGCCATCTCGCAAATTCTCTCGAGCCGAAGCGAGTTCCGTCTTTCCGCCGACTTTCTGAAGGAAACTCCCATCACGGGCGCCCGCCTGTTTCGCAAGGTGAACGGCACTTTTGTCGAGGAGAAGCTCGGGGACGCTCCGGGCTTTACGGCGGGGCTCGAAGCCCTAGCCCCGGTTCTCGTCGAAGCGGAGTTCCGCGAGCTCGCTTTCGATAAGCTCGACCTCCCTGGAGGAGGCAATCACTTTTTCCTCGCCGAGAAGATCCAAGTGCAATCCGAAGGAGGCGCCGTCACTCACTTCGCCGTCGCCGAAGTGAGGGCCGAGTCCATTTTGAGACCGCTTCAAGCGGCCAACCTTTTTCGCTCGCACCTCACTAAAGGAAATGGGAAATCGCTCGTCACTCTCGACAAGAGCGCGCTGCGCCCGGGAGAAAACCTCACCGATCACCCGCTCCTTGCCAAAGCAAAAGCGCAAACTTTGGGCGCTTCCGGCGTTTCATCGTTCGAACAAGAGCATGAGAAATGGTACGGCGCCTACGCTCCCGTCGAGGTGGGCGATCTGTACTTTTTGACCCAAGCGAGCCGCAAGGAAGTCACCTCCGCGATCTGGACGCTAGTCGAGCGCTCCGTTCTGTTCGGTCTCATCGTCATCACCCTAACCTTCATCGCGAGCATTTTGTTCTCGAAGCGGCTCACCAAGAACTTGAACATCCTCACTCTCGGCGCCAAGCGTATCGAGCAAGGGGATCTCGATTCGCAAATCGCCATCACGTCCCGGGACGAGATCCAAGATCTCGCCGCTTCGTTCAATGCGATGATGGTGTCCTTGAAAGCTTCCCGTGAAGAGATCGAGCGCTACAACCGCGAGTTGGAAGACCGCGTCGCTCAGCGCACCGTTCAGTTGCAAGAAGCCAACGCTTCCATCAAGGCCGTTCAGGAGAAGCTGCTGAAGACCACGCAACTAGCCGCGGTCGGTGAGGTAGCCGGCCGCACGGCGCACGAGCTCTTAAATCCTCTCACCGCCATTCTGAGCCGGCTCGAAAGATCCCGCGGCGTCATCCATCCTTCCGGAGGAACCGCCGGAGCCGCCCTGCCGCTTCAGCTCGCGGAGATTCTCGGAGCCTGGGAGACGGATTACCGCTCGGGAGGAATGAGCGGCTTGAGTGTAGCCCTCCAAGTGCCTTCGTCGATAAAACCCGAGATTACCCTTTTCGAGGAGGATCTCGACAATTTGAAAAAGCTCGCCGCTTACTGGCGGCAGCAGATGGAAGTCCTCGGCGCAGACTTGGGCTTCGTCCAGGAGCAGTCCCACCGCATCCATCGCATCGTCGACGGCATGCGCGAACTGGTGCGCTCGTCGGTCAAGGCGGAAGTGCCTTGTGAAGAGGCCGTGAAGGAAGCGCTCTCCACCATGTCCGATTTCCTCTTCAAAAATAAAGTCGCGCTCGAATCAAGTCTGAGCGCGAAGAAAGACGCCGCTCAGCTGAACCGGGACGAGCTCATCCAGATTCTCACCAATCTCATCCGAAATTCATTTCAGGCGATTCAGATGCACCCTGATAGCGAGCGCCGGGACTCAGGCAAGATCACGGTACGCACGCAAAGCCTCAACCATCAGTTTCTCGTCGATGTTACCGACAACGGGATCGGCATTCCCGAGGACCGCAAACAACAGATCTTCGAACAAGGCTTCACCACCAAAGCTCCCTCAGAAGGTACGGGTCTCGGCCTTGCCATTTGCCGGCGTTACGCGCACGCCTTCGGGGGCGAAGTGGAGCTTCTCTTTAGCGAGCCCGAGGGCCGGGGAACCTGTTTCCGCGTGACCGTTCCGCTCAAGGACGGCGCCGCGGTGAAAATGGCTTCATGAAGCAGCTCTTTCTCTTGCTTGCTTTCAGGGCGCTAACGGCTCACGCCGACACCATCACAGAAGATTTTTCCACGCTTACGCATTTCTCGTCGACAAGCACCGCGGTGTGGAACCTCGCCGAGCGGCGAGGTCACCTTCCCTACATCGTAGATGACTCGGCGAGCGCACTCAACGTCAATACGCCTCTCGATTTAGGCACCGGCAAGGACGGAGACTTTTCTCCCAATACCTACGCTACCTTCGACAAGAATGCCTCCGCTTCTCTGGTGACACTCGACACTTCCCGCACTTACGAGTTCACCACCTTTGCGATCCCCACCGGAGTGACGTTAAAGGGTTCGGGCGCTGCCGTGCTGCGCATCCGCGTCCAGGGCACCGTGGAAGTAAACGGCACCATCGACCTGAGCGGCTCGGCCGGCGCGGACATTGAAGCCGATACCAGTCAGAACCCCGCGGGGGGATCCTCCGGACCCGGCGGAGGCGCAGGAGGCCGAGGCGGCTCTACGGGAAGTGGTAACGACGGCATTGCCGCCGATGTCGGTAACACCGGCTCGGGCAAGGGCGCGAGTCCGGACAAGGGGGACGGCGGCGGAGGCGGAGGCGCGGGATACGTTGCCGCGGGACAAGCCGGAACCGGCGGCGCTCCGGGCGCGGGCGGCGCGATTTACGGCGACGCTTCTCTCGCGAGTTTCTTAGGTGGCTCGGGCGGAGGCGGAGGAGCATCGAGTGCCAACTCTTCGGGCGCGGGAGGCGGCGGAGGCGGAGGCGCGCTCTATCTAGAAGCGGGAGGCACCGCGTTCATTTCCGCGACGGGGGCGATAGCTGCCAACGGCGGCAATGGGGGCGGCACCGCTAGCGCCGTGCTGCGAGGCGGAGGCGGAGGCGGTGGCAGCGGCGGCGCGCTTGCGTTCTTTGTCGGCGGGCTACTCACCATAGATGGAAATGTTTCGGCGATCGGAGGCAACGCCGGTCCGGTGGGCGTAGGGGGCGGCGGTGCCGGTGGGCTCGGCCGCGCGGGCCGCACTCGCGTCGTCAACTCCATGGCCAGTAACTGGGCTGGCGCGGGCCCGTTCAATCCCGTTCCCCAAGTTCCAGACACGGGAGTCGTCGTATTTAATAACAGTGGTAACTTCGTCCTCGAATCAGCGTCCTACGATACGCTGAATTCCTCGCCCACCTACACTTCGGCGGTTGCCGCCGGTACTTTCCCCGCGGGAACCACGGCCACGCTCTCGCTCGCGGGAAGTAGCGACGGTTTCGCTTCCGATGACTCGGGTTATGTAGCGTCGACTGCTTTGGAGACCCTCGAAGGAAAACGCTACTTCAAATTTCGCATCACCCTCGCCTCCACTAACCCGGCGGCTTCCCCCGACGTTCGCTCCGTAGCGGTCACGTTCACGCCGCACGAACAAGGCAAGTTCGCTTTCGGCTTCGCGGGCTGCGCGCGAGTCTCCAGAGTCTCGCGAGGCGGGCCACTCGGCGTCTTCGTTTTCTTGGCTTATCTGATCAGTCTACCCATCTTGGGGAGACGTCGAAAAGCCCGCCGATGACGAGCGCCACCGACGTTTCTAGATTGAGCTGGGAGCGGGATCCGACGCTCACCGACCGCAAGGACGGATGCAGGAGCACCTGAATCTCCGCGGTAAGCGGCTTCACTGAGTTCCAAAGACCATAGCGCCCTCTGAGCCAGAGCCCACCGCCTTTGGCGCCGCCCAAAGGAGAAAACTCCACAAGCAAATCCGTTTGCCAGAACGAGGCGGGATCTGATCCTTGCCAGGGAGACAAACCGACGAGAGCGCCTATCTGACTGACCTTTCCCACGCCCGCGGTTTCCGCGCCCACGCGATGGAGATCGTTGAGACTCCGGTACAGGAGACCCACCGTCACGGGAAAATTCCTGAAGTAGCCAAAGCCCTTGTAGAGAAATTGGGTCTCAAATTGTGAGGAAACGAGATCCGGCTGAAAGGAGGCGATGGCGCCATCCTTGGTCTGGTAACGCAAACGTTGCAAGGAAAAACCAAGCTCCAGCTCCGAGCCGGCAATGGTGCGATGCAAATAGGCCTCGAATTTTCCGAGAGGAAAGCCGGTGCTGGAAAGCGATTCAGAGGGACCGCTCACCGATTGCGAGACGAACCCTCCTCCCGCCCCCAAACGGACCCAGGACGGGATCAGAAAACCGTACCCCTGACTGCGCGGAGGCGCGGGAGGCCGAGGCGGCGGCGCTTTGACGATAGACGCTGGCATTCGGAGCGCGCCGCGCTGGATTCGCCCGTTGGGAGCATCGACTTTTTCCGCCTGGCTAAAGCGGCCGAGCTCTCGATCCTCGTCGAACGCCGCCACTCTCCAGTAGTAACGTTTCCCGGGCGGCAATACGAGAGAGACGGAAGTCATCTCGACTTCTTTACGGGCCGTTATTTTTTTGAAGTCGGGATCGAGGCTGATTTCCAGGCGGTACCCCGCCGCCCCCTCGATGGGCGTCCAGTTGAACTGCCAGGCGAGAATCGCATCCACGCTTTTTTCGGCGGCCTGCGCCTCGGGAATCAGCCAGTTGCCCACGGCGATGAGTAAGTCCGTCGCTCGCTTCAGCCAGCCGCCCTTCTTCGGCGGGGGCTCGGTGACGGGCTTGGCGTCCAGCATCTTCGCGCCCTTCGCCTTCGGCGCCGCGAGTGGAGCTTTCACCGTGAAGAAACGCATTTCGGACGCGGGCCACTCGCCCCATTGGGAAGAGACCGCGCGAACGCGCCAGAAGTACTTGCCGCCCGGAAGCAACGGTAACTCCACTTCGGCTTCCCTCGTCTTTCCTTCCCATTGAAGACGCGTAAAGGCTTCGTCGCTCGCGACTTCCACGCGGTACTCGGCGGCCCCCTCGATTTTCGCCCAGTCCAGTTTCACTTTTTTGCTGCGCCGGAGAGGAGACTTCGAGGCGGGACCCCGGAGCTCGTACTCGATGGGTGGCACGACCAGGAAGGAGGCGCCTTCACTTACGCGAGTGCCTCGCCTGACTCTCCAAAAATATTGCCCCGGCTTTAAACCAAGCCGCACTTCTCCCATCGCCGCCTGAGACCTCGCGTCGGAGAACGCCTCGCTCTTGTCCCACTCGAGACGGTCGCCCTCATTGCCTTCCCAGCTAAGGACGATTTCTTCCACTTCGGTCTTCGCGAAAATTCGGCTTCCCGCTCGGGGAGAACGGGCGCCTAAGCGCACTACCGCGGGCTGCGGAGGCGCAATGGTGCCCGCGCCCTCCGGAAGCGAAACTCGATCGCCTTCTTTCAGAATGACGTCGGCGCCCGCTTCCACCGAATCCTGAGAGACCAGCGCTTTTCCCTTGGCGACTTCCATCTCGGAATCCGCACCCCCGGAGGAACGCTCGAAGACGACCTCCGACTCAGGGCCCAGCTCCACTCGCCGGTTTCTCACCATCAGCCTCACCGGATCTTTCTGGCTCTTGAGACGGAGAGTGCCTTGATTGACCTCGAGATTCACGACGGTCAATCCTTCGGTCCATCTTCTCTCATCGGAAAAGCGGATGAGCGTATCGGGCTCGAGAGAAATTTCCCCACTCGTGCCAAGCTCGATGCGGGCTTTTGCCCCGGAACCGGTCATGACGGTGTCGTTCAAATGGATCGCGTCCCCGCCCGCAAGCGGATACCACGACAAACTATTGGGGGCGCGGCTCGTAACCGAGCGCTCTCTTAGCGTCAGCGATCCGATACGACGCTCGTCACTCACCGAGGCGCGCCGGGTGCCCGGAAGAGAGATGAGTCTCAGCTGATAAAGCAGCGCGAGAATCTCAATGCATAGCGCTAGAGTAGCGGCAAAGAGAAGCCACGTCTCTTTTCGGCTCTCTTGGTTGCTGAAAAAGGAAGGAGTCACGGCACGTTAGGGAGACTCCATCATACCACGTCTAGAGAGCGAAGCCTTTTGCCGATACGTATAACGACCATGTCTGATCTCAACCGAAAATTACTGGTCCTAGACGACGAGCCCGGCGTTCTGGACGCTTATCGAGTCGTCTTGGAGCCCGCGCCGCCTACCGCCGGCATCGTTTCGTCGCGCTCGCGCGGTGCTTTGGCCGCAACCCTTCCCGGCGCGGAAACGCTCGCCGCCCCCTTCGCGGTTCAGTACGTCAGCACCGCGTCCGAGGCGCTTAACGCCATTCGTCAGGGCGTGCTCGAAGGAAAACCCTATGTGGGTGGCTTCTTCGACGTGAAGCTCGGAGGCGACATCGATGGGATCGAGGTCATTCGTCAGGCGAAAGACATCGACCCCAACATGCAGTTCGTCATGGTTACCGCGTACCAGGATCGCAGCGTCGACGAGATCTCGAAAATTTTTGGCGAAGCGTTCGCCGATCGTTGGGATTTTCTTACCAAGCCGTTCTCTCGCAACGAGATCATTCAAAAGGCGAGAAACCTGAGCGCCCAGTGGGAGCGCAAACGGAAAGAGAAAGAGTATCTCGTTCAGATTCAAGATCAGCAGGATCAGCTGGTGCAGCAGGAACGGCTAGCCGCGGTCGGCACCCTCGCCCGCGGCGTCGGCCACGAGTTCGGTAACATCCTGCTCGGCATAATGGGCCGCGCGGAGCTCGCGCTTCAAAAGGACGATCCGGAGAAGCTGAGAGAGGCCTTGGGTCTCATCTCGCGCTCAGCGGAGCGCGCCGCCGTCATCACCAGAAACCTGCAAACTCTCGTCAAGACGGAAGCCACCTTCGAGCCGCTCGACCTGAACGAGCCTCTGAAGGACACGTTACTGCTCATCGAGCACGAGCTCAAAAAGGCGAGCGTGAAGCTCGTCGAGGAACAGCAGCCTAGCCTTCCCCTCGTCAATGGCTCAAGAGTGGAGATGGG
>JAYUGC010000182.1:0-48425 GCA_043767805.1 Pseudomonadota bacterium | reverse complement strand
CTTGTCGCCCCTCGTGATTCTGTCTTCCTTTGAATCGATCAGCGTAGACACGCGCCGCTACTTCGGCCTGATGCTCGTCCTCGAGACGGGCATGATTGGCGCTTTCGTCGCCCTCGATACGTTTCTCTTTTACGTGTTTTGGGAAGCCATGCTCGTTCCGATGTACTTCCTGGTGGGCATCTGGGGTGGCAAAGAGCGCATCTACGCCGCCATGAAGTTCTTCCTTTATACGATGGCGGGCTCACTTCTCATGCTCGTCGCCATCTTCTACCTGGCGCACCATTTTCACGTGCAGTACGGCAGCTACTCGCTCGCGCTCTCCGACCTGATCCGGGTGCGGATTCCTGGCGGCGGCTACCTCTCGCCTCAGTCCCTACTCTTTCTGGCGTTCGCCTTAGCGTTTGCCATCAAGGTTCCGCTCTTTCCCTTTCACACCTGGCTGCCGGACGCGCACGTGCAGGCGCCCACTGGCGGTAGCGTGATTCTGGCCGCCGTGCTCCTCAAGATGGGCGGGTATGGGTTCCTACGGTTCGCGTTTCCGCTCTTTCCGGAAGCGGTCGCGCTCTATCGGTTGCCCTTCATGTGGCTCGGCGCCATCGCCGTCGTTTATGGCGCGTGTCTGGCGCTCGTCCAGTCGGACATCAAGAAGCTGGTCGCCTATTCGTCGGTCAGCCATATGGGTTACGTCGTCGTCGGCCTTTTCGCGCTGACGCCACTTTCGGTGACCGGCTCGCTCTACCAGATGCTTTGCCACGGCATATCCACGGGAGGACTCTTCTTTCTGGTGGGAATGTTCTACGACCGGCGCCACACCCGAGAAGTCGGGGACTTTGGCGGACTGGCCCGGGTGATGCCCCTCTTCGCCATCGCTTTTCTCATCGTCACCTTGTCGTCCATCGCGCTCCCGGGTACGAACGGCTTCGTGGGTGAATTTCTGATTTTACTCGGCACGTTCCTGCAAGCGCCGTATGTAGCCGCGGTTTCCGCCTTGGGTGTCGTGCTCGGCGCGGTGTACATGCTTTGGCTCTACCAGCGCACCATGCTCGGTAAGGTGCTGCTTAAAGAAAACGAGGGCTTGAGAGATTTATCGACGAGAGAGGCCCTCATTCTCGCGCCTCTGGTCATTGCCATCTTCGTCATGGGCCTTTGTCCCAACTATTTTCTCTCGAAAATGGAAACCAGCGTGAATCAGGTAGTTCAGCGCCAGACGGTGGTGCCGGCTTCCCATTACCCTTCCGCGGAGTGAGCTCATGAGTACCCTGATTCAAACCGACATGCTCAGTTTCAGCCAGGAGACGCTGAACGGAACCCTGCCCTACCTCGTGGTATTCCTGGGCGCCATCGCCACGCTTCTCTTCTCGGTACAACGCAAGCTTTCGAAAATCGTCATTCCCGCTTTGACCCTCCTCTTTTTGGGCGGAGCGGCTTGGGCCTCGATGCTGCAAATGGGAGCGGATGCCACTCAGCTCTTCGGGCGCACCTTAGCTTCCGATCCTTATGGGCACTTCTTCAATTTGATCTTTTTGGGCGCGGCGGCTGCCGTCACAGTCGTTTCCTACCGCTATTTGGAGCGCCAAGGCCTCGATCACGGCGAGTACTACGTCCTCGTTCTCCTCTCGACCCTCGGCATGATGCTGCTCGCCTCCGCCGAAGACCTGCTGGTCTTGTTCATCGGCCTCGAGCTCATGTCGTTTTCGATTTATGCTCTGGTCGGCTTTCGCCGCACTGATCGTAAGTCGAACGAAGCCGCGCTGAAATATTTCGTCCTGGGCTCGGCGGCTTCCGCTATCTTGCTCTACGGTGGCGCGCTCCTTTACGGCTGCACCGGCACGCTCCAGCTCCACGACCTCTGGCAGGCGGGCGCGGTCGGCCGGGGCACTCTCGTGTACACCTTGGGCGCTTGGCTTCTCGTCGTGGGCTTTCTGTTCAAAGTGGCGGCGGTTCCCTTCCACATGTGGATGCCGGATGTTTACGAAGGCGCGCCCACACCTGTCACCGCCTTTATGACGACGGGGGTGAAAGTGGCGGCGTTCGCGGCTTTTCTGCGCCTCTTCCTCTTCATGGAACCCGCCGCGGATCGCAATCCGCTCTTTTTCGGGCAATTGGACACGCTCCTTCGCGCGGTGGCCATCGCCACCATGATTGGCGGCAATTTACTCGCGGTCGCGCAAACGAACTTGAAGCGCATGCTCGCGTACTCGTCGATTGCGCACAGCGGTTATCTGCTCTTGGGCTTTTTGGCGGCGGCCGCTGGAATCGACACAGGCGCATCCGTAATGCTCTATCTCCTCACCTACTCGGTGATGACCATGGGAGCCTTCAGCGTTCTCTCGGTGCTTTCGGGACCGGCGGACACGGGCCTTGAGCTACCCCATCTTTCGGGCCTCGCTAATCGCCGTCCAGGCCTCGCGTTCGCCCTCGCGGTCTTTCTCTTCTCGCTCGCGGGCCTTCCGCCGACGGCGGGATTCGTCGCGAAGTACTCGCTCTTTTACGGCGCAGTGCAGGCGGGCGAGACGAACCTAGTCATCATCGCGGTGCTCTGCAGTCTGGTTTCGGTTTACTACTACCTGCGCGTCCTGGTGTTCATGTACATGCGCGACCCAGTCACGGAGCTCGGCTCGAACCGCCTCTCTCGCGGCGTCCTCCTCACGGCGTCCGCGCTAGTCCTGCTGACCCTCCAGATCGGCATTCTCCCTCAGCGGTGGCTCGACCTCATGCGGGTCTTGCACCTCCCTTGAGTTGATTATGCCCTCGGCATCTGAGAGCTAGATTGTGCGGATCGTGCGAGCTACCGCCGACACTCCACGGAACCAGATGGTCGATCTCCAAGAAGGCTTTGCTACCACAGCGTATGCCTGACGGAAGTCCATATCCGCACTCGCCCCCATCTCTGCGCCAAACCTCACGTCGGATCCCGACAGGAATATAACGGGTATGTTTGGCTGGAGTTCGGACGGGGACTTTTCGCTTGGGCTCTCTCACAGGATCTGTCTTATCGACCAGCACGGCGAAAGCTTCTTTCACCAGCTCCTCAATTTTGCCGTGCGGATACTTATGCCGCAGCCGATCTTGAAGGGTACGGTACATGGCAACCATCTCATCATCCCCCGAAAAAACGAACATGGTTCGACTCTCGGAGATAGGCTTAAGTATTTCAGGCTTCGGCTTCGCCACTGGGCGGTTACATTCCCCGGGAAATGTGGCCGTAATCTTTTCGACATCGAATCGCCGTTTGCCTTCGGACTGAGCCAGCAAGCCTTGGCAATTTTCCTGAGTTAAATGGGGCGCCAAAAGGCTCGCATTACTCATCGTCAGCTTCCCCTGCCGAATGAGCTCCAGAACCTGCGGGAATTTCCGCGCGATCCGCGACACCTGAATACGCTTACAGGTACTCGCCTCCGAAAGCCCAAGCACTTTCAAACAAAACTGAAACAGCGAAGGATAACCCTCTTTGAGATGAAGTTGCCTAACATCAACTTCAGCGAGATAAGCCAAACACTCCGCATGACCCAAACGTTCCTGCCCAATATTTCCTTTCAGTCTTGCCAACAATTCGTCGTCTCGCAGATTTTCCATTCCCCATTTCTACACCCACCAAAAAGAACCCGTCCCACAACGCCGCCAGGCGAACCACTCACCTCAACCCAAGCAAACATAGGGGCAAGGAAATACCATCCGTCAGGCAGGCAATTAAACGATAACAGGCCACAAAAAGCGCCACTATCGTCGTCAAAGAGGCAACACGCCAAAAACCTGTCCAGCAAAATTCAAGCAAGAAGGGAGCACGCTCCGGCCGAGAAACGCAGTAGGTCCGCGGTCATCCGACGCCGGAGCGGAACAAAAGGCAGCCTAGTGCCGCACTTTCTCCAAAAACTGCTTCAACCGAGCACTCCGCGGATTCTCAAAGAACTCTTTAGAAGAACCTTGCTCCGCCACTTCGCCACAATCCAAAAACAAGCACCGGTGGGCAACGGACCGAGCAAAACTAATCTCATGAGTAACGACAATCATCGTCATCCCTTCGCGGGCGATCTGCTCTAAAAGATCGCGCACTTCCTGAACGAGCTCGGGATCCAAGGCACTCGTGGGCTCGTCGCAAAGCAGCACCTTCGGCCCCAACGCCAAAGCGCGGGCGATAGCGACTCGTTGCTGCTGGCCACCAGAGAGCGAGTTCGGATATTTATGCCCATGATCGGCGAGTCCCACCCGAGCGAGCAAATCTTTCGCGAGCCGCTCAGCTTCAGCCGGCGGTTTACTCAGGACGGTTCGCGGAGCCAGCGCCACATTCTGCATCGCGGTCAAATGCGGAAAAAGCTCGAAGCGCTGAAAGATCATCGCCGTGTGCCGGCGTATCTCATACTCAGGCTTCGCCTTCCCGTATTCCTCGCCGCAAACCCGCACCACCCCTGAGTCGATGGTTTCCAGCGCATTGATGGTGCGAAGAACGGTACTCTTGCCGCCGCCCGAAGGCCCGAGCAGACAAATTACCTCACCGGGATGTACGTCGAAGCCCACGCCTTTCAAGACCTGATGAGTCCCGAAAGATTTGCGCACGTCTTTTAGCTCGATAATGGGGTTCATCATGCTCTCAACGAAAGGCTCAAGCGGTGCTCGAGATAACGCCCCAAAGAGCTCACCACCAGATTGATGACGAGATAAATTGCCGCAATGACGAACCAGGTCTCAAAGCCACGGAACGTGACCGACACCACGCTGAGCGCCGCCTTGGTGAGCTCCAAAATCCCCAGAACCGAGACTAGGGAGCTATCTTTGACCAAGGTCACGAACTGGCCGACTAGCGGCGGTAACATGCGCCGCAAAGCCTGGGGTAAGACCACATGGGTCGCGACCTGCAGGGACGTCATACCGAGACTTTTCGCGGCATCGATTTGTCCCTTCTCGAAATTGACCAAGGTCCCGCGTACGATGTCCGAGACATAAGCGCCGCAGAAGAGCGATAACGTCAAGATTCCCGCCTGCTCCGCTGAAAGCGAAAACGCACCGCCGACGACGAAGTACGCGATGTAGAGCTGCACGAGGACCGGGGTATTTCGGAAAATATCCACGTAGGCGATCGCCGCCGCTTTGGAGACGGGCTCTTTACCGACGAGAACTAAGCCTAGGACGCTTCCGATGATCGTACCCACCACGATGGCGATGGCGCTTATATAAAGCGTCCCCCAGATGCCTTTGAGAATGAGCCCCGGGGCACCATTCTCCCAAAAGAAGGCGCCGAGCGCTCTAAAGTCCCATTCGTAGTCGAGCTTGAAGAAGGAGTAGCCAAGAAACCCGAGACCCGCCACGAGGACGAGGGCCACGGCAATCGAGTAAAGCGGAGATAAGCGGCGTACTGGCACGTTAGTTCATCAGCTGGGGAAAATCTTTGAGCCAGGTCATGTCCTGAAAGTAGAATTTGGCCGACCTGTCGGCCTCCCCGCCCTTTTTCCAGTCCACCAAGAATTGATTGAACGCGGCGACGAGAGTCGTGTCTTTCTTTCTAGCTGCGAGTCCCAGCTTTTCTTCGGAGAGAAGCCCCGGCAAGAGAACTACTTTCCCGGGGTGACGCCGGGAAAAAAGCTGCAGATAAGGCGCGTCGAAAATGAAGGCGTCCAATTTTCCAAGCAGGACGGCATTGGCGGCATCCGACTCGAGATCGAGCTTCACGACTTTCGCCTTCTTGAAGTTCTTGCCCGCGAAGAAATCGCCCGTAGTCCCAAGCTCGACGCCCACGGACAGGCCGGCCGCCTCTAAATCAGCGACGTGCTTAATCTTGCCTTCGTGCTTTTTCGCGACCATCAGCATGAGCCCAGCGAAGTAATACGGCTCACTGAAAAGCACGGCCCGAGAGCGCTCGGGCGTGATGGACATGCCAGAGACGAGCACGTCGAATTTCTTCGCGTGGAGCGAAGCGATGATGCCCTCCCATTTCGTGTCGACGAAGGAGACTGCGGCGCCGAGGCTTTTCGCGAAGGCCGTCATCATGTCGATCTCGTACCCGACATAACCGCCCGACGGCTTTCGCATCGCAAAGGGGACGTAGCCCGATTGTAAACCCACTTTCAGCGCTTTCCCCGTTTTGATGTCGCTCAGCGTGTCCGCCCATCCCGCGGTGGCAGTTACGACGCAGAGAATCAGGAGAAAGGCTTTCATCCCGGGGTTTTAACCCCATTCCCCGGTACGGACAAGTTCAGAGAAACCGGGCGTTCACGACCATGCCGACGTTAACGGTGTCGAGCCTGACTCTCGCCGGAATGAAATTCAGATAGGGATTCAGGCTCAAAGACGGCGTTACTTCCCAACGAACCCCGGGCTGGAGATCGACCGGTAGATTACTGAACCCACCCTTCCCGCCGTGTTGAAGGCCCAGCTGCAAAACGTCCGTCCAAAGCGTCGCATAAAACGTTTTGGTGAGGCGGTAGTCGGCAAAAGGCGAAAAATAGATTTCGACGTCGTTGCGATAGCCCGTGCCCTTCGGGCCGTACATCCAAACGCGGAAGTAAGTCACCGAGCCAAACGTCCAGTTGGAGTTCGGCACGCGGTAAAGGATGGTTTGCGTCGTGCGAATGCCCGACCGTACGTCTTGCGCCTCAGCTATGTCGCCGAAGGGCGTGTAGATGCGAAGGTCGGCGTGGAACGAAAAGTTCCCCTCTTCGAGGATCCTCATGTCCAAGAGGCCGAAGTAGAGGGGCTTAAATTGCATTTTATCGTCAGCCGCGGGCAGAAAATTGAACGGAATGCCGATGCCGGGGCGAAGGCCGGGCGTCAGCTGGTAGGCGGCCGTGAGGTGAGAGTCCCCGGTTTGCGTCTTGGACGTCGTCTTACCGAAAGAGTCGGTGGTGTATTTCGAGGGGTTCGCGATTTGTGGGCCGGAATAGTTCGACCAGAGCTTCACCCGAACCCGGTCCAAAGGAGACACCGACGTCTCGAGCGTCGAGACTGGCGCGTCCGCCGCTTGGGCGAGAGCCGCCAAAATGAGAAAAATTCCTAAGAGACGAATGAAACGAAGCATCCTTACCCCCGTGAACCCGGGACGGACGCTCACACGCACGTCGGAAAAAGTCAAAACAGAGGACGGTAAAGATTAAACCCGCTCGACCGGCTTTGAATCGAAAAGCAAATCGAGGAACCGCGCCGAGAGCTTCTCGGAGAGGCTATTCATCTTGAGCCGCTCTCTGAGGTTCGCGAAGTCCACCTTGTCCATGTCCTGGTCCTGATTGAAGCAGGTGAAGACCACCGTTTCTTTCTTCGTGACCGGGTCGATGTGCTTTTGGAGGCACTGCGCGCAAACTTCCTTCATCATGCACTGCATGGGCGAGTTGATGCTCGCGATCGCGTGATGCTTGGGATTTAAGAAAGGCTGCAGCACCCCGTGACGGGCTTGCGCCACGGCGGCCATCATGCGATCGGAGCCGATGGCGATGATGCGATTCACTTCCGAGAACGGAATCTGCGGCGGCCCGCCGAGTTTTCCCGAAGCGTAAGCGACCATGGCTTCGACAATATTGCCAACGAACGGGCGATCTTGGGTCCGGCGCGCCTTAATGGGCTCACCGCGGTCGACGGCCCACACCACTTGGTCGGTGCCCGCTTCGATCTGATCGCGGTGGAACACATCTTGAGGATTCCGGTAGCCCGCGAAATAGATAACCTTTGAGCCCGCGGCTTTGAGCGCGGCCGCGATGGAAAACAGCACGGCATTTCCAAGTCCGCCGCCGACGAGCAAAACCGTCTCTCCGCCCGGCGTTTCCGAGGGCTCTCCGGTTGGGCCCATGACGATAACCGGCTCTCCGGGCCGAAGCGTCGCGACGAGACGAGAGCTTACGCCCATCTCGAGGACGATGAGACTCAAGAGATCTTTTTCTTTATCCACCCAAGCGCCCGTGAGCGCGATGCCTTCTAGGGTCAAGCGCACGCCATCGATCACGGTCGCGCTGGTCTCGTAGTTCTGCAGGCGATAAAACTGGCCCGGCTCGAACTTGCGAGACGCGTAACGTCCCTTCACGATGACTTCGACGATGGTGGGCGTAAGACGCTTCACTTCGACGACTTTCGGAACGAGAGCGTCGTCCAGGTGTGCGAGGAGCTTTTCGAACTTCGCGGTCGATTGTCCGGCAACTTCAGCCGCCACGATGGCGCCTTTGAAGAGACGCTCCACTTCGGGGCTACCGTGTTTGGCCGATGCCATGGCTTTTACGACGTTGCCGGCGTAATCCGGGTGATTGTCGCCGTAGTAGCTGACGAATTTCCCTTCCTTCTCGTAGGAGAGGAAGAAACCCTTTTCGCCCGGGGCGCACTCATTGAGCTCAAAGCCCGAGCCGCTCTCGACGGCGCGGTACTTCTGGAAGAAGTAACCCTTCTCGTCGGTTTTGAACGTGCCCGGTTTCTCGCGCTCGTAAATCGTATTGGGGCTCGTGCCCGCCGCGACGCTCACCGAGCGGGCGGCAAGCTCGACTTCCGTGCCGTCTGCTCGCTTGAACTTCATGGAAGCGACCGCACCGAACGTATCGCGGACGGCTTCCGTGGGAGAGAGGTTCTCGATGAAGTGAATGCCTTCTTCGAGCGCCTTCACCACTTCTTCATGGTTCAAACGGTACGCGGGAGAATCCTGCATGGTCTTGCGATAGACGAGGGAAACGCCGCCCCACGATCGCACGAGGCCCACGAGGTTCGGCTCTCTCTGCTCGGCTGCCGCTTTTTTGCGCTCGTTTCGGATAGCGCGACCGTGCTCCAGGAACTCTTTCAAGATGCCGGTCTCTTCTTCGTCGCACATCTTCCAGACAGAGTCTTCGCCGTATTTCGCCGACAGCTTCTCGAAGCGATCGAGCGTCTTTTCGACCTGAACCGGATAGTACGCAAAAATCTCGGTGGCCGTATCGATGGCGGTCAAGCCGCCGCCGATGACGACCGACGGGAGACGAATCTGTAGATTCGCGAGCTGGGAGCGCTTGAAGGCGCCGGTCAGCTGCAAAGCCATGAGCAAGTCGCTCGCCTTGCGAATGCCGCGGATCAAATTGTTCTTCATCGGAATGATGGTCGGCTTGCCGGCGCCGGTCGCAATCGCGACATGCTTGAAGCCGAGCTCCCACGCATCGTCCAAAGTGAGCGTGCCGCCGAAACGTACCCCACCATAAAAGCGCAAGTTCTTACGGCGAAGGAGCGTCAGGTAAATCACGGCCAGGAAATTCTTATCCCAGCGCACGGTGATGCCGTACTCGGACACACCGCCAAAGCCCATGAGAATGCGCTCGTCCAAAGCTTTTTTCAGCTCGTCGAAATCGCGGATGGGCTTTATCGCTTTGCCGTTTGCCCCGGTCCACTCGTCGGGAACGGGCTCGAGCTTCAAAGCGTCGATGCCGACGACGCCGAAGCCTTGGTTCGCGAGAAAGTGAGAGAGCGTATACCCGGCGGGGCCGAGGCCCACGACCATGATGTCGACGCCGTTATAAGGTAGCGCGACGGGGCGCTCGCGGTTCAGCGGGTTCCAGCGCGTGAGGAGGCTGTAGATCTCAAAACCGTAAGGCAGATTCAAGACGTCGGTCAGAATGCCCGTCTCGGCCTGCGGAATATTGACCGGATCTTGCTTCTGGAAAATGCAGCCCTTCATGCAATCGTTGCAGATGCGAT
The DNA here is from genome assembly GCA_043767805.1 of Pseudomonadota bacterium. Lineage (GTDB taxonomy): Bacteria > Bdellovibrionota > FAC87 > UBA2466 > UBA2466 > CAZZHG01. The sequence goes on along the minus strand of JAYUGC010000182.1, from coordinate 38,801 downwards.
GTCCGGTGCCGGGGCACATGGGATTGTCGAGCACCACCATGGCAAGCGCGCCGATGGCGTCACCCTCCTGGCGGAGCTTGTGCATCTCGCTGATTCTCTCGTCGAGAGGACAGCCCGTGAGCGAGATGCCCAGCGGATTTTTCTTATAGCCGCCCGTTTTTTCGGGGAAGCCTTTCGAACAGGAATCTTTCTCGCGCTCGTGGCAGAAGAGGCAGTAATCGATCTCACGAAGGTACTGGGGCCGATCCATGCGGGGATCGGTGAGCTTGAAGCCGTCGCGGTGACGTAGATGCTCGTCGTGGCCCTTCATTTTTTCAGGGAGCGCGGGATCGGGACGTTCCACCGGAACGAGGTGCTCGAAGTCGAGCTTTTGCGGCCGGACGTAGGAGAGCCAGCCCGCGACGCGCTTACGGCGAGTCGTATCCGTGCAGAGGTGAGTGCAAAAATCTTCGAGCGGCTTTTGCGCGGCTTGCACCGCCTCGAGGGTCGAGGCGCCCGCGACAGCCATCACTTTTTGGACGAGCTTTGGATCGAGGGCGTTCGCCTTGATGCCTTTTTCCGCGTCCATGAGAAGGAGCGCGACCGGCGCCAGCGCGCCTTCGTCCAAGGGCATTTTCTGGCCGTAATATTTCTTTAAAAGCGCTTCGACCGCGCCTTCGACTTTCGTGAAGTCGGAGCCGTTCATGGGCGCTTCGTTGAAGCGCTTGAACACGCGGAGATTGAGAAAATCGCGCTTGAAGCGGAAAACGGGGTCCCACGCCTTGGCGTCGTCCAGAATGACCTTGGTTTCCTTCTGAATCTGAAAAAGAGCGGCGAGAAAATGGCCGATCTGATGGCCTACTTCGATGAGAACGTCGGCTTCTTTAGGGGCGGGTAGCGAAGGCGCTCCGTCGAATCGACCCTTTAGCCCGGGCGAGTTCGTCTCGGCGAACTTCCAAAACTCGCCGTGAAGCGCCTTGAGACGAACGGGCTCATAGAGATCAGCGAAGTTAAATCCCTTTAACCCCAGGGCGAGATCCTGGTCGGCCATGACGCTCCCTCAGTAACAGGTTGGAATTTTGTAGTTTCTCACACTTAGCGGACTTTGACGAGGGGGGTTATAGCCCAGCGCTCCACAAAAAGGTAGACCGCTTTGATCCGGCCAGATAGGTTTTCCTTTCCGTGGAAGTCTTAATCACCGCCAGAGCCCTGAAAAAATCCTTCGGGTCTCGAGTTCTCTTCGAAGGACTCAATTTCAGCATCAATCAGGGCGATCGCGTGGGCCTTATCGGGCCGAACGGCGCCGGAAAATCCACTCTCATGGGACTTTTGGCCGGAAAAGGCGACCCTGACGCCGGCGAAGTGGTGCGGAAACGGGGTCTGCGGACCTCGGTCCTGGAGCAGGCTCCGGTTCTTGGGGAGGGCTGCATTTTGGACGTCATCCTGGAAGGGGCAGAAGACGAAGCCGACCCGCTCCCGTGGTCGCTCGAGCTTTTTTCCCGGGTCGGTCTCGATGGGCTCGGCCGGGGTCCCGAAACGCCAGTGAAAGAGCTCTCGGGAGGCTGGCAAAAACGGGTCGCCCTCGCCCGCGCCTTGGCGCGCCGCCCGGACGTCCTTCTTTTGGACGAGCCCACCAACCATTTGGACATCGAGGCCATCCTCTGGCTCGAAAAGTTTTTAGCGCGGGCGCCGTTCGCGGTCGTCACCGTGACTCACGATCGTTACTTTTTGCAAAACGTCTCAAACCGCATTCTCGAGCTCGACCGGCGGAACGCGGGCGGGATCCTCGACGTCAACGGCGACTACACGGAATACCTGGAGCGCAAAGACTCCATCTTGCAGGTCTCCAAATCGCGTGAAGATTCGTTGAGCAATAAATTGCGGCGCGAAACGGAATGGCTCCGCCAGGGCGCCAAAGCGCGCACGACGAAGCAGCAGGCGCGCATCCAACGAGCGGGAGATTTAAAAGACGAAGTGTCGAACCTCTCCGCGAGAAACGCGAGCAGCACAGTTCGCATGGCGTTCTCCGGCACCGAGCGCCGCACGAAGCGTCTCGTCGAGGCAAAGCAAATCGCGCGCAAGCGTGCCGACCGGACTCTCTTTCAGCATCTCGACTGTTTTCTAGGGCCCGGCACCCGCATCGGGCTTCTCGGGCCGAATGGTTGCGGTAAATCGACCCTGATTCGCGTCCTGCTCGGCACGGAGCCCGCGGATGCCGGGACCGTGCAACGCGCCGACGGTTTATCGGTCGCCTATTTCGAGCAGAACAGAGAGTCCCTAGATCCGAACGTAAGCCTGATGAAGACTATCTGTCCGTCGGGCGATCACGTGAAATTTCAGGGCCGGTTCCTGCATATCCGAAGCTATCTCGATCGGTTTCTCTTCGCCAAAGAGCAGACGGATTTACCGGTGGGCCGTCTTTCGGGCGGCGAGCAAGCCCGCGTACTCATCGCGCGCCTCATGCTCAAGGAAGCCGACATTCTCGTACTGGACGAACCGACCAACGATCTCGACATCTCGACGTTGGACGTTTTGCAAGGTTGTCTCGAAGAGTTTCCGGGCGCCGTCATCCTGGTAAGCCACGATCGTTTCTTTCTCGATCAGGTTTCAAACGAGCTCCTCGCCTTTCCTCCGGGAGAGAGCGAGCTGGTGACCTTCTCGGATTTGCGCCAATGGGAAGCCTGGCACGCGACCATCGAGGACGCGCCCGTCGCCAAAGTGTCCAATGCGCCGGCCGCACCAAAGAAAAAGAAAAAGCTCAGCTACAACGAAACGCGAGAGCTAGAAAACATGGAAGCCACCATCGCGGCGGCCGAGGCAAAACTCGCGAAGCTCAACGCCGAAGCGGAAAACCCGGCTCTTGCCGCAAACGCCGGCCGGCTCACGGAACTCTTCCGCGAAATCACGGTCGCCCAGACCGCCGTCGAAAAACTCTTCGCCCGCTGGCAAGAGCTCGAAGCCGCCAAAAACGCCCTCGAATAAAGCGTCTAAAAGAGCCAAAAGGTGTGTGGATACTTTTAGCCACGACAAGATTCGGACCGTCGCTGGCTAAAAGTATCCACACACCTTTTAGCTGCCTTTGATTGTGGACCAGAGGTGGCCGACGGCTTCGGCGACGCCGTCCGCGCGTTTCGTGACGATCTGATGGAGGATGAAGAGTCCGGCGCAGCCCAGAATAAAGAGCGGGATGCGGAACACCCAACGAAGCGCGAAGCTCGCCGCCATGTGGAAGAGAAAGCCCAGGAGAAAGGCGAGCGGGATACCAATCAAAATGGCGTTATGAAAAATCCAGTCGTTCATGCCTTGGAGTTTCTGCACCAGCTCCGGCACTTTTTCCACGTGCCTTTGCAAAGCTTCCGACGGCCCGCGAAAGACCTCCTGCTCGAGTGCCCAGTGGCGCAAGAAGACGAGAGAGAAACAGGCGAGCATCCAAGGTGACGCGGACCTCGAGGCAGAAGTCTTAGCGCACCGCGCCCGATACGCCGCTTTTACGCCGGCCACAAAAAGGACGACGGCCAGCAGCAAGAAAACCGCTTCCCCCGCCGCCAGGGGCTTCGACCATTCCGTCATCTCCGAATTGTCCGTCGGCTGGCACCCCGTAACAAGGGGATTCTGTTGTCCCCAGAGTCCAACGGCGTTACCCTTAAGGCCGTGGAAGCCACTCCTCAAAAATTTCAGATCCGCTTCAACACGGACACCGTGAAGAATCCCGAGCTCGATCTCCCCGTTTGGCGGGTGCTCGAGAACGGAGAGGAAAAGCTCGCCCGGGAAGTCACCATCCACGTGCGCTCCTGGACGAGCACGGATCGGCTCGAGACTGGCATCATCAAACATCACATCACCTGTGTCGGCGTCGCCCACTGGGAAAACGATTGCTTGAGCATCCGGGATGCCTGAGCCCACCACCCAAAGCCGGCGAGAGGTTCGCTTCGTCTTCTTGGCGTGGCTCGTGGCCCTCGTGCTTCTTTCCGCCGGCTATAACGATTCGATCGACGCGACCGGCCCTCTGCTCACCGCGCGCTCACTCGTCGAGACCGGAGATTTCGGTCTCAGGCCCTTGTATCCCAACACGATGGTCTTGCACGAAGGCCGCTACGGCGCCTGGTACTCGAAGATGGGACTGCTGCCCACCGTCCTCGACGTGCCCTTGGTCCTCGCGGCGAGCTGGATCTCTCGTGCGGGACTACCGGAAGCCCGAGTCCTCGATTTCCTGCTTTCTCTGCTAAATCCCCTTTTGACAGCGTGGCTACTCGCTTTGGTCTACGGCTTCTTCCGCCGCACGCACTCGAAGACGGAAAGCCTGTGGCTTACCACCGCGCTGGGGGCCGGCACGCTACTTCTCCCCTACTCCAAAACCTGTTTGCGCGAGCCACTCCAAGCCCTGTGTCTCGTCGGCGCTTACACCCAGAGCAAAGACCGCCCCTTTCGAGCAGGACTTTGGGCGGCGGCGGCTCTCCTCACGAAGCACGCGCTCCTGATTCCGCTCCTTCCCCTTTTCTGGATCCGCCGTCGCCAGCTCGGTGAGCTGCTCTTACCCGTCGGCTTCGCGGCCCTCGCTCAAATGCTTTATCAGTGGCGAGCTTGGGGAAGCCCCTTCTATCCGGGCTACGGCCTGTCAGTGACAGGGTTTCAGAGCGACGTCTGGAAGACGAGTGTGTGGCGCGGGCTCTGGATCCAGCTCTTCTCCCTGGAAAAGGGACTGCTCTTTACCGCGCCTCTCGCCCTACTCTTTCTTTTTTCGAAAGCGGCTTGGCGGTCACCGCTCGCGCGTTGCCTCTTTCTAGCCGCGGGCCTTCAGCTTTTGCTCCACGCCCGTTGGTACGACCCGGCCGGACAGCATGCCTTTGGACCGCGGTACCTCATTCCGATCTTACCGCTGCTTTGGCTCGCCGCCCCCCGAGGTCAGTATGCGCTGACGCCCGTTTTTAAAGGCGCGGTGGCATTGGCCGTCCTTACGCAGCTCGTGTTCTCGTCGATAAAACCGCAGCAGTACCACACGCTGCGCGAGCGAGCCGGCGAAGCCTTGCCTCTTCCCCACCCGGCGGCGAACTTCCTATTCTTTGCGCACAAGCTGAGCGGCCTAAAAGAAGGCTACGATCTGGGAAAATTTGGCGGGAGCCCCGGTAGAGTGGTGGACTTAAGCGACGCCCGGTCGCTCGTCGGCTTCAACTACGCTGCTCTCCACTTGCGCCAAGCGAGGCTTCAGGATTTCTCCGCAGCCCGCCCAAAAACCGACGCCGTAACTGACGTGCAGAAGCGGCGTGAGGCACCAAACGCCGAGCGTTCCGAGCGCACCGAGCTGCCGCGTCTCCCGAGAAGCCAAGGCGCCGAATAACGAGAGCGCGCCGTAAGCCAGAAGCCATTCGGGGTTGAGCGCGACAAAGAGCGGTCCTCCCACCAAAGCCAACGAAGGCACGAGAAACGCCGGGTGCATACTGGACGGGGCGCGCACAGTCTGCTGCGCTCGCCCAAAGCCGTACGAAAAGATCTGCTGAAGGAATCCCGCGAGCGACGCACGCCGGCGGTGGTAGACGAAGCAAGTTCCGGACGCTTTTAAGCTGAGCCCCCGCGCCCGGCACCGAAAGAGAAACAGATTCTCTTCATTGCTTTTCAGCCCGCCTTCAAAGCGCAAGGCCTCCGGAACGTGGGACCGGCGCAGCGCCAGATTGCAGAGAATCAGATCGTGCTCGCCGGCCGCGCGGTAGGCGCCGCCCTCGGCGTAGCGGCGGTACACGAACGGCGCCGCGAAAGGGCTCGTCATGACGGCGCCGAACACTTTCTCCCGCCAAGGGCTGTCGGGGGGCGTTCGGTTTGGCCCGCCAAGGACCGAGAGCTTGGGATCCGCCTCAAACCGGCGCATCACTTCCCGGAAATACCCTCTCGGGACCTGAACGTCGTCGTCGAGAAAGAGAAGCACCTCTCCTCGCGCCTCCTCGAAGCCTCGGTTACGGCAAATCGCTCTAAGCTCTCGCGGCCCCACGAGCCAGCGAAAGCGGGGGTCGTTTTTCCGGGACAAAATGGCCTCAGCGTCGGGATCCGACCCGTTCACGACGACGACCAGTTCCGCGTCCTTTGGCAAATCGGCGAGAGCCGTCGTCACACAAGCTTCGAGTAACGTCGCGCGCCGCCAGGTGATTACGAAAACGCTGAGCTTCACGTCTTGTCCCCCAGGAAATGCTCGACGAAGCGGGCGTTCTGTTCGCTATCGCCGCCGAGCACCAGCCGATAGGCCTTGGCCTTGCGGAGAAGACTCGCGGCCACCGAGACACGGCTTCGCAAAATACCAAGCTTGCGGCCGAAATCCGCAGGCGATGGCCGCAAGAAAAGCTCCCACATCTGGGGCGTCTCGTAGCCAATAACGAGCCATTTGGCCAAAGGCCACGCAAGACGCCAGCGCGAGATTGCTTCCAGCGCGGGCTCTCCCACGTGCCGGCGAGTCACGAACACTTGGCGGATGGGCACGTCGGTCTGAATGCGATCCGAAAAAGCCTCGGCTCCCAAAACGAACTTCTCGCCGTACTCGACGCGGCGAAATTTTCTCAAATACTTATCCGAAAACCCTTTCGGTTTTTCCCGCGTCGCAATCCGCTGCGGAAAGCTCGCCATTCTCGCGCCCGACAAAACGAGTGGGGTATCGTCCGAAAGCAAGTCGACGGCGGTGCGCTTCAGCAAGCTCAAAGCCAAAGTGCTCTTCCCCGTGCCCGAGGCCGCGAGGAACAGAGCCCCCTCGCCTTCGGAGGAGACGCCAAGCCCATGGACACGGTGCATGCCTAAGCCGTCGAGCCATTCCCCCACGAAGGAAAGCACCACCGCGAGGGCGCTTTCATAAAGGTGCGCGGGGTCGGAACCAAACACTTTCGCGCGTTGCGAGTGAGGCTGATACTCAACCCACGTCGTGCCGAAATATTTCACCCGCCGCTCGCCGGCCGCACTGCCAAAGAGCTCGGCCCGCCCGATACGCCGGCCTTTCCCCCACTTCGGCGGAGTTTTACTAAACCGCAAGGTGAGATGAGGCCCGGCTTTCGAAGGACTTTTCAAAAAATAATGGAAGTCGTGGCGAAAATGCGAGGCGACTTCGGAGGAGGCGCCGATGAGACGAACCCGAATGCCGTGAAAATGTAGCTCGAACCGCGTCAACGAATGAATTTTCGGGTACCGCCTCTCTTTAAGTCAAACGCCACCCGTCATGAGCCTTCGGCTGCCACATCTGCCTTTCCCTATTCCAGGTGCACTGGTTTTTTACATACTGTTGGTCCGTAAGACAGTTCGACACTTTTCCCTAACCCCGCGGATCGCCGGGGATTACCCCCTGTACGCCGACGGTCTACACCCTGGCCCCCGTCTTGCAATTCCTCTCGGTAAGCCTTTTTTCATACGCGAATTTTACGACGCCTTTGGAGTACAGCATGAGTGAACACAAACTCTTTAAGTTGGTTTTTGCGTTTACCGCGTTCCTCGCGGTAGGCATCACCGGTTGCAGTAGCAGCAGCCAGGATGACGACCGAGGCTGCTTAAGCTTAGGCTGCTCCGGCTACGTAGATCCGAAGCTCAACAGCACTTCAAGCAATACGGAAGTGGTTACGGTGGCGAGCGGCTTCACCTGCTCCGTCGCTTCCGACTACACCGCGGTCAAACACGGAGAACAGTTCGCCGTGACCGTTACGGCGCAAGGCACTTTCAAGCCGCCGCTCGAGATCACTCAAGGGCTTCTCTACCCGGTTGAAAATTTCTATCAGAACCTAAAAATCTTCGGCAGCCTGAACAACACTACCGCCGCTTCCGTACGCCGCACGGGTGGCGTGACCCTCAAAGACGCTTCCGGGAAATATGCCTCGTGCAACTATACGGTCGTGGTGGCGCCGCAAAACTCGGCTTCGAGCCTCGGTTGCGACATCGTGGTGAGCAACAACTCGCCCGCGGCCGGCAGCCAAGTGAACTTTCAGTTCTTGGGCCGTGGCGGAAATGGCACTTACACTTTCACCGAGTTCCGTCCTTACGCGGAACGCTTGCTCCCCGACACGAGCATCACGAAGACTTCGAACACCGAGAGCCGGTCGGCCTTCTTCTATACGACTCCCGTAACTCGCTTTGCCTCGGTCATCGTCACCAACGGAACGGCCATCGGGTCCTGCCGCGCTCCCATTTTCGTCGGCGGCTCTCTTCCCGGTGGTTATCAATCGGGTTGGGACTGGTCCGGTTTACCGCCCTGGTTCAACTACGGCGGCGGCTATAATGGCGGCGGGTTCTTCTACCCGCTCCCCGTCTTGCCGGTTCCTCCCACGATCAATACTTGCGATATCGTCTTGAGCCCGAGCCCCGGCATCGCCGGCACGCTCTCCAATCTCAAAGTCGTCATTCCCGCTTACGTGAGCGGTGGCCCCTTCGAGATCGCGGGCCAGTCCGAATCAATTCCCGGCATCACGAGCCAGAACCGCAGCCGCGGCCTGCCTTCGAATGTCGACGATTTGCCCTTAATCCCTCGTCCGAGCTTGCTCGAGCGCAAGATTCGATTCCGGGATGCCGGCTTCCACGCGCTCACGGTCAACTACCGGAACGCGGCGGGCACGGTGCGCGGCAGCTGCAGCGCGAATCACCAGGCGAACGCGGCGGGCGGATTTGCGATCAGCCCCGATCAATCCAATGCTTTCTCGGTCAATACGTACACGGGCCTCACGCCTCAGTTCGGGCCGACCACTTCGCTTCCGGACGCCAATCACCGCGGCGCTCGCGTCGCCATGGCGGACGTGAACGGAGACGGCGTGGCCGATCTCATCGTCGGCGGCGGCAAGTATCTTCCTAGTGGAAATCCCATTTACCGCGTCGTCGTGCGCGACGGCCGCAATTTGAGCACAGTGCTCTATGATTTCAATCCGCTCCCGAGTCATCCGGATGGCAACGGCGGCCTCTTCGTCGCTGGCGGTGATTTGGACGCGGACGGCAAGGCCGAGATCATCGTCGGACAGGACGCCGACTACGTGGCCGGCAAGGCTTCGAGCTGGATCAAGGTTTACAGCATTGCGACTGGCTCGCCGGTACTGAAATATGCAGTGCAGCCCTTCGCTGGAAACTTCGGCGTCCGCGTCGCGGTCGGTGACGTGAACGGCGACGGCTTCGCCGACATCCTCGCCGTTCCCGGCAAGGAAGGCGGCGCGATCCTCAAGGCTTATAACGGACGCCTCATGGCGACCGCGCCCTGGTCTACGATTTTCACGCCGGTCAGCGCCCTCAAAGTGACGAACGATCTGCCCCTTCACAGTGGCGCGTTTGTCGCGGCGGGCGATCTAGACGGCGATGGACGCGCGGAAATCTTGACGTCTCTCGACGTCAAAGCGTCCACCGACGGCGCTAACTACAAGCACGAAGTTTACATCTACGACGGCGTGAGCGGAGCGCTCCAGAGCTATAAGCCCGCGCCGTTCGGTTCCTCCTATGAAGGCGGCATCCGTATCTCCGCGGGCGATCTCGACGGCGACGGACGCGCGGACATTCTCGCGGTCCCAGGTCAAGCGATGCCCTTCGACGGGTACGGCAGCTCCTTCAAGGTCTACGATTACTTCACGTACGCGTTCCGTTACTTCGTGCCGTACTCCATCGCCCACACCCAAGGCATGTTCGTGGGCGGCGGCGCGGGCGGGCTGTAAAAAACTGTCGGATCCGAGGACAGAGGCCCCACGACGTATCTGTCTGGAATCATGAAACAAACGCATTAGCTGTCACCTCCATTGACAGTTAGACTACTTCCCCAGGCACGGGCGGGAGCGGCCCACCCCTTGCACATTCAAGGGGTAAGTTTCTAGTTTCGGTCCAGGGGGTTTTATGATTAGCGCGACTCGACTCGGCTTCGTGATGCTATTAGGTCTCTGGCTTACGGCTTGCGCCAAAGATGAGGGCGGCCTTCGCCCCTCCTTCGCGGACGGCTCCACCAACGCGACCTCCAACGACACGCTTTCGGGCAACGACGATTTGGATTGCCAGGCGACTCCATCGGCCGCCGAGGTCGTCTCGGAAACGAATTTCTCCGTCGACGTGGTCTTTTCCAATGGCACGTCGCCTTTTGAGATCGTGGGCTTTGCGTCGGGCATCACGACCAGCCGCGCGACCGTTTCCGGCCGGGTCACCCTCACGGGAAGCGCTGATAGGCGCGTCACGCGCCGGGTCCTCATCCATGATGCGGCCGGGCTCACCGGCAGCTGCTCCTTCCAGGTCGTCGTTCGCCACTAAGCTAGCCGTTCGGTCGTCGCTGGTTTATTCTCCGGGTAATAGCGGAGGTCCTAAGTTGACGCCCATCACTTTCAGCGACATCGAGAAGGCCCGAAAGGCCATCGCGCCCTACATCATTCCCACGCCGCTCTTGCCTTCGGAATTTCTGAGCCGAACGGTGCAGAGAGACATCTACCTCAAGTGCGAGATGTTTCAGTTCACCGGATCCTTCAAGATGCGAGGGGCCGCGAACTGCGTGCTGGGCAACCTCGCCGTCGCGAAGAAGGCGGGCGTCATAGCAGCCAGCGCGGGCAATCACGCGCAAGGGGTGGCCGCCATCTGCCAAAAGCTCGGGATCAAGGCCACCATCGTGATGCCTTCCCTCACGCCGACTCTCAAAGTGCTCAATACGAAGCGCTACGGCGCCCAAGTCGAGCTCATCGGCGACGTGTATGACGAGGCCTACGCGCACGCTCTCGAATTATCGAAAAAGCATGGCTTTCTCTTCGTGCATCCTTTTCATGATCCGCTCATCATCGCGGGGCAAGGCACGGTAGGCCTCGAGCTTCTCGAAGAGCCACGTTTCGCCGACATCGACGCCATCGTCTGCAGCGTCGGCGGAGGCGGGCTCATCTCCGGGATTGCCGCCGCCATCAAGGCAAAGCGCCCTAACCTAAAGATCTATGGTGTGACCGCGAAAAACGCGCCTTCCGTTTGGAAATCCTTTCACACCGGAACCGTGCAGACAGAGCCGGTCACCCACACGCTTGCCGAAGGGGTTGCCACCAAAAGCGCGAACCCCGACATGCTGAAGCTCTTGAAATCCTCGGTGGACGGCATGCTGCAAATTTCGGAAGAGTCTATCGCGCACGCTATTTCGCTCATCGCCGAACACGGCAAAATGATTGTCGAGGGCGCGGGCGCCTTGCCGCTCGCCGCCATTCTCGAAAATCTCATTCCGGAGAAGCGCATCGCCCTGGTCCTCTCGGGAGGAAACATCGATCTCTTCGCCCTTTCCAGCGTTTTACAAAGAGGTCTCGTCGAACAAGGACGTCTCGTACGCCTCGACGTCACCATAACCGATCGGCCGGGCGGCCTATTTGCCATCACTGAAATTCTGGCCAAAGAGAAAGCCAATATCCTGCAGGTATTTCACCAGCGCAATTCGCTCAAGCAAGCGGTTGGCCAAACCATGGTGGAGTTCCTGCTCGAAACTCGTGGGGAAGAACATAGCCAGGGGCTCATCAGTACGTTGCAGGCCCGTGGCTACCAGGTGCAGCGCGGTGCTTAGCCGGCTATTCATCCTTCTGGCGATGGTGGGCTTTTCGGCATGGGGCGCGGAAACGGCGGTCGATCTTCGCTTTCGCTTCTCCCCCTCGCAACCGGACGCCCTTGCGCCCGGGTTTCAATACGAGGCCCGCGTCGCCAGTGCCCTGCTCTTCAGCGGAGCGGCCCAGCTCGCATTCTCCCCTCGGGAAGTTCGCCACCTGGTCTATCAGGCGGGACTGTCCTACGCGTTTTTCCCAGTCCTCCGGCTGGAAACCTCGGTCTTTCACCTCGTGCTACCCGCGGCGGGCGCCGGCTGGACGGGGCTCGTCGGTAAATTCGCCTTCGACGTGCCGATTAGCACGAACTGGTTCGACGTTTACGGCGCTTTCGGCTGGTACGAGCGTTTCTCGCAAGCTTTCGGCGCGGGCATTCTCCCGCTGCCCGCGAGTCACGCCGAGCGTGAGCATGACTTACTTTTTCGCCTAGGCACCAGAGCGCGGGTTGCCGATCGATGGACGATTCAGTTCGAGACGGCCTCTTTCGACGAGTACGAGGTTTACAACTTGAACGGCCCGTTTCTTCAGGCCGCGGCGGATTATGCGGCCGCGCCCGACGAAACTTGGCGCGGCTACGCGCGCTATCAGATGCTGCTCGGCTTCGGCCGCTTGAACGAGCTGATAGTGGGCGCCGAAGTCAGGTTTTTGCAGTAGACGGCAGCAGGAACGACGCCTTCTTTTCGAGGCGCCGTGCTTTGCCGATACGGGAGAAGGCTTCCGCCATTTCCTTCTCGCCATCCGCGCGGATGAGAAGGATGGGGCGATGGCCTTGGAGGACCGAGTACACCACGGGACCCGGACGCCCGCGAAACGCGGCCCAGGGCACGCGCAGCCCGCTGACGATGCGCTCGACGTGCGCCAGCTCGGAGAGCGAGTCCCGGCCCACCACCACGATGAGGCTTGCACGGCTTCGTTTGATTTCGTCCAGAGAAGACCCAATCGTCGAAAGCGATTTCAAGCTCGAAACGGTGAACTGCTTTTGCAGCTCCCGGCGAGGCCCGTCGATCTTGCCCTCGACGACGAGCAAAGTCTTTTTCAGGCGAAACTCGAGGTTCAGTGCGGCGCCGGGAACCGCGTGCTCCAAGACCGCAATCGCCTTGCTCGCGAACGCCTGATCGAGCGGCTTTGAAGCTTCCACATAAGCCTTAACCGACGGATAAAGCTCGTGGGCAAAGACGTCGATGTAAGGATCGCCGTACCAGCTTCCCACCCGGAGCGAGGCGACTTTTTCCTGGGCCCAGCCATTACCGAGTGCAGTCGCCAATGCCTCGTTGATTAAGACGTAGGCCGACTCGGCCGATTCCGAAGACGACGCGCGAAAGTACTTTTCCCACTCGGCCTGAAACTCCGCGGCCTGCGCCTCATAAAGGGAATGACAGAGCTCATGGAACAAAACGCCCAGCTCGTTCCCCCCAACCTCTCGATCGATGAGAACCCCGAGAGACTGAAGCCCGTTCATGGACTCGGCGCTACTGTGCCCGAGAGCTCCGGGAACGGGATAGAGCGCGATTGTGATCGGAACCCCTTCCGGCCACTGGGCCCGGTAAAAGGCCGCCGCCCGGCCAAAGAGCGCATTCAAGTCCTTGGCTTTCGCGAGCGTTACGAGCTGATCGCGCACACGAGTCAGCTTCGGCAAAGAAGGCGTCCAAACGAGCGCGTCGTAAACCGGTTCGAGGCCTTTTAACGCCGCGATGAAGGCCGCGTGCTCGGAAGGCGGCATGAGCCCCTGAGACCGCACGCTGAAATCGTCGACATCGGTGGCAAACGCGCTTTGGACCAGCAAAAGTTTTTCGAGGGACTGGCCAACGACTCGATCGACCGGAAAGCCGGGAAACGTCCACCCCGTTTCGAGCCGTAACCGCGCCTTCTTGTATTTCTCGACGGCCTCGATCGTAGTGGGCGTCTGCGGGCTCTTATCGAAAACGTCTTTGAGGGTTTTGGACCGGTGCGGATCGCCCGCGATGGTCTCCGCGAAATTGATGAGCCCATGCACGCGGCTCATGCGCCAATCTAGGCTTAGGCCCAAGGCCGCTCGGGAAAACAGACAAAACAGAATGAGGAGGCTCTTATTCAACCGGCACCATTTCCGTTCTCACGTTCGCTCCGTCCACCGTCACCCGCACGAAAAAGTAATTGAGTACGGGCGGCATGCGCCGACCTCCGCCGCCCCCGGCGACCACGTACCGTACGCCGTCGACCGTGCCCTCGACAAAACTATGATAATGAGCGCCCAGCCAAGCAGAAACTTCGTAGCGGTGCGCCAGAGACCGGACGCGCAGGGCTTCCGACTCATCCGAAAACCGAAGATACGTCCGCACGCCGGGCACCACGGGCAAGTAATGCGAAAGCACGAAAAGATGGGAAGGCCTCGTCGCTCGGAGCTCGTTCTCGAACCAATCGAGATGGGCTTCGCCCAGAGTCCCGTCAGCCGTATCCAACGCAATGAACTGGCTATTGCCGACGGCAAAGCTGTAGTGGCTCGGGCCGTTACTCGTCCGCCAGGCCTCCCAGCCTTCGTGAAAGACATCGTGATTGCCGATGACCGGCGCGACCTTACCCGCCCAGCCTTTAGCCGCAATCAAAGACCAAACGGCATTCACATCCGAAGCTTCGCCGGAGTCGACGATGTCGCCGAGCAGCGCCACGAACGCATCCCCCTTCGCCGCTCCCGCGTCGAGGATGCGGCCGAGGCGCGAGGTGTCCCCTTGGGAAATGTGCAAATCTCCCACCGCCAAGAAACTAAAGTGCTCGGCATCACTGACCGAGGCCGTGAGGGCGCCGGTCGGCAGACTCAAAGTCTGACTTTGACTGAAACGGCCTTCGGGGAGCGTGCGGCTCACGCAGCCCAGAACCAGCCCGAAGCAGGCGAACCTCAGCCACTTCATTCTTGAGCCTGGAGCTCCTTCAAATAAGTGAGCGTCTCGGGGAGCCGTTCCGCCATGATGGTATTCTCATACCGCATGCGCGGGAGCGCGAGCTCGGCGAAGCGGCAGATCCACTTCTCGCTCTCTTTGTCCCCGGGCTCGTGATGATCGACCATACATTTGAGCGCGTAGTAATCGCAGGTGATCCGCGTAAAGCGCTCGGCACAGAGAAAAGGCATCGTGAGATCGGTTTTCTCGCTCACCAAGTTCGCCGAGAACGCTTTCAGGAACTCCTGAATCTTACTTTGCTTCAAGGACTCTAGGTCGGACTTGAACTTGTCCTTCAGAATGCTCGCCATGATGTGACGAATACCCTGATTGAGCTCGTTACGCGCTTGCAGAAGATAGGACTTCACCGGGTCGCGCGTGAGCTTCGACTCGGCCCAAGCGCCCGCGAGGGAGCCGAGGAATCCGCCCGAGTGGGAAGCCACGTCTTTCAAGGTGTCCTTCAGGACCATCAAGGACTGAATCTGCGACGTGCCTTCGTAAATCGGATAAATGAGCGTTTCACGCAAAAGCCGCTCCACCGGATAATCCCGACACACGCCGTAACCGCCGAAAATCTGCACGGCGTTTCTCGCGTGCACGATGGCGCGCTCGGACGCCATGTACTTACAAAGTGGTGTCAGACGGCGGTAGCGCGTCTTCCATTTGCGGTACGCCGCCTGATCGCCCTTTTTCCGGGCGATATTCATCCAGTCGGACGCGGTAGCCGCTTCCATCACCATGGCACGAATGGCGCGCACTTCGACTTCCATCTCGTAAACCATGTCGGCCACCATGGGGTGGTGCAAGATGGGCTTTCCCATGGTCACGCGCGTGCGCCCGTAGGCTTTCGCTTCCTCGATGCAGGCCGTGGAAATACCGACCGCGAGCGCGCCCATGGCGAGGCGGGCGCCGTTCATGAGCTCCGCCATAACCTTGAAGCCCTCCCCCTCGGGACCAAAGAGATAGCCGATGCTATTTTCGAAAAGAATCTCACAGGTGGGCGAAGCGTGGAGACAAACCTTGTCCTCGATTTTCGCGAGCTTGACGTTGCGTTTCCCGTCCACCCACTTCTCGACGACCATCACGGAAAGACCGCGCAAACCCTCGCTTTTCGGGTCGGTGCGGACCAAGGCGAAAGTCACGTCGCTATTGCCGTTGGTGATGAACTGCTTCGTGCCGTTGATGATCCAGCGCTCGTCGGTCGCATTCGGATCGCGGGCGGCGTGCGAACGCAACTTTCCCAAGTCCGAGCCGGCGTTCGGCTCGGTGAGCGCCATGGAAGTCTGCCACTCGTTGGACATCACCTTGGGTAGCAGATGGGCTTTTTGCGCTTCCGTGCCGAAGAGCTGAATGAAGTCGGCCATGGAAAAGCAGGCAAGCGTCAAAGCGGTATTGGGACAGGCCTGAGCGAAAAGCTCTAGCGCAATCATCGAAATGGAACGGGGCAGATTGAGCCCGCCGTCCTTGCGGGAGACATTGCCCGAGTACATCCCCAAGTCCGCGCACCGTTTGAGGTGGCTCATCAAGGCATCGGGAAGTTTTACGTCATCATCGATGACCTTGCAGCCCGTCTGATCGATTTCGTTGGCGGTGGGCGCGACTTCGTTGGCCGCGAATTTCCCGATCTCGTCGAGTGCGCCTTTATAGAACTCCATGGCTTCTTCGGGGCTCTTGTAATAGCCCGGCTCGCCGAAGGCTTCTTCCAGGGGAAGAGCCAGATCGCGAATGCTCGAATATTTAGTGAGAAGGTCGACCCGTTCCGGATAATCGGAGAAGTAGTTCTTCGCCAAGGTGAAGTCCTTTCCATGGGGGAGCTTGGAAAACCCTCCTATTCTACGTCGGATACCAAGTTTGGCAACGGAAGGAAAAGGGGACCCCGCGCTAGCGCGGGGTCCCGTCCCCTGGACGCGAATTGTCACCGGTGTACACCGAGGTTGCGCCCTCCCCCGGTCTTCACCCGCAAACCCTGCGTAGCCGACTCCGGCATAGAGCTTGCTCAACCGCTCCTGGCTACGCGGGGAAAGCCTCGCGCGAGGAGGGATTCGCAAGTGGGTTGGAGATTAAAACAACTGTTTCGGAAATTGATGCCGTTCCTAGTTATCGGCGGCGTCGCCTTTGGCGGGTATCATCTTTATAAGACTAGCCACTGGAGACACAGCCGTCCCAGCTTCACCGGGCTTTTACAAAAGATTCCCTACTTCGGATCGCGCTTTGCCCATTACAGTGGTAGCTCGCGTCAATCTTACCGCTCCAGCCGCGGCTACGTAGCTCGGGGCAAGCGTCACCACGGTCGCCGTGGGGCTCGCCGGCATCACGCTCGTCGTCGGCACCGTCGCTAAACCTCCTTATCCGAACGCTCGTTGACCGCCTAGAAACCGCCGTCTATATTGGGGGCGTTTCACTGCTTTGCCCCGCTTCGGGGCCACAGAAAGGCGGTCCCCGTGTTAAATCTCCGTTCTCAATTGGAAGCTCGCATCCAGGGCAGGCACATGCTGGCCCACACCTTCTACACACGCTGGCAATCCGGCGAGCTCTCTAAAGAAGAGCTTCGGGGCTACTCCAAAGAGTATTACGCCTTTGAGAAAGAATTTTCCCGCTTCGTAAGCAGCGTGCACTCGCGCACGGAAGACCTTTCCATGCGCCAAGTGCTGCTCGAGAACTTGATCCACGAGGAACAAGGCACCGAGCACCACGCGGAGCTCTGGCTCCGTTTCGCGGAAGGCATGGGCGTTTCCCGGGAAGACGTGCAAGGGCACTTTCATTCCGACGAGACCCAGCACCTTCTCCGGGTGTTCCGTAAGTACACGCAGTCGGGCGACCCCATCGAAGGGCTTGCCGCCTTGTACGCGTACGAGCGCCAGCAACCCGACATCGCCCGTCAAAAGATCGACGGACTCCAACGCTTCTACGACGTCAAAGACGAAGCGACAGTCTCCTTTTTCCGCGCTCATCAGATTTCGGACGTCTACCACGCCGAGACCGAAGTGAGCTGCCTCGAGCAGCTGTGCGATACCGAGGAAAAGAAGGAAAAAGCTTTCAAGGCTGCGTCGGAAACTTTGGACGCGCTATATGAGTTCTTGAGTGGCGTCGAGCGCCGCTATGGCGCCGCTGCTGCTTAAGTGCTCGCGAAATTTCTTTTCCTAATCGGCTTGTCGGCTTTTTCCGACTCGGTTCCGCCTCCGGCGGTGCAGGGACGGATCGCGGCGCCCGCTTGTCTCGGACGCTGGCAGAAAAGCCAAGGTTTGAGAGCTCTCGACCAATGGACGGGCTTCGTGCCTTTCCTCGAGAAAAAGCCGATCCCCGACGCGGCCCGAGCCGAGCTTTCGGCCTGGTCTTCGGATTTGCTCCTTCACCTCGTGCTCGTCCTTCAGCAGGAAATGGCCCCGGCGTGCGCCGAGTTGCCGCTCGACGCTTTGACCACCGAGCTGCAGATGGCCTACCTCAAGCACCTCGGCCTCGAAGTGCCACCCGCGGAACGAGACCTCGCGTTCCGCGCGTTTCTGGCGACCCGAGAGGATCACCCGGCCATCGCCGCCAAGCTGAAAGCGTCCAAAGCGAAAACCGCGATCGGCTTGGCAAAGGCCGTTTACGGCACGGCCGAAGTGTACCGGGGCGCGATGCTCGTTTCCTCAAAGCCCGTGTCCCATAAGATTTTAGACTCGGTTCTGAAGACACTTTGCCCGGTCGATGCCTGCGCGTTTTGGGATAAGCGCGCCATCTACAAGGTGCTCGTCACCGAACACGGGGGCCTTGCGGCTTATGTCCCGGAGACGGCGTCGCTCGTTCTTTCCCGAAGCCTCGTGGAAGTGAATAACCCGCTTCACCGCTTGGTGATCATCCATGAGCTCGCTCACGCCGCCGCGAGAAAGGCCGCAATAATCGAAGAAGCGGCCTGGGTCCCTGAGTTCGCGGCTTTCTCCGGATGGGGACTTCCTGATTTGAAGCCCGAGCAACTCGCGGCCTCTCGGGGCGATATCCTTTCGAAACTCTCCAAGGGCTCTCCCTTCACCCTACTTCCCGATCCGGTCATCGGAGCCCTGGATAGCGAGGGCAAGAAATTTGAGGGCTTTCCCCTGGGAAGAACCTACGCCCGCGTCTCGGCTTCGGGCGACACTTCCGAAGATTTCGCAGACGCTGTCGCGGCCTACCTCGTTGCGCCCGAGAGATTCTGTTTCAGGAAAAAGCCCATCGCCGCCGGCAAGTACCGCTGGATTAGCCGGATCATCTTCGGCCGGGAGAAAACGCTCCGCTGCGGAAAAGGAGCGAAACGATGATTCATTCCGTTGTCACCTTCGCGAACGGCCTCAGATGGATCGATGTGTGTTCGCCGTCCCCGGAGGAAACCAAGCAGCTCGCCACAGAGTACGGCCTGCATCCCACTTGGGTGAAAGACTGCCTCGAGCCGCGGCATTTACCGAAGTACGAGAAGATCGGGACCCGCAAGTTCATCATCTTGCGCCACCTGGATGAGAAGGCGCTCAAAAGAGCCGAGAACGACACCGTCATGGAGCTGACTCGGAAGGTCTCGCTCTTTATCGACGAGAAATGGCTCATCACGATTCACCGCAAGGAAGCGTCTCTCATGGCACGGCTTCGGGCGCGCTGGTCGGAGAGCACGGATCTTTCCACGGACTCGCTTTTTCCGGTGGTGCTCGATCTGTTTCGCGAGGCCATCTTGAGCTTCGATCTCGCTTTGGCCGAAGCCGACACCGGGTTCGAGCAGTTCGAGGTCCGCATCTTCAATAACCTGGCGGAAGGCCAGATTCTGGAAGAGATGTATTTTTTAAAGCGTCGGGCCTCGGTGTACCGCAGGGTGCTCCGCCAGACGTTGGATCTCATCCCACGCTTGCACGAGGCGCCCCCTGCCCTCGCCCCTTTCGTTCAGGATCTGAAAGAGGAAGCGGAGCGACTGCAAGGGTGGGCGGACGAGCTCACCGAAGATGTGACTACCCTGCTCAGCACGCACATCTCGCTCGCGTCCCATCGCACGAACGAGATCATGCGGGTCTTGACGGTCTTCTCCGTCTTTTTCATGCCGCTCACTTTTATCGTCGGCGTCTACGGCATGAATTTCCATTTCATGCCGGAGCTGAACTCGAAGTGGGGCTATCCCGTCGTATTGGGAGTCATGGCGGTCATCGCGGGTGGGCTCTACGTTTGGTTCCGCAAGCGCGGTTGGTTGAAATGAGCGGTTCAGCCGCTTAAAAAAACTCGGCGGCGCGGATTAGGAGGCTGAACTGGCGAGGCTAATAGCATCGAGGCGCATGACTTGCCCGGAGCGGCCTGTCGGTCAAATCGGGCGCCGTTTTTAGTCTCAAGCCGTTTTCCTCGCCGGTTCAGCCTATTTATCCGTGCCCTCAAGCTTGCCTATTGCCGCTGAACTGCTCTATTTTCGCTGAATGCGAAACGCGATCCTTCTCGGTCTCCTCCTCTCACTCACCGCTTGCGTAACTACTCCCGAAACGGGACGCCGTGCTTTCATCGTCACTAGCGAAAGCGAAGAGGTTCAGCTCGGCAACCAGGCCTACACCGAGGTCCTGCAAAAAGAGCGGGTTTCCACCAACGCCAAGTGGAACGCGATCCTTCAACGGGTCGGCAAGCGCATCGCGGCCGTGGCGAATAAGCCCGAGTACCAGTGGGAATTCCGCCTCATCGAGTCCAAGGAAGCGAACGCCTTCTGCCTTCCCGGCGGCAAAGTCGCCTTCTACACCGGCATCATTCCGTTTCTCCAAAACGAAGCTAGCATGGCCGCGGTCATGGGACACGAAGTAGCGCACGCCACCGCGAGACACGGCGGTCAGCGCATCACTCAAGCGATGGGGACGCAGCTCGGAGTCTCGGCTTTAGGAACGCTTCTCGGCGGGAGCGATCCGCAGAAAAAGAATTTGATCATGGGTGCGCTGGGCCTTGGCGCGCAGATTGGTATCGCTCTGCCCTTTAGCCGCGGGAATGAATCGGAAGCGGATGAAATCGGGCTCATCTATATGGCGCGCGCCGGGTACGATCCGCGCGAGGCGCCCCGGTTCTGGGGACGTTTTGCCAAGGCGGGCGGTTCGGCCCCGCCGCAGTTTCTGTCGACCCATCCGGCGAGCGGCACTCGGCAAGAGGCGCTGCAGGCGCAGCTGCCGAAGGTGATTCCGATGTACGATCGGTCGGGGATGTATGGGATTGGGGATGCTCTTTGAGAGCAGTTCAGCCCCTCTCGACCAGCTTAGCAGCGCGGTTGCACAGGCTGAACCGGCGAGGAAAGCAGCGAGAGGTCGCAAGACTTGCCCGACTCCCCTTCCGAGTAACTTAAAAGGTAGGGCGCTACCTTTTAAGATACGAACAGCCGCCGGGCACGTCTTTCGCCCTCACGACTTTTACCTACCCGGTTCAGCCGGCTTGTCCGCGCCACTTAGGTTTCTTCCGAGGGGCTGAACGGCACGCGCATCCTTCTCATTCAGCCGGGCGATCCGCGAATCACGAACTCGTTTGATAGGGCTGAATTTATCTCGGCGCTACTACAAGAGATAGCCCCCGCACGCCAGTCACGATCACCAGCGCGCCCGCGGCTATTTCCTCGCTCGCTTCACACACCGCCGTCCAAACCTCGCCCTGAACGAAAACTTTGCCCTGGCTCGGCGTCACTTTGCCCCGCGCTTGCCCGAACTCTCCCACCAGCGCCTCGAGTCCCGAGGCCCGGCGCCGCTTGCGCCCGCGAAAAACTCCGTAACTCAGCGCGAACCCGACCGCAGCCAGCGTCGCCGCACACGCCAGAACCCAACCGAGCGGCAACTGATAGTCCGGCGCCGAAGTATCGACGAGCCAAAGCGATCCCAGAATGAAGCCACCCAGACCCAAGAGCCCGAAAAGCCCGTAACTCGGATAGAGTCCTTCGCCCAGAATCAGCGCGAACCCCACCACCATCATCGCGAGCGCTCCATACGAAATGGGCAGCCAGTAAAAGAGAAAGAGACTGAACAGAACGCAGGCCCCGCCAAGCACGCCAGGAAACATCGCTCCCGGCCGCGAAAGCTCCAAGGCGAGTAGCACGAAGCCCAGAAAGAAAAGGCCGTACGCCAAACGAGAGTCGGAAACGCCGGCGAGAAAGGTTTGCCAGAGCGAGGGGCCCACCTCATTTAACGGACCCACTTCGGTCGGAAGAACCGCGGCGCCTGCCTTTGCCACCCGAAGCTGAAACCCGACGAGCCGCGCTTGCACGGCCGCCAGATCCTCGGCCGTGAAATCGATGAGACTCTCTCTGAGAGCCGCCTCACCCGTCAGTGCTTCTTTACCGTGAATCGCCTTACTCGCGCCGTGGGCGTTTCGCGCGCGGGCACGGGCGATGTGATCGGCAAGTTCCGCGGTTTCCCCTTCGAACCGGTTATGGGCCGCCCGGTACTCTTCGGTCACGCCCAGAGGTTCTCCACCGACTAAAGCCTGCGGATGCATCACCGCCACGTCACTGGCGACGAGCAGAAGCGCGCCGAGCGATCCGGCGCGCGCTCCCGCGGAACCGACGAAAGCCACCACGGGGACCGGAGACTCGAGCACGCGTTGCACGGCGGAGCGAGCCGCAGGTAAAAGCCCGCCGTCGGTATTTAAAACCAAAATCACGTAAGGCGCGGAAAGGCGCGCGGCCTCATTCAAGCCGTCTCGTAAATAGGCACCGGTTCCCGGGTTCAACGGGCCATTCAGGCGAATGACCGGCACGGTGGCTCCACTGGCCAGACTTGCGAGAAACGCCAGCCAAAGCGCCGCGATTTTCATTTAGCGGCTCCGCCCAGTTTTTGTAAGACGAGCTTCATGTCTTCCCAAACTTCCTTTTTCGAGGCGGGCGCCGTCAGTAAGTGGGCGGGATGAAACGTCACTCTCAGCGCCACTTCCTTCGACCAAGGAAGCGAATGCCACTTCCCGCGAAGCGAAGCGATCCCGTCTCCGCCCAAAAGCGAGGCGGCCACCACGGGACCCAGCGCGACCACCACCGCGGGCTGGGCGATTCCCACTTGTTCTCGCAAAAAGCTCGACCACTCCGCGTTCGGGTCAGCGAGGTAAGTGCCTTTTTCCCGGCCAAGCTCCATGGCATCGATAATCTTGCCGAGCAGCTGACCGGCTTCGTCGCTGAAGCCTTCGGCGTCGCCCACGAAAAGCACACGGCATTTTCCGGCAGCCGTCGCCTGACCGTAGAAAAACCGGGCGGACGGCGCGCGAAGCGCGGGCGACGGCGGCAAGGCTGGGGGGGAAGGCGCCGGGACGGGAGCCGGGGCCGCGCGCCGAGTGAGCGTCCAAAACCGCGGCGAGAGAAAATCCACGCCCGCCTCTTCCCAAATCTTACGGTACTCTTTGACGCTCTGCCTCAGTTCGCTACTCATCCCCACCCACTTCTTTTATCCGAGCGGAACTTATCCTAAAAATGCCGAAACTAAGATACAAAGGATGGGTGACGATGAATAGAGTAACTTTGTTCGCCTTGGCCTTACTCGTTGCTTTCGTCCCGCGCGAGGCGTTTGGCTGGGCTCCCGTCACCCATCTCTACTACGCCAAAGAGCTGCTGCACTTCAGCTACCTCTTGCCCGAGACGGTGCGCCAGATTCTCACGGCCTATCGGCCGGACTTCCTCTATGGGTGCATCGCAGCCGACATCACTCTCGGCAAGGCCTACGTCGAGTACATGTACAACTGCCATAACTTCGACGTCGGCATCAGTCTGCTCGACCACGCGAAAACGCCGGCGGAACAGGCTTTCGTCTACGGCTACCTCTCGCACCTCGCGTGCGATACGGTGTCTCACAACTATTTCGTCCCGTTTCAAAATGTCCGCCATTTCGAGAACGCCACGTTCCGCCATGCCTACTGGGAAGTGCGTCTCGATGAGCATTTCGGCGATCGGGTCTGGCACGAGCTCGAGGACATCATCGCCAATAAGCGAAACAACACTCACGATCGGCTGCTCGACGGCGCGCTGAAAGATACGATTTTTTCGTTTCGCACGAACAAGATTTTGTTTAGCTCCATGATGGCCATTCAGCGTCTGAAAAAATGGCAGCAGTTCGTCAAGACGGTGAACAAGCGCTCCAACTTGCAGTTCGATATGGAGCATCTGGACGAGTACAACCGGCTTTGCGTTACCGCGATGGTTCTCCTTTTGCGCGACTGGAAGAAGTCGCCGGTTTACCGCGTGGATCCCACCGGTCATAAGACTATGGACGAGGCGGCTCAGGTGCGAAAACACCTCCGGCAGCTAAAGCGCTCGGGCACTCTCACGCGGAAAATTCACGAGGACGAGTGCCGGAAATTCCGCTCGCACGTGCATCATCTTTATTTCGACGAATATCAGCTCGACGATGCGAGCTTCAAGCCGAGCCTGACCTTACAAATCTAGGCGAAGTACCCGGCCGCCCTCGTGATCGAGCACGAGGATTTCTCCGTCCGCATCCAAGGCAAAAGACGAGATGGGAACGCCGCTTACCATCAGTAGCTCGTTTTTCACGGCTTTGGTCTGGGCCTCATCCATCCGAAGCGCCCAGATATTAGTCGAGGCGTAATCGCCGTAGACGTACGCACCCTCGAGGGTTTTGATTTTCTTGCCGCGGTACACGTACCCGCCCGTGATGGATTGCCCGTCGTCGTGGCTGTACTCCCAAAGCGCGGGCGCAAACCTATCACCGCAACCCTCCTCGGGAATGTAGCAGTGGTTTCCCTCTCGCACGTTCCAGCCGTAGTTTTTCCCCTTTTCGACGATATCGATCTCTTCCCACTTGTCTTGGCCGACGTCCGCCACGAAAAGCTTTCCGGTTTTCGGGTCGAAGCTGAAGCGCCAGGGATTGCGAAGGCCCCAGGCAAACATTTCTTTTAGGCCGCCGGCTTGACTAAACGGATTGTCCTCGGGAATGCCGTACGGGTCGCCCCGATCGACGTCGATGCGGAGAATCTTCGCGAGAATGGTCTTCGGATCCTGCCCCGCTCCGAGCGGATCCCCCGCGCTGCCCCCATCGCCCACGCCGATATAGAGATAGCCCTTCGCATCGAAGGCGAGCTGGCCTCCATTGTGGTTGGGGTACGGCTGTTTGAATTTCAAAAGCACCTTCTCGGTAGATTCGCCGCGGTGAAACTCGGAGACGTAAGTCATGAGGTCAGGGGTCCGGGCCGTGTAGTTGACGAAGTAGCGGCCGTTTTTTTCGTACCGCGGATGAAAGGCGACGGAGAGCAGTCCACACTCGCCGCCAAAGGAGACTTTTTTAGTCCAGTCGAGAACCGGCGTGATCTTCCCGTCTTTCCAGGAGCGGATCTTGCCCTTCTGTTCGACGACGAAGAGTGCCCTGGTGCCCGGCTCGACGACCGCCGCCGCCGGAAACTCGAAGCCTTTGGCTAGGGCAGACAGTTTCCATCCGAAGGCCGGACCTGAGAGCAAAACGAAAAATAACGCAACTCGCATAAACCGGAATCTACCCCGCTTTTTTGCAGCTGACACCCAGAACCCGCCTAGTTATTGTCCGGCCCATGGAATGGATCATGGTCGCGGTCGTTTGCGTCGCCTTAGGACTCACCGCGTTTCTCTTATTGCGCCTCAATCACTCTCAGCTTCAATCGGGCTTTCGCCTGCTCCAGGACACTTTCCAGGGACTGCAGAAAAACATCGTCGTGTTTCAGAGCGAGTTCGAGCGCACGCAAGACACGAAAGTGAATACCTTGCGATCGGAAATCGCCAAAGAGCTACAGGCGAACCGCCAGGAGCTTCAGCAAGGCTTGCTCAGCACCACGCAGACCTTGGAAGGCAAGTTCGCCCAGATCGACGGCCGCCTCGACTTGCGCATGAAGGATCTGACCTCGAGCGTGCAGACCAATCTCACCGCGAACTTGAAGCAAGGTTTCGAGCAGTTCGAAAAGGTGCAGCATCACCTGTCTCTCGCCGAGGTTCAGCTCCGCAACCTGAACGTGGTGGGCAGCTCCATCAATGATCTGAATAATCTTTTGAAGCTGCCCCACCTGCGCGGCGGCTTCGGCGAAGCCACGCTCGAAAGGCTGCTCGCCGACTTGCTCCCCATCGACGGGTACGAGCTCCAGTACCGCATCGTGCCCGGTTCCACCGAGCGCGTGGACGCCGTCATCAAGTACCCGAAGCAAGTTCTCCCCATCGACAGCAAGTTCCCGCGGGAACAGGTTCTGCCGTTATTCGAGGCCAATGATCCGACGGCGCTCGAAGCGGCCCGGAAGACTTTAACCGAAGTGATGCGCGCCCAGGCCAAGTCCATCCGCGACAAGTACGTCCATCCTGAGCACGGCACCACCGACATCGCGCTTCTCTTCGTTCCCTCGGAGACGCTCTATTTCGAAATATTGCGCAATATGAAGCTTTGCGAAGACCTGCAGAAGTTCAAAATCTTCGCGGTGTCTCCCAATACGCTTTCCGTCACGCTCCACGCGATTTCCGTTTCGCGCAATTATTACGAAATGGCAAAAGGCGTCGAGAAGACCATTACCGACGTAAAAAAGGCTCAGCAACACTTCGAGAACTTCGAAAAGCGCTTCGAGGAAATCGGTACCCAGTTAGGCCGCGCCCAAAACGCGTATCAAACGGCGGACACCCATCTCGGCCGTTACAGCAGCGCCGTGCAGAGACTCACGGGAGAAGACGCTAACGCCATCGAAGCGGCCGCCGCAGCGGCTGAGAAGCTTCTGCCGACTAATTCATGAGCTCCGCCTTCGTCATTCTGGGCGCGCTCTTTTTTCTTGGCCATAGCTTGTGGTGGGTCTTTAACCGCACCAAGATCCCTGATCTTCTGCTCTTTATCGCCGTCGGCATCTTGGTAGGGCCCGTCTCAGGGCTAATCACGCCCGAGGATTTCAATGCCATCGGTCCCTTCCTCGCCGAGCTCGCGCTCGTCGTCATTTTGCTCGAAGGCAGTCTCGAGTTTTCGATTTCACAGCTCAGAGACGCCTCGGTCACCTCTCTCAAGATTACCTTCGGGGCTTTTTTCCTTTTCGTTCCGCTGGCGGCCGGTCTTACGGCTGGTCTCACCACGCTTCCCTGGCCGATGGCGCTCTACGCAGCCATCGCGCTCGGCTCCACGAGCTCGGCCCTGGTCATTCCCCTGGTAAAACGGCTTCCCGTGAACGAGCGGACTCGCACCATCCTCATGCTCGAAAGCTCGGTCAACGACGTGCTCGTCGTCGTGCTCGGCGTGATTGCGCTGGAAATCGCGGCGAGCGGCGGAGTCGGGCCTTTCGATGCCGCCATGACGCTGCTTCCGGCGGTGGTCGCTTCTCTTCTAGTGGGTGCCGGCTTTGGACTCAGCTTTGCTTTCGTGAAACGCTATTCCCCGCCGCTTTCTCATATCCGTTTCTCGACGGAAATTTCGGTTTTGATGGGATACGGCGTCGCGGGATTGATGGGATTAAATGGGGCTCTCGCCGTGCTCTCCATGGGACTCGTGCTCGGCAATTTAGGGCTACTCACCGCGAAGTTGCGCCAGCACTTCCAAGACGACGAAGTTTTGCCCGAAGCCGAAAAAGATCTGCTCGCGGAGCTGACCTTTTTGCTTAGGGTCTACTTCTTCATTTATATGGGAGTGGTGCTCCGCTGGGATAATCCCGAGAACCTGGGGCTCGCCGTCCTGCTCACCGCTCTCGTTTTCCTGACCCGGTATCTAGTGGCCCGGCTCTTTCTTCCTTTCAAAGCGCCGAAGCTCGACGCGCTCACCGTATTCGCCATGGGGCCGCGAGGGCTTGCCTGCGCGGTGGTGGCCGGACTTGCCGCCCAAAGAGGGGTCACTGGCGGCAGCGAAGTTCAGCAGCTCGTCTTTTCCGTCATTCCCCTCACCCTTTTGCTCACTTCTTGCCTCCTTTTTGTCTCGGAACGTTTTTCCCGCCAGCTGCCACTCTTCCGAAGCTACGCCCGCTCGGCCTGAACCTCGCCAGATAACGCGTTGCACTACAATAGCGAGCCAATCTCTTTGCCATCCCCGCGCTGAGCGGTTAAAAATCGGCGAAACATGGAACGCGTCCCACCCCAAAATTTAGAGGCCGAGCAATCCGTATTGGGCGGCATCCTCATCGATACGCAAGCCTTCCACCGGGTGGTGGACGTCGTCGCGGAAGACGATTTTTATCGTCCCGCGCACCGGAAACTTTTCGCGGCCATGTCGGTACTCGCCTCCCAAGGCGATCCCATCGACGTCGTTACCCTCCAAGCCAAGCTCAAAGAGCTAGGGACCTTCGAGGAAGTGGGGGGCGCTCCCGGCATCGCCGAGCTCATGGAGCTCGTGCCCACCGCGGTCAATGCCGAGTACCACGCGGGTATCGTCGCCAACCAGGCGCTAAAGCGAAATCTGGTCAGTGCGTGTAACGACATCGCGAGCCGCGGCCTCGATCCGTCGGAAGCCACGGCGGAGCTTCTCGATTACGCCGAGAAAGAAATTTTCGCGCTCACCTCGTCGAAGCGCTCAAAAAACATGGCGCCCATCCGGGACATCGTTCGTTCCGCTTTCGTGGAGCTCGAAGCGCGTTTTGAAAATCAGGACAAGCTGACGGGCGTGCCTTCGGGCTGGCTCGAGCTCGACAAGATGACGAACGGGTTTCAAAAGTCCGATCTCATCATCGTAGCTTGCCGTCCCTCAATGGGTAAAACCAGTTTCGCGCTCGGCGTGGCCCGTAACGCCGCCGTGCACGCCAAGGCGCCCATTGTTTTCTTCTCGCTGGAAATGTCGAAGGAGCAGATCGTCACCCGTCTGCTCGCCTCCGAAGCGAAAGTCGATCAGTCGCGCATCCGCAGCGGAAAGCTTGCCGAAAATGACTGGGCTCGCATGACGCGAGCGGCCGGAATCCTGTCCGAAGCGCCGATCTACATCGACGATACGCCGGCTCTCACCGTTCTCGAAGTCCGCGGAAAAGCGCGGCGGCTCAAAGCGGAACTCGGTTCTCTCGGGCTGGTGGTGGTCGATTACCTCCAGATCATGGGCACGAGTAAATCGTCTCAAAACCGTGAGAACGCGATTTCCGAAATCTCGCGCGGGTTAAAGGCGCTCGCTAAAGAGCTCAACGTACCGGTGCTCGCGCTCTCCCAGCTAAACCGCAGCGTCGAGCTTCGCCAGGACAAAAAGCCCATGATGGCCGATCTTCGCGAATCAGGCGCCATCGAGCAGGACGCGGACATCATCATTTTCATTCACCGCGAAGACATTGAGGCCATGAGCCAGCCCGCGAGCTCCGCGGAATTCATCATCGGCAAGCACCGTAACGGCCCCCGCGGCACGGCGCGCGTCGTCTGGGTCGGCGCGTACGCGTCCTTCGAAAACCTTGCGTCGGAACCGGCGTAACTCTCGGTAAAGATTTCTTTTGAGCGCAAAAACTCGTGTGCTAGCATGAGGCTCATTCTCCCATTCGGACACCTTGAAGAAACGACCTAAAAAACAGTCCTCACCCACTGAGGATCTGATGAGTCAGGTAATCCGAATGACGGGCATCCCTGCCCGCACGATCCGCAAAGAGCTCAACGCCATCATGAAACGAAAAGGGCTCGACCCCAAGGAGCTGACTCTCGACCAGCTGCGTGGCGTCGTGGCGAGCTACCTGCGCGAGATCATGGCGAGCCTGCTCGAACCTGCCCGCAAGCCTGACCGCGGCCATTGACGCGAGTCTTTTTCGTGAACCTTTTTCCCGGATTTGCCAAGAAGCGTCACCTCCGGAAATACATGGCATTCCATTGAATCAGCTCGCTATAATGTGTAATAGTCCTCTCCCGATCGCCCGCGGCTAATCCCGCAGCAATTTTAGACATTCCCATTCTCGTGAGGTAAGCATGACGGTTGTGAAACCAAAAAAAGGTTCCTCGTTTTTCATTGCCTTGCTGAGCCTCGGGTCGGTGCTTTTGACCTCTTGCGCGGCCCTCACGGAAAAATCCAAAACGACGACGTCGACCACGACGACCACCTCCACGGAAGAGACTAAAGTCTCCGCCACCGAAGCCGAAAAAATCGAGGCCACGGTCGCGGCGAGCAAAGAGACGTCCGCCGCCGATCTGGAAAAAGCCAGCATCGAGGACATCATCCGTATCGAAGAGCCCAATACCCAGACGCTCTACGATAACTCGCACTACGATTTTCCAATCACCATGAACTCCGCGGTCGAAGGCTGGATCGATTACTTCACGGGCCGCGGACGTGAGCACATGGAACGTTACCTCGGCCGTTCCAGCCGCTACATCCCGTCCATGCGAAAGATTTTGAAGCGAGACGGCCTCCCGGAAGATCTCGTCTACCTCGCGCTCATCGAGAGCGGTTTCAACATGAAGGCCAAGTCCCGCGCCCGCGCGGTCGGCCCCTGGCAGTTCATGCGCGCCACCGGCACCCGCTATGGCCTTCGCGTCGATCCCTGGATCGACGGACGCCGCGATCCGGTGCACTCGACGGAAGCCGCCGCCCGGTACTTAAAAGATCTCTATCTCATTTTCGAGTCCTGGTACCTTTCGGCCGCGGCCTACAACGCGGGCGAGTACAAGATTTTGCGCGCAGTCGAAGCGCTCAAATCCAATAACTTCTGGACCATCCGGGCCAGCAAGAAAGTCCGCCGCGAGACCAAGGACTACGTGCCGAAGCTCATCGCCGCGGCCATCATCGCTAAAAACCCCGATCGGTACGGCTTCGGCGGCGTGACTTACGACGAGCCGCTGAATTTCGAAACGGTCACCGTCACCTTTCCGATCCATCTGAGAGAGCTTTCGAAACTGGTGAACGAGCCGGTTGAAGAGCTCGAAGACTTGAACCCTGAGCTCCTGCGCAGCATGGTTCCGCCGGACGTCGCTTCCTACGAGCTGCGCGTGCCCATGGGCACCAAGGTTCTCGTGGAACGCGCGCTGGGCTCCATCCGCAACAAGCTCGCGGCCGACGAGAACGAAATGCCGAAAGAGCACATCGTTCGCGGCGGAGAGACCTTGGCGAGCATCGCGCGCCGTTACCGCGTGCAGCCCGCGTCTTTGATGAACACGAACAACTTGGGCCGCAAAGAAAAAGTAAAGGCCGGCGATCGGCTCCTCATTCCGGACAACGCCCGCGTTCCCGCGACGCGCGCGCCTCGGGTGGCCGCCGTGTCTCGTCCCACTCCGAAGGTGGCTGAAGCAGCGCCGAAAGACCTTGCGAACCACAAGGTGCGCTCGGGGGAGTCCTTATGGGCGATCGCGCTGAAGTACGACGTGACGATTCAGGAGATCTATAAGTGGAACAATCTTGATCGCCCCAAGATTTATCCCGGCATGACCCTTAAGGTACGTAAGCCCGCAAAAAGCGCCGATGAAGAGGAAGACGAGGAAGCCCGCGAGCCCGCCAAGGGCGGCGATGAGAAGGAAGAGACCGCGGCTTCGGCCGAGGAGCCTCGGCATCCGGCGGATAACGCCGGCTTCGTCACGCACGTGGTGCAGCCCGGAGAATCGCTGTGGTCCATTTCAAAGGACTACGACGTTTCCATCCGCGAGATTAAGAAGTGGAACAAGCTCCACCGTTCGGCCATCGCCGCCGGCAAGCGCTTGAAGATCAAGTCCGCCGAGCGCGCCGCCGCGTCCGAGCGCGAATCGCGCGTCCGCCACCGCCGCCGATCGCGTAACGCGTAAGGGTCCTAAAACGTACCTACCGTGAAGTATAGCTTCACCGACTCCTTGTCGGGACCGAGCCCCTGCGCGATGTCGACGACAAGCGGCCCCACGGGCGTCTTGTAGCGGACGCCGAAGCCGACGCCATCATGCCGCCGGTCCGCCTTCAGGTTCGGGAAAATCTGCCCGCTGTCAAAAAATAAAGCGAAGGTCACGTTCGTGAAAATCCCGACCCCAAGCTCGCTGCGCACATTGTAAAAAGCCGTCTCCGTCGAGGTATCGGACGGCGCGAAAACTCGCACCGAGAACCCACGGATGGAGCCTTGCCCGCCGAGCGCCAAATCGTTGTCCAAACGAGCGGTCGGAAGCGGCCGTCCGGAAAGCAGCGAGCGCGCATAGCCCACCCCCACAAACGCCGAGAGTTGAAACGGCGAGAAAATCGGCAAATAGAACGAGTTGCGATTCACCACCATGGCAAACGCCGTGTTCGAGCCCGAAAGCAGGCTCGGGTGCGCGAACTCCGCGTCCGCCGTGTGATAACTGCCCGAGGTCGGATTAAACGAGTCGTTTCTCAAATCGAGGATGAGGCCCGGTCCGGTCGATCCGATGATGTCGACTTTGAGCGATGGGGTCGTCACGCTGGAGGCGAGTAGCTCCGTGCTGGTGCGCTCGTAACGATAGAGGCGATAGACCGCCGTAAACGACTTCGAGATCTTTTTCTCAATGCGCAGCTCGATGCGGGCGCGTCTTTGAATCTTCGGGCCGATACTCGCGATTTGAAACCCGTCCAAACCGATTTGTGTCGCGAAGGAGATCGGAATCTTGAAGGGATACGGGGCACGGTACCCCAGCACCGCCGCGTACTCCACGAACGGAATGAACTTGTCTGAGGTAAACGGAAGCGAGACTTCGCCGCGCACCGAGGCCGTTTGGTTGAGGCCCATCAAGTTACGATAAGTGAGGCCGAAGAACGATTTCAAGCGCAGGGTCGGATCCTCGAACTCGCCGCCGAAGCCGACCTCGCCCAGGCCAGGCCGGTTCTCTTTGACCACGATCTTGAGATCTTTGCGATTCGGATGAGAGGCGCTGTTACTGGCGAGGATTTCGGCGCGGGTAAATAGACCGAGAAGCGCGATGTCCTCTTCCGACTGACGAAGGAGTCTGGGATCGTAACGGTCCCCCGTCGCGAGCTTCATCTCGCGCAAGATCACTTCGGCTTGAGTCTTTTCATTTCCGACGACGGAGATGTCACCGACGAGATACTGCACGCCCTCCACCAAGTGCAAGCGGATGACGCATTCCTTGCGGGAGCCGGAGAGCTGAATTGTCTCGTGGCCTTCGCCGTCTTGATATTTCGCATCGACGTAGCCCGCCTCCGAATATGCCTCGAGTATTTTCGCCCGGCCTTCGTCCACCGCCTTGCGGTTGATGGGGTCACCCGCTTTCACTCCCAAAATCTGCAAGATCTTGCTTTGGGGAAAATGAAAAAAACCTTGGGGATCGATTTGCGCGACGAAGGTGCGCGTGCCCGGATCGACGTCGAGAAAGAGATCGACGCCTTTATTATCAGGCGTAAACACCGCGCGCGGCGCGCCCACGGTCGCACTCAGATAGCCGTCTTCAACGATGGTCCGCTTCAGGGTATCGGCGGCTGCCGCGAGGCCCTTCTCCCAGTAAACCCCTCGGGCAAGTGCGCCGGGCGCTCCCGCCAGAAACATCCGGCCGAGTTGCCGTTCCGTGAAAGGCTCCCCGCCATTGACGTGGATCGTGTCCAGAATGACTTTGGGCCCCTCATCGACATCGAAGGTCACCACTTTCAGCTTTTGGCTCTTGAAGGACTCTTCCTTCGCCGCGACTTTCGCGAAGTGATTACCGATCTCGCGGTACTTCGTCTCCAGTAGCTCCACGACCTTCGCCGTAGCGTCGATTTGCGACAGCACTTCTTCGGTCAGCATCGAGCGGATGGTGACGTCCTCGAAAATCGTGTTGCCCCGGAACTGGAATAAAAAACGATCCTCCAGCTTCACCAGTAACCGGATCTCCACCTCTAGCTTATTCTCGGAAAACTCGGTGAGCACCTGCTCGACCTTCGAGGTGGGGTACTGATTGGCCCGGAGGTACCGATTAATCTTCTCGGCGGCTTCATCCACGGCGCGGCGGCTATAAGTATCTCCCTTGCGAATACCGACCAGCCCCGCGAGAGACGTATTCTCTTCGGGAGTCCCACCCGTCACCAGGACCGCTGAAACCTCAGTGGCTTTGCCCGTATTGAGGACGACCTCTACGTCGGCCTCGGTCGAGCCGGCCACGTCGTGGAGAATCACATCCACTTCCGCGAAAGCATAGCCGCGTTCCTGATACGCTTCCTTAATCCGGTCCCGCAGCTCGGTAAAAGCCCGCATGTCGACGATCTTGCCCTCCTCGAGAGACAGCCCTCGTTGCACGGAGGCGAGAATTTCGGCGTCGACGTTCTTGAAGGTGAGCGTTCTGAGTACGCGCGAGCGGGCGCCGGAGAGGACGGCTACGTGCCGGCCCTTGCGCCCGATCACTTCCACGAAAAGGCTTTCCACCTTGCCTCTTTGATGGACGGCTTTAATGCCTTCGTTGACGCGCCTGGGATCCAGCGCGTCCCCCACGGAAATGCCCAAAGCGCGAGCCAAGTCGCTCGTCTCTTCCTTGGTGAACGCCGTGGACTCGATGACGTCGATGACGTCGATGACGTCGATGACGGAAGTGTCCGAGGCGCGCACAGAGAGAGGCAAGGCGAGCCAAAGAAGGGTCGTTATGTGCCGCAATTGCTTCATGACTTTTAGTCGAACTGGAACCGATATCTAAAATCCAAACCGTAGCTCTGCGTGGGCGTTTCCGTCGCACCCCGGGGGCGATTGACGGTAGTCGCGTTCACGGAGAGGTTTTCGTCCAAAATCTGCTCGATGCGAAGCTCGCGGATGGGAATCACCGGATCGAGAGAGTTCGAGAAGGAAACCTTCGTTTTCTTCGTGATCTCTTTTTGAATCTGCACGCTGGGCACTGTGATGTCGCCGCCCGAGCCGGCGGTGCTGGTGGTGTTTGAGTTCACGTCGCCACCCTTCATGGTCTGCGTCTTAATCTTGATGTTCACACCGAGTTCGTTACCCACTTTCGATTGAAACGGCACTTGCCCGGCGATGGTGCTACCGAGACCGGCGTAATTCGCTTCATCCCGGCTGGTCACGCCAAGCAGAAGCAAGGAAATGATGTCATTCTCAGTCAGGGCGGGGCTCGAGGACAGGATGATCTTGTAGTCCTCGGGCGTTCCGAACGTTTGCAGGTTGATGTCGTATTCCTGCGGGGTAATCGTCTTTTGTTCTTTGACGAGCGCACGGGCGGCCACGCGGAAGCGAGGCTCGATTTCCTGGGGGTTTCCGAACCGGACGTTCGCCGATTCCATATTGAACCGCGTCTCGCGGAACAGGACCGATCCTCGGATGCCTTCGGCCCGGCCCACCAGACCGACCTTCTCGCTGGAGCCGAGCAGATGAAACTTGCCCTTGAACTCGGCGTCCATGAGTTCGGTCAACACGAAGAGGCGGTCATCGGCCTCGCAGTTGAGATCGAAAAGAAACGCCGGCTTTTCCTTTGAAAGGTCGACTACCGGCCCCATTTCGAATTTGGTGAGCTTGCCCTCGATGATATTGCACTGACCGGCAAGCAGGTAGGGCGCTTCATTCCCGGTAATGCTCAAATCACCCGAGAGCTGCACCGAGAGGTAGTCCTTCACCCGAAGCTCGATCTTATCGGCGACCAGCAGGAGCTTCGGCTTGAACGTCGTGAAGCGATTGACGCCGATACTGCCCGTCGCCCGCAGCTTTCCGCCGTTCACGTTGGCTTCGAATTTATCCACGGTCACCTGCTCCTGCGACAAGCTCATCTGCAGCTGCGCATTGCGGAACTCATCCTTTAATCCGGTAAAGCGAAGGACGCCGTCCTCGAGCCCGAGGCTTCCCAAGAGCTTGAACTTATCGGGCTTCCCGGAGACCCGCAGAGAGATGACGCTTTTTCCCAAGCCGTAGTCCAGCACCGGAATGAAAGGCTGCAGGTATTGCAGATCGAGTTTTCCGTCGAGGTTGACCTCCACGTCGCGATCGGCGCGAAATCTCGCCTGCCCCGCAATCTCGCCGTCGAGACCCGTGAGATAGAACTTCCCTAAATCGAAGTCGCCATCTTCCACTTTCAAAAAGATAGGCTCGCGGTTCTTTAATGGCGTGCCTCTGAGGCCAAGTTCCAAGTTGTGCACCGATCCCGTGCCCTTTAGCGTGCGCCAATCGAGAAGACTTCCCTTGAGCGAAAGATCCCCGCTCGCCAGCACCGAGGTTACGGTGGTGATGTCTTTTCCCATCCAGAACGTCACGAGCGGCATGAAGTCGAATTTTTGGAAGAAGAGGAGAAGCTCGTCGTTCTTGGCGCCGGGAGCGCCGCGCACGTAACGGCCTCGCATGCCCTCGCCCAAAAGATTGCCCAGGAACTCGACCCCTTTTCCTTGTGGCTTGATCCGAAGGGTCGAGTCCGGCAGCGGCTGTCCGCGGAAGGTGGCCTGCAACCACTTCATCTCGCCCTCGCCTCCGCCGAGAAGATCCCCGGCCGAGCCGTCGAGCGTGAGATCGCCCTGGACCTCGCCGCCAAGGGGAGCGCCTTGAATCGAGTCGAACTCTTCGACCCGCAAGCCTTGGCTTCGCAACGTCAGCCGGTTTCGGGTGGGCGTGAAGAGCCCTTGGGTATCGAGCGCTCCGGATTTCTTAAATAGCGTGACTCGATTGAGCTCGATGGAGTCCGGGCGGTAAGTGAAGATGAACTTGGAAGAGGCCCAGTTCTCGTTGTACCACTCGAAGTTCTTCGATTTACCTGACGCAAGCACCTCGATGCCGCGCTTGTCGTGCCCGCCCTCGATGGATACCCGAGCGGAGCCTTCGCCCCCTTTCGGCGGAGAAAAGCCCAGCTTCACTTTCTGGAAGATGTCGAAGAGCTGATTCATGCTGGCGCGGTTGATGTCGACGCCGAACTTGTAGTGCAAGTCGTCCTTACTGAAATCGATGTAGCCATTGCCCCGAATGGGCTCGATGGCCGGGATCTCGATATTCTCGAAAGAGAGGAGCATGTTTTGGTAGTAGACCTGCCCTTTCAAATTGCCGAGTAGGATGCCGGCAATCTCGGCATTGGCGAAATCGAGGCCGCCCACGGCTTTCACGTCGCTGCCTTTGACCTCGACCTCCGCGGTGAGCCCCACCTTGCCACCCACTTCGAGAGAGGCGATGCGCTTAATCTGGCTGAAAGACACGTTCTCCATTTTGGCTTTGATGCGAGCCGAGCTGTTGTAGCTGACGAAGCCTTCCGTGTCGGCCGTGCCGCCGAGACCCTCGAGCTTCGTCTGAAAGGTGAAACGGTCGTCAAGAAAGGCGACTTTGCCGTTCACGTCGCCGCTGCCGAAGTTGAAGATGGTGTTGTCGGGCGTGACGGGCTTATCCCCCGAGCCCAAGACGTAGAAGTCCGAGTAGTGGGCGCTCAAGTCGCCGTCGATGGCGAGCGGCCCATCGAGAAATCCTTTTGCCTTGAGGGTGCCACTGAGCTTCGTGCGCACCGCGGAGTCCGGGGTTCTCAGCGAGTCGAGTAAACCCTCGATGAGAAAGCCATTCAAGTCCAGGTCGCCCTCGATGGGATAGCGGCCGCCGAGACCCACCTTGACGCTCTTCGCGGTGACTTGCCCCCCCGCATAATTAGCGTCGATCTTGGAGAGCGTCGCCTTTTGATCGTCGATACTGTACGCGGCCTTCCCACCACCGATTTTATAGCCGTCGAATTTGAGATTGGCGTAAGAGAAGTCGCCGCTTCCCGTGACGGTGCCTTTATTCAAAGTGAGCGAGCCGCCGGAATTAAATTCTCCGGAGAGCTTATTCACCTTTAGCTCCGGCACCTGAGTCAGAAAGCCGAGCGGCACTTTCACGTCATAGCTGACCCGGCAGGACTCAGGTCCCTTAGAAGGCAGAAAGGGGAGCGAGGACGTTCCCTTCACGTTCACCGAGAGATTCTCGCCGGAGGCAAGAAAGCGGTTCACGCGCAGGGAAGTCGGCGTGATGTCGACGTCCACGTCGAGGTTTTGCAACACGAGCCGCAGGGCCCCGCGCTCGAGCTCGAGGTTTCTGGACTGAATGCTGATCTCCTGCTGCTGCCCCGCGCTTCGTTCGAGAAAGGCGGAAAGACTGCGCGAGCGAACCGAGAAGGGGGGATCGAGCGACTTCACGTCGAAGAGCGCATCGACCACGCCGACCTTGCGAACCAGAACCGAGACGTTGCCCCCGCCCTTAAGCTCGATGGACTGATTTTCCTTGATGAGGCCCGTGATGCGCTTATAAAGCCGGTCCGCCCGAGGCACGAAGACCTGAGGATGAAAGAGGACGACCTCCTCGATGACGATGCGCCGGGAGATGAGCGCCAAAGGCTGAAACTGCAATTTGATCTTGTCGACACTCAAGGGGGAGCTCAACTGGAGGATGGCCCGCGGAGAGGTCGACAGCTTCACGCGGTTCAAATAAATTTTCGGCGTGAAGGCCGAGAACTCGATGCTCTCGATATTGAGCTCGACGCCGTACTTCGCGAGAGTCTTTTGAATTTCGCTCAGCACCCAGCGCTGCACGGGGCTGCTGCCGAGAGCAAGGTGAAGCAACAGGTAAGATCCTGCCAGCACCCCCGCGAAGATGACGAAAGGTTTGCGCATCGCTCTTTAGGCCTTGGACGCCCGATCCTTGATCCGTTCCTCGATTTGCCGCCTGATCTGACGTATATCGCGGTAGGTCGGTGACTTCGACTCCAAACGTTCCGCCCATTTGAGGGCCTTCTCGTCGTCTCCCAAATGCTCGTAAGTTTGCACGAGCTTATAAAGCGCTTCCGTTTTCAGCTCAGGGCTCGCGGCCTCATCCCGCAGACATCGCTGGAACACGTCCAAGGCTTCGAGATAAGTACCTTCTTGAAACAAAATTTCTCCGAGCAGCATCTGCGCGTCCCGGTACGGGCCGTCGGAAGGCTTCACCGCAGAGAGCTCCGAGCGGGCGTCGTCGACGAGCCCCATGTCGAAAAACGCCATGGCGAGATCCATGCGTGTTTTCGGATCGGAGCGAAGCACCGCTTCCGAGCGGCGGCGGAACTCATTCACCAAGGGCCGCACGTTGTCGTGCTTCTCATGGAGCTCGATGCCCATCTCGCCCTCGAGCCGGGCGATGAGACCATCCAAAGACTCGTCCTCGGGCTCTATGGATGCCTCCGGCGCTTTCGCGCCGCCGCCCTTCGATTTCTTGCCGAGAATGGCGAGGAGATCTTTCAGCGGCATGCGGCCCGAGCGGAAACTGTCGACGGCGCGCTCGCCGGCCGCGTCCCCCAGAGCGTGCAGAACCGCGATGAGCTTCTCGCCGACTTGATCGGGCATCGACTTCGTCTTCAAAGCGTCCACGAGCATTTCACGGGCGTCTTCCCAGTCGCTTTTGTCGATGGCGGCCTGGGCGTAAGCGAGAAACGGAGTCGCGTCGGTGCGATCGAGAGCGAGGAGCCCGCGGTAGAAGACCTGGCGAAGCGTGGGCAGATGCACCAGGTGCTTTTCCAAGTACGGTTGGTACTCGCTAGCCTTGCTGCGGCCCAGCGTGATTTCTGTGAACTTCTCGACAGCACGGAAGGCGCCGTCGTCGTTTCCGATGGTGTTTTCCACCAAGGCGAGCTGAACGTAGAGCCGAGCGGACTGAGGCGAAAGCTCGATGGCTTTTTTCAAGAACGCCTTGGCGTCCCGTGGCCTTTTCTCGCGCC
>JAYUGC010000181.1:0-21097 GCA_043767805.1 Pseudomonadota bacterium | reverse complement strand
CGCTCCCGTCATAAGAGTAAATTTGGTTTGGGGGATTCGGATCCGAAAACCCATTTTAAATATGTCTTCTAGTGGGAGCGGCGGCTGCGCCCTCTAATAAGTTAGGCGCCAGATCGGGCCGGGACAAAAGGCAGTGGGGGCCGTTTGGCGCGGACTCCTCCTTGGGATCCCGCTGTCCCTGCTGGACACCGATCACTCCACCAGCGTCGGAAGGCAAGGGCGCCAGTAACCTACCCACCCCCACGTTCCCCAGGGCTCATCATTGATCACTTATCGCGCTGCGATAAGTGATCAATGATGAGCCCCGGGGAACGCTCTAGATCGGTCATCAAGGGCATGGCCTGCCATCACCCGCGTCGCGGCCGCGAATTGTCACCTGCGCCGGAAGGTTCGTCGACTGTCTAACGTTAGTACGCGTGTCAGTCGTAGATTGTCCACACGAGGGAATCGCGTGCGAGAGCCGGTGCATTCAGTATGTGGCCCGGAGATTGCTCATGCATCTAGTCGGCTCGTGGTTTTGCGCGGGCATTGTAGGAGTGGAATACCGTGGTGCGGAAAATTTTGTTCTCTATGTTCTTGACGACGAGCCTTCTCTTGGCGGGATGCGGTAAATTGGTGCCCCTCATCGGGTCTCCGGCGGACGGCTCCAAGATCGCCTTGGACCAAACCCCATACTTTCAGGTCGCGCTGGCCGATACGAATGCGTATCAGGACACCACGATTGAAGTGCGCGGAGTCGAGCAGTTCGGCCAAGACCTTTCTTGTACGCCGGGCAACATGCAGCCGGCCCTCTGCCAAAGCCGCATGCAAAACGGCTTCGGTGGCGGCTTCAGCCAAAACTGCACGGTCGCTTTACCTTGCACGCTGACGCTCATCGCTCGCCGCGGAGACCTCATGGATGTGAAAACGATTAGCGTCTCGCGCACCTCGCAGCAAAATGGCGGAGCGCCGACGGCGCCTCGTTAATTGGTTCTGCGAAGCGCCGGCGCGGACTTCGGTTCGGCGGGCTTTGCGGGATTGTTAGCGCTGGCGTCAGCAGGCGGAACCGGGCTTTGATGGCCCCCTCCGACTCCAGAAGACGAAGCGGTTTCCCTGTCGCCGGGTTGATGCGCGGACGTTACGGCCTGAGAGGGGTCGTGCCCTTTCCAACGCGTATCCAATTCCGGCCCCAAATAATCCTTCACGAATTGATCCGACAGGCCTCTCACGAATTCCCGTTCGATATTCTTGCCCGACTTCAAGGCGCCGCCTTTGGGCGAGAGCGCGCTCCGAACCTCCGCTTTTAGGCGATTAGCGACTTCGCCGCTTTCGCTGGGATGCAGTCCCAGCTTCTTCACCAGTAAATCATCCACATACATTTCGGTCAGCCGGTCGACGCGGTCCAGGACCGCGATTCTCTCTTTGAGACGCTTAGGCTCATACACCACCGCGAGGTCGCCACCGTGTCCGTCTTTCTTATCGTAGAGAAAGGCGTCCAGATCCGCGAAGTCTTTTTGAAGCGCGTCCCACTCGGCGCGGGGAAGTACCGCTAGATCGGCTCGCGGCGTGCCCTGATCCTTACCGCGTACCTGAAGGAGCAAGGAGCGGGCTTCGGG
This sequence comes from Pseudomonadota bacterium, assembly GCA_043767805.1. Lineage (GTDB taxonomy): Bacteria > Bdellovibrionota > FAC87 > UBA2466 > UBA2466 > CAZZHG01. The sequence continues at coordinate 19,502 of JAYUGC010000181.1, read as the reverse complement.
CTCTCCGTGCAGGAAAGGCAGGATGAAGAGCGCCATCTGCTTGAGCACGTCGGACTTCTGAAAGATCTCTTCCGCCCGTTTCTCCAGGGCCTCGTTCTGGTCGACTCGGCGGCGCGCGGCTTCCTTGCGCCCAGCCTGACTGAGGCGGGCCGAGTTATCTTTCTCGGGAAGGAGCGATTGGCGAAGCCCCACTACGATTTGGGTACGGCCAGGAACCGAGGCCGCCCCGGCGAGCTCCGCGATCAGTAGGGCGGCCACGGCGAGTCGAAGTGCCATGGTCTTAGTATAGCGCGGACGTCAGCCGGACAGTTCCAAAAGATAATGTTCCAGGGCTTGATCCAGCCAATGGAGGTTTTGGCCTCGGGAGAGGTAGCCGATGTGGCCGCCGAACTTCTCGATGTGCAGTTTGACCGTGGGAGAGAGTTTCGCGTTTGCGTAATCGCGGTAATCGACAAAAGGATCGTCTTCCGCGGTGAGCAGCACCGTGGGAACCGGGATGGTCTCCAGCCGATTCGCCGTGGAGCAGGTCGCATAGTAGTCATGGCGATCGCGAAAGCCGCCGGCGGGGGCCGTGTAGTAATCGTCGAACTCCATTAGACTCAAGCGCCGCGGGAACTGGAACTCGTTGCCGATAAGGCCCGCTTGCCGCCGTTCTTCGACGCTCAGCTTACAGAGCTTCACGAAATGGGAATCGTAAATTCGGTTCATGCCCCGGCGCAGATCTTCGGCCGCGCGATCGAGGCGGATGGGGGCGTTGACCGACAAGGCCGCGTCGGGAAGGTGTTTTCCGCGAGAGCCGGATAGGAGAAGCAGCAGGGCATTGCCGCCCAGGGAAAAGCCCACGCCGAGTTTTTTGTAACTGGGAAACCTCTCAATCAGATACCGGAACACTTCGCTCAAATCCTCGGCGCGCCCGGAATGATAGGGGCCCCGCGCGAGATTTTTTCCAGCGCCACAGCCACGATGGTTCATCAAGAGGCACGAGTAGCCGAGCTTTCGGCAAGCGGCCGCGGTCCGGCGCATGTAGCGCGAGTCATTGGATCCGGACAAGCCATGAAAAGCCGCTACGACCACGGGCTTCGTGCCAGGAAAAAGAAAGCCTACAAGACGATCCCCGTCGGTTAAACGCAACTCCACGCGCTCCCCATCAGCGGCTAAGGGCGGCGAGGGAAGCAAATGGCTAACGATGGTTTGGGTGTGGCCGTGGCGGGCCCAGAACGGCGGGAGACATTTGGTCAGCGAGCGCACTCGTTCGTTGTGCCAGGTTCAGTCGAGATCGGGAAGCACGGAGTTGAGCTCGATCTCGCACAAACCAGGCGAGTAAGGAAGGCTTATCGGGGGAGGCAAGGACGCCGCCATTCGCTCAGGAGGCGCCCAATTCCATTTGGTGCGCGCTTCATCGAGTGCCATAGAGAGCTCAGGGTCGGGCCAAATGGTGTGAGAGAGCTCGGCCACGAGGGGCAAGACGACTTCGGCATCCGAGGAACGAAGGCGCGTGAGGGAAGCCTTTCTGGCCTGCGGATTTTCCGTCGAGAGCAGCGCGAGGGCTTCGGCCAAAACTTCCGGCGAGGGATGCATCTGATACTCGACGGCGAGCGGAAAGGCGCCGTGCGCGAGAGTGATTTTGCGATCCTCGGGAGGCAGGAGGCTCGCGCTCAGCTGAATGGCTTTGAGCATCGTCAGGACGTCGGTGTCGGGTCCCATCTGAAGCACGCGGAACGGGCGCAGCCGGTACTGGACTCGTTTGGCGATGGCCGTAACCAGGTCGCGGCTTTCCGGAACGCGCGCCGGCCACGGCGCGAAACTTTCCATGGTTTCCATGAGAGTGGCGAGAGAGGTCTGCTTATCGTCCACATAAGCGGTCCATTCCTCGACGGACGAAGGCTCCAGCGCTTTTTTGAGCGCGTCCGAGAGACTTTGAATCGCCCCGGCTTCGGGCGCTTTCACCAGCTCCATCCAGGCATCGAAGACTTCCGTGTCGGCCCAGAAAAGAGAGATGCTCTCTTTATTGACGATTTGGACAGAGTCGTCCGCGGTCTGCACGCGGACCATGAAACGGAAGCGATTCTGGAGAAAGGTAAGGTCGCGATCGGGGGCGCGGATCGTCCAGTGGAGGTCCGCTTCATCCCGGGTGGCTTGGAGCAAAGCTTCGGCCGTATTTTGCGCCTTGTCGAGATCCTCGGTCTCCTTAGTCAGGCGGAAACTCAAGACGCGGTCACCGGAGCTAAGCTCGAATTGAGAGAGCAAATCGCGCAGCTCTTTCGGTGCCGCTTTTCTCACCGGCGGAATCGGGGCGCCGTGACTCACGCTCCAGACGATGGCGCGGGCTTGATCGATCGGATCGAAATGGGAAAGTTTCAGGGCGGGCAGTTTTTGCGCGAGCGGTAAAGCCTTCCAGCGGTTCACGAGGGCGTGCCACTGGCCTCGGCTGATCTCCGCCGGAAGCGGGACCGTCCCCAGCTCTTTCAGAAGGGAGTCGGGCAATTCGCGCAGGCGGCTTTCGTCGGTCAGATAATCCTGAACGGAAGCAAAACGGAGATTCGCCGGCAGCCCCGCGGTCTTTTGAAACTCGTCCATGTCCCAGGCTTCCACGAGACCCGAGAGGGCGGAGGCGTTGAGCTCACCTTGGAGGGTGTACTTCGGCTCCGCGGCCGTGGCGGTCAGGCAAAGCCATAGGCAAAAGAACGGAGCAAGGCGGGGGGAGATGGCGAAGGGCATGAGTCCTACCATTCTACCAATACCGCGCGAGTGTCACGCCGAGTTATCGCGGAGGAAACGAGAGGCTTTTCCCCGAGAGTTTAATTCGAGTTAATTCAAATATTTGCCGCCGACGATTCGCTCAGTCGGCTTTGAGAAGGCCCAAGCGGACCAGGGGAAAGGTGAGCTCTCTTATTTCGGCGTCACTCCGGCCCAGTTGGGCTGGTCGCGGCGAAGGGTGGTGTTCCCAGATTTCTCGGATGGCTTGCCTACCATTCAAACGCTCGGCTCGGGTGACGGCCATCTCGCGAACGGACCTGGGGAAGTTGATCCCGTAAACGAATAGGGCGAGAGCGAGGAAGGCGACGGCCGGCGGCCAAGAAGGATCTTTGAATCGCCGGCTTTTGTCTTTTGCGGACTCGAGTACCAATAGGGCGGCAAGCGAGAGAGGCAGGTAAATCGAGAACGTGATGTACTTCGACTTGAGAGCCGTGGTGAGCCCTTCATGGCTTCTTCCCCACGCGCACGCCAGGCCCGCGGTTACGGCGTAGAGGCCGAGCAAGAGCCACGGAAGCGCGAGTTTCCTCTGGGTCTTGTCTTTTCGCAGGGCCGATGCCGCGAACCACGCCCACGTCGCGAAGAGAACTGACCCTAGGCTCAAGCTCATGGAAACGCTTTTGGGATAAAGCGAGGCGCCGCACCAGCTCAGAAAAAATATCGCGATGTCGCTCGTCTCGTAGGGGAGCGGGGAGCGTTGGCGGTAGTAGTGATGGAAAAAGAAATAGAGAGTCGTCACGGCGAGAGCTGAGTAAGCGAGGAGACTTTTCTTTCTGGACGCGGAATCTTTCTCCTCGAGCCAAAGGGAAAGGCCGAGGAGCGGCCAGAGGGCCAAGCCGTTCGCGTAAGAGAAGGTGGCTACCACGCAACACAAAGCGCTCAGCCAGACTTTGGAAGAAGCCGATCGCGTGCCACTTTGAATCCAGAAACCCAGAAGCAAAAAGAAAACGGGAATCAGGCAGATGAGCTGAATCCCCCAGAGCCAATTTTGATGTTGAGCCGGACTAAACAGGAAAAGATTGAATCCGATTACGATGGCCCATCGTGCGTTGGTCGACACGGGAAGCGTTCTTCTGGCCAGGGAGTTAAGAAGCACGGAACACCCGCAGGCCAGAAAAAAAGTAATCAGCATCTCTCGCCGCACGTCCCAATGGCCAAGCTTGGAAAGGGCGTAGAAAAGTAGCCGCGGGAAAAATGTTCGGCTGTCGTTGTGCTGAGAGAAAAGCTCGGAGAGAGAAAGCCCGTTTTCGTAAGCCTGGATCAGGAACCGCGCGATACGCCACTGATCGCGGTGCGGGACATCCACCCAATACGACACGACGAGCCCCAGCAAAACGATGGCCGGGGCAATCGCTAAGAGGATGGGCCAGTTCTTTCGTCGAAAAAAGGAGTTAGGAGAGGGCACTCCCTCTCATTCTGCCCTTACTTCTTGACCGGAGCCAGCTCGGATTCCTTGACCTTCCAAAGCAGCGCATCGAAACCGCCCGCGCCCTTTTGGTCTTCCATGGTGCCTTCGGCGCGGCCCACGATGATGAGGCGTCCGAGACCATCGGAAATGATGCCTTTGCCCCAGGCTTGATTTTCGCTTCCGGTGCGTTGAAGCACGTTCACTTGGGCGCCGTTCGCGGGATTTAGCTCGGTGAGATAAACGTCCGTGCGTCCGGTGGACTCACCCGACCTCAAATCACTCCACGTCGCGCCGGTGGCAAATACGCGGCCGCTAGTGCCGACCGCGAGACCTTCCAAGGTGTCGATGGAAGAGCCGCCAACCAAATGCTGCCAGACAAAATTTCCGGCTTTGTCGAACTTCGCGACGAAGCCATCGCCCATGCCGAGGGGTTGAATGCCCTCGAGCCCGTTGGCGGCGGTGCCGCCGACGTAGACGTCTCCCGTCGTGGAATCGACGGCGAGGGCCGTGCCCGTTTCGCTGCTGGTGGTGCCGGCGTGCCGAGTCCAGGAATCTTCTTCGCCGACGCCAAGACGCATGACGAACGCATCGGTGAAACCTTCATTGGGATTGGTCGAGTGCTGGGCCGGTTTCGATCCGGTCGTCGACGAAGTTTGATCCACGCCCATGCTCCCATCGGAGGATCCCGCGAGGTAAACCGCGCCGTCGGGCGCCACGGCGATGGCCGCGCCCGAGTCGTTGCGGTTGGAGCCGTAGACTTTGGCTTCGATCTGTTTTCCGTCCGCATCCACTTTCAGTACGAACGCGTCGCGCTCGGGCGCTTCGCCCACGGATTTTCCAAAACTGTTTACCGTATAGCCGGTGACGAAAAGACTCGTGCCGGAAAGCACGATGCCTTCCCCGGACTCTTTGGTGGAGTTCACGTTCACAGGCGTGGTCTCACCGAAGAGGCTGAGCCAAACCGTCTTGCCGCTGGAATCCAATTTCGCGACAAACACCTGATCGTCTTTGGGACCGTTGCCGCCGTCCAAGGCGCCGCCGGTGTAACCGGTGACGTAGACGTTACCGTCCGCATCGGTCGTGACCGCGCGGGCTTCTTCGTTCTCGGTGGTGCCGAGAGTTTTTTTCCATTCGAGCTTGCCGTCGGTGTTGTACTTCGCGACGAAGGCATCGAGGCCTCCGCGGCTCTTGGCGTCGTCCACGCTACCTTGGGTCGATCCCACCGCGAAAACGGCGCCGTCTTTAGCGACGGCTACGGCGTGCGCGGACTCTTCGGCGGGAGAGCCCATCAAACGCAGCCAGCTCGTGTCGGAAGGTCCCGACGAGCAGCCCGTGAGCAAAGTAAAACCCGATACCCCAAGAACGATGGCGATTTGTTTCATTCCGCTTTTCTAGCGGATTTAACGCAGTGGTTCAAGGTCGGTATAGCACCAAATACACGGCGAAAGAGGCGAGGAGGAGCGGCAGCCACCAGAGCTTGCGGCTGAGGGTGGGGTTCTGCATAGGCAGGGCGATGAGGCCGCCTAAAGCGAACCATATAGCGATCTTACCGAACATCCACGCGGGCCACGGAAACACGATGCCGCCCCGGGCGATCATGCCGAAGGCTCCCACCAAGACCAGCAAAAGTCCGACGCCGTGGGAAATCGCGATGGCCCGGCGGCCCGGTCCGGCGGGAAGCACGCCTGAGAGATGCGTGAGAAATCCGCCGCCCAGTCCCAAAATCATCGCGAGCACGCCGGTGACGTGCATCCATTTGTAGAAATCGTAAGAGAGCATGGCGCCTTTTACCGCCGTGGGGCGGGACTGCCAACGGCTTTTCAGTCCGGGCAGTGGTACTATGAAACAGCTAATTAGGAGGCAGTCATGAAAGGCAGCTGGTTCGCACTCACCTTGTGTTTGATGGGCCTTAGCCCTCGCGTTTCGTTTGCCGGGGAAGAAGCTCAAGAGGCGCCGGCTCCCGTCGTGACTCTGCAATTTCGCAACTACCACATCACGGTCTCGGCGAGCCCCAAGGGCACGCTCTACACCGTGAATGAAGCCGACGGTAAAGTCGTCGCGGAGCATCTCACCGCCAAAGAGCTTCAGGCCAAGCTTCCCGAAGTGCATCGCTTCGTGAAAGACGCTTTTGCCGGCGACCGCAAAGTTTTCATGGACGCGTCAAACGGCGTGAACTAACGACGACACCCACCCCGCGAAAATTCTTGCCGGACTTTGGGCCTAAGGGGAAAGTGCTCCCATTCAGGGAGTCACATGAAACTATTCTCTTTCGCTCTAGTTAGTTTTTTCGTAGCCGCTACCACAGCCCGCGCCGACGAAGGCATGTGGCTCTTCAATCAGCTGCCCAAGGCGCAGCTGAAAGCGAAGTATGGCTTTGAGCCAACCGAGGCTTGGTCGGAGCACGCCATGAAAGCTTCCGTGCGGTTCAATAGCGGAGGATCGGGCTCCTTCATCTCCCCCACGGGCTTGGTCCTGACCAATCACCATGTCGCCGCCGACACGCTCTATAAGGTATCCACGGCCGCTAAGAATTATTTGAGAGACGGATTTCTCGCCCGCACTCAAGCAGAAGAAATCAAAGCTCCCGACCTCGAGCTCAATCAGCTTCTCTCCATCGAAGACGTAACGGCGCGAGTGAACGGCGCCGTGAAGGCGACCATGTCGGTGGCGGAGGCGGCCGCCGCCCGACGCACGGTCATCGCGCAGGTGGAAAAGGAATCTTTCGATAAGACGGGCCTCCGCAGTGAAGTCGTGGCGCTCTACCGCGGCGGCGCGTTTCATCTCTATCGCTACAAAAAGTACACCGACGTGCGCGTGGTGTTCGCTCCGGAAGTGGCGACCGCGTTTTTTGGCGGAGACCCGGACAACTTCGAGTACCCGCGCTACGATCTCGATATGGCGATCTTCCGCGTGTACGAGAACGACAAGCCGGTCTCGACGCCGGACTACTTCAAATGGTCGAAAACGGACGCCGCCGACGGCGAGCTCACTTTCGTCTCTGGTCACCCCGGCAAGACGAACCGCATGTTCACGACCGATGCTCTCATTTTTGTGCGCGACTTGCGCTTGCCCTACACGCTGACCTTCCTTCGTCACCGCGAAGCGATTTTGCGCAAGTACGGCGACCGCGGTGCGGAGTACGAGCGCCAGGCGCGCGATGAAATGTTTTACGTGCAAAATAGCCGCAAGGCCAATCTCGGCATGTTGAAGGGCCTTCAGGACCCGACGTTTCTCGCCGCCAAACAAAAGGCGGAATACGAATTGCGGGCGACGGTCGAAAGCGACACGAAGCTGAAAGGCCTTTCCTCAGCTTGGGATACGGTCGCCAAAGCGCAAGTCGTGCAACGTAAGCTCTATGTAAAGTATCAGCTTCTCGAAAAGCTTCAGGGCTATGATTCTTCGCTCTTTAAGATCGCGCGCCATCTCGTGCGCATGGCGGCGGAAGATAAGAAGCAGAACGGCGACCGGCTCGCGGAGTACCGCGACAGTAACCGCGCTTCTTTGGAGCAGGAACTCTTCTCCGACGCGCCTCTTTATGCGGAGCTCGAGATTGCGAAGCTCGGCGGCTCGCTTTCCTTCTTGATGCAGCAGCTGGGCGCTCAGAGCGATATCGTCGACAGATCGCTCTCCGGCAAAGAGCCCGAGGAGCGGGCGAGCGATCTCGTGACGGGCACGGCGCTGTTTAATCCCAGCGTTCGCCGGCTCATTGCGAAAGGCGGCGCCGCCGCCATCAAGAAGAGCACCGATCCCATGATCGTGCTCGCGCGTAAGCTCGACGCTTCCTCTCGCAAGTTGCGTAAGCAATTCGAAGAGGAAGTCGATGAGGCGGAATCCCAGGGTTACGGACAGATTGCCCAAGCGCTGTTCGCGGCCAAGGGAAATACGACGTATCCCGATGCGACCTTCACGCTGCGCTTAGCTTACGGCGTGGTTAAAGGTTACACGGAGAACGGTAAGGCGATTCCCGCCTGGACGACTCTTGGCGGCGCCTACGATCACGAAAAGGCGCACGGAGCGACCGACCCTTGGAAGCTTCCGGCGAGCTGGCATGCGACGAAGGCTGGTCTCGATCTCGCGACGCCCTTCAACTTCGTTTCCACGGCGGACATCATTGGGGGTAACTCGGGTAGCCCCGTCTTTAATAAAGACGGAGAGCTGGTCGGGCTCATCTTCGATGGTAACATTCAGTCACTGTCGTCCAACTTCGGCTATAGCGAAACGGTGTCGCGGGCGGTCTCCGTCCACTCCAGCGCGATTCGCGAAGCCGTTCTGAAAATTTACGGAGCCAGCGAGCTCGTAAAGGAATTCGCCCCATGATGCTCGATGTCGGTCTCTTGCTACTTCGTCTCGGATTCGGTGGGGTGCTCGCTTTGCACCACGGCTTGGCTAAGCTCCAAGCGTGGTCCGCGATGGCGGCGACCTTTCCGGATCCCATGCACGTCGGTAGCAAGTTCAGCCTGGCGCTCGCCATCTTCGGAGAGTTGATCTGCGGCTCGCTAATCGCGGTCGGTCTTGCGACGAGACTCGCGGCCATTCCGGCGCTCATCACGATGCTGGTCGCGTTCGGAGCGATTCACGCGGCCGATCCGTGGAAGGTCAAAGAGCTAGCCTTCGTCTACGCGGTAGCCTTCGTCACCATCGCACTGACGGGCCCGGGCCGACTTTCCTTGGACGCCCTGGTGGGCGCCAAGCGCAAGTTCGGCCAATACCGCCCCTAAACCAAAGCCGCGTCTAAAAAGTGTGTGGACACTTTTAGACAGCGGAGAGGGCTTCGATGGCGTGCTTGAGTGCTTGCGGAAGAGCCTTCTGGGCTTTCCCTCGCGCTTCAGCTTCGGCTTGCGTGGCTTTCTCGTTCTCTCCGAATGTTTCCTGGAGAATCTCCAGGTCATGCGCCTCGCCGAGCCAATCTTGTACCGTTTTCACCTCGTCGACGGCAAGGCCGAGGGCTTCCATGACGTAGCGGGCTTTTTTTAACGCGATTCTCGCTTCGTGAAAGTCGTGTTTGGACTTCGGCGGGTTCTCGAGCCAGTGGCTCAGGCCGTCGCGTAGCCGCTTCAAAGGGCGAGAGGCTTTTGGGTCTATGAGTGATTCCGCTTTCTCAATGGCCCTGCGCAAATGCTTCTCGGTTTTGTCGCCGTGGGATTTGAAATACAAAGGAATGGCTTCGCCCGCTTTTTTGCGATCCTCGTCGGAGGTGTCAGTGGCGATCTCGTATTTCTTTGCGTCTTTAAAGAGAACGTCCCACTGGCGGCGCTCGCCCAGGACTCGGCCGAGCTTGCCCAGATCGCGCCGCGCCTTACGGAAGGGTTTGCCTTCTTTTCCGGAAGCTTTCTCGAGCCACCAGAGTGCCATGCGCAGTCGTCGAGTGCTGACCCGCTTTTCGTGGACGTGCTTACTCGTCCAGTCGTCTTCTTTTTTGAGGAACACGGCGGCCTGAGCTTTGAGATATTCCGATACGTTTTGCATGCCGCGCTTTAGTAGTATGAGTTGAGGGTCGACGTCTGGCACTTAGCCGTATTGCCAACTTGATCCTGTACCGTCAACTCGAGCTTGAAGGTCTTCGCTTCAGAGAAGAAGACTTCCTTCGCGATCGGGTTGTTCTGATACGCCTGGAAGAAGCCGCTGACCGTCGGGATCGAGTTGACCCCCGTCACGGTGACTTGGCCGTTACCGGAATCAGCCGGAATTTCTGCCCAAACGAGCGCGGAGTTCCACATATAGCCGTCCCAAGCCGGGGCGCCGGCTCCGTAGTACACGCGGTACTGGGTGCCATCCGTTTTGGCGATGCAACTGAGAGCCTTTCGGACTACCACGGAATCGATCATCGAAAGATTGTTGTTACAGATGACGTTGCGGGTTTTGGATTTGGCCCGCACGGATACCGTTTTCGTTCCGATGGAAGACCACTTCACCTTCACCACGCCGTCGACGGTGGAGACCACCGAGCCGCTCGTGCCGGGGAGGAATTCCAAGACGGTGAGCGCTTCGCCGGTTTGGGCGGAAAGCGTAAAGGTCACTTGTTCGTCGATGACCGCGTAGCTCTTATCGTGGGCGATGTTACACGCCATGGAGCCGGCCGCGGGAACCGTGAAGCTCAAGTGAACTGTCTTCGTGGCGGTGAGGCTATTGCCCGTACCAGTGACGACGACGTCGAAATCGTGAGCGAGGCTGTCGGTGACGGAGAAAACCGCTTGGCTTCCCGTCTGGACTTTCGAAACGCCCGTGCCCGTGAAAGCGAAAGTGTATGTCGGCGAGCTGCCGAGATTCGTGGACGTCGTTTGCAAGGTGATGTTCTGGGTGTTCAGCGCCGTCAAAGAGGGAGACGCCGTCACGTCGACCGAGGCAGTCGGGGCCGTGATGACTTTGGTATGAACCACGACATTGAAAGAGCATTGGGTCGTCAAACCGACGTTGTCGTTTAAGAGGACCGCTTCTTCAATGTGCAGATCCGCACCTGTCTCGTTCGCGTAGCTGCGAGAGAAGGTGGTCGAGGTCGCGAAAGATCCGACCTGGCCTTGGAGCGTGTAAGGAGCTTCTCCGCCGGTCCCAGTGACCGTGACGCTCACCGGAGCGTTGTGCTCGATGGAGGCGCTGGCCGCGACCGCGGTGCAATGGGGTTTCGATTGTTCCGGCACTTTCACTTTACAGCCGGAGAGAATGAGAGCCGAGAGACCGATCGTCGTGACGAAAAATTGAAACCGCGTCCGCATAAGTACTCCTTGAACATCCACGTCCGCCAAATAGGCGGAGCAAAAATCGAAGTAAGAGTTTGCAAGGGGCGTTCCCATTCGGTGCGCTGAATTCTTCGCGCATACATTGCGGCGGAAAAAGTCACCCCCTCCAGGGCGGCAAGATTTGTGTCGAAGCTGTTTTCGGCCGTCGGACAATTCTCGGTGCTGGAAATCGGGCGCCGCCTCGGGCGCTTGGTTCCACCACGTCAGCTTCTGTGCACCTTGAAAGGGTCTGCTTACGAGGGGTTAGGTAAGGCTCCCGCACACCTTCCAAAACTTGGCCACTTGTTGAATACGAGCGAATATTTTGCCTTTAAATGTCATATGGTTATCTCGTTATTGTTGGCCGGGAACATGCAATTTAAAGGGCTATTGGAACAGGCCCCCGCATGGGTCTGTGCGGAGTTTGTTGATACTTATGACAGGGAAAGCAGGCAAATTCGGAGGACTCGCTACCGGACTGAAGGCCGTCGGCTTTTGGCTCGCGCTGCTCCTTGCCGTGCCCTGTTTGCTGTCTGCGTCCGCCCACGGCGCCGCGACGGATTCGACGGTCCCTTCAACGATCCCCAACACGCCTTTTCCGGAAAAAAAATTCATCGAGGCTAAGACCCCGGAAGAAAAGGACAAGATCGCGAAGGATTGGCGCGATCAAAATGCAGCCATCGACTCGACCAATGCGCAGAACGCCTCGAGACTGAGTCAGTTGCAACATAGCGAAGGCGGACATAGCGGTGGTGGCGGGGGTGAAAAAAGCTCGCCGCCCATGATGATGCCGCCTCCTCCTCCTCCTCCTCCTCCGCCGCCGAGCAAACCTCCGCCTCCTCCTCCGCCCCCTGCGGCGTCTCAGCCGCCTCCGGCTCCGCCCGCGGCGATGGGACCGGCGCAGAACGATGAGAAGAACGCGGCCTTGGAAAAACAAATCCAGGAGCAAAAAGATTTGCTCGCGCAGATGAATTCTGAAAAGAAAACCACCGAGGCAAGCGCCGCGAAGACTCAAGCCGATGCGGAAATCGCGCGCATTCAGCAAAATACTTTGTTGACCGCCCAGCAGTACGCCAACGAGTACGCGGCCCGCATGAAAGCGGCGCAAGGCGACGGCACGCAGACGAAAACCGGAACCAACACGGCGGCGGCGGAGAAGCGAGTCGCGCAGGCCGATAACCGCACCATCGCTCAGCGCATGAATAACGCGAGCCCCGTGGGGATTGATTTGAAAGGCAACATTCCTGGTCAGCCGGGAACGGCTCGCGCTTTCGCGCCGAGCCACTACAGCGCTCAGCCGCCGGCGGCCACTCAAGCCCGAGGCTTCGAAGCGCCTCCGCCTCCAACGTTGCCGCCGATGAAGCAGTTGTCCGCGTCGGGTGGCCGGGGAGTGGGCGCTGGGAGTGAGCGCGAGCCGGCGAACGAGAGTCCCTTAAATCTTTTCGGAGCCGCGGCCGTCGATACTAGCGAGTCGGTTCATTGGGGCGGGCCGATGATCGTGCCGCGCTCTTTATCCGTCGCGCTCGAGGCGAACCGGGCCATCGTTGGTGGCTCCAGCCGCCTCAAGCGCAACGTCATTCCACAATAACTTACAGCGTGTAAACGCCGCCTAAGCCGATCGAGAACTGCGAGGCGGTTCCCGTGTACAAATAGCCGCCCGCCGCTCCAGTGAGCGGGTTGGCGCCCGTACCGGAACGCATAACCGTTCTGCTCAAGCCGAGGACTACGTCGAGATCCAAGCGCAAGTCGGTGTTTACTTCATAGCCCGCGCCGAACGTTATGTGAGCGTCGGTGAAGGCCGGGAAGGCAACGAGGTCCAGAACCGAGATGCTTTGCGGAAACACGGAGTGGCCCTGGAAGTCGACGACATTGGCCGGCGATTCCGCGGCGCCGTCTCTGATCGGGGACTTACCGTAGTTGAAGCCCGCTCTGAACTTCCAGAGATGCATCTGGTACTGAGCGCCCAAGGCGATGATGTTTTGGTTTTGCCAGCCGAGCTCGCGGAAGGCTTTCGCCGAGTTCCACGCGATGTTGCGATAGTCGGCGGTGACCGTGAGCTCTTGCGTGACCATGTAACCTACGCCGAGGGCGATTTCCTGAGGCTGCTGCGCCTGGATGTCGTCGAGAGCCGCGGTGGCGAGCGCGGTCGGCGCCGAGAGGGCCGCCGGTCCGAAGGCATCGAGGTTCATGACTTCTTTGTAGGTCAGGTTCGACTCGAAATTATAGGTAAGTCCGATCGTCAGGCCATTCATGGGATGAATGGCGCCACCGATAAGGCCGCCGATGCCGGTGGCCGCGTGAGGCGCGCGATTCGTTTGCGCCGTGCCCACGGAGCCCGGAGGATTCGAGTGGTTGAGGGAGAGTGAGCCATACGAAAGATACGGAGAGATGCCGACAGTCGCGAAATCGCTGAAGCGATAGGAAACCGCGGGAATCAGCCGGATAAGACTGTTGTGAGTTTTCAGCTGATTGAGCTCGGCATCGCCGGCATAATCGACCACGGCGCCGCCGAAGGTCAAAAGGCCGATACCGACGGAAAGTTTTTCGTTGTAGGAGTAGCTCGCGCCGAAGCTTGGGGAGAACTTGGATCCCGCCGTGCTTTCTCTGAGCAGACCGGAGGCTCCGGCATTGTCGCCAGCCGTCACCGAGGCGTTGTTCTTGATGTAGAGGAACGCGACCTCCGCATTCACTTTTTTTCCGAGATTGGGATTGGTGAGCAAGGCCGGGTTTTTGTGAAGAGCGTCGATGGAGTTCGTGAAATTCGCGACCCCCGTACCTCCCATGGCGGTTCCCGCCGGGGAAACTCCGATGAAATGGTTTCCGTTGGTGGCAAAAGCCGAGGTGCCGAGACAGAGAAGCGCGAGAGCTAGGTTTTTCATGTGATCCATCCTTCCTGGCCCTAACTCTCGGTTTTCTAAGGTAAAGAGTCAAGAAGACGTCCGAGATGGATGGCGTCATTTGGGCAAAAAAAAAGGGCTGGACGGCGCCGCGCGCCATCCAGCCCCAAGAGCGTTTGCTTAGTAGAAGGACCAGCGAGACGTAACCGGCTTCGGCGTTTGCACGACGCCCGGTAACTTCAAGTCCACGATGAAGTACTGACCCGTGGAGTTTCTGCCTTCGAGAGCGATGGGCGTCGCGCCGAACTTGGTGAGGATGGCTTTGCGCGTATCCATCACGGCATAGTTCGCGGCGGCGATCATCGTGTTCGTGTAGAGCGTGAGGTCTTCCTTCGTCGAGGTCTCGCCCTGTTGTTGCGCGCGCGGAGCGGACGCGATGATGGGCAGACGCTCCGTTTGCTGTACGCCGTTGTTGTCGAAGTAGGTGATGCTCACGACGTGAGTCACTCTGAGGCTTCCGACCGAGGCGTCTTTTTTCACGACGCCTAAGCAAACCTTGGTGACTTTGGTGCTGAGGGTGTTCGTGCCGCAATACGAGTCGATGATGGCGAAGTTCGGGGCCGTCGGATCGATGGGATCCTGGCCTTCGGTGACCTCGTAGGTCGCCGAGCAGCTGCCCGTGCCGCCGTTGCCGGTGGCGTTCGCGGAGGCCGTGAACACGCCGACGTTGTTCGGTTGCAGCATCTTCTTGCCGGTGGGAACAGAAACAGGCGTGCCGTCGATGGTCGCGTTGTTAGCCTGTCCCGTGACGTTGATTTCCAGCGTGACGGTCTCGCCTTTTTTCACGTTTTGAGGCGTCGCGGTAAGCGTACAAGAAGGAGCGGTGGGGCCGGGGCCTCCGCCTTGAACGGTGTAGCTCGCGGTGCAGGTTCCCGTGCCGCCGGGTCCGACGACTTCGCCTTGAGCGGTGAAGTTACCGGCGGCGTTGCCGACTTCCACGGTGCTGCCCGTGGGGAAGGTGACCGTTTTGCCGTTGATTCTCGCTGCGGTGATCTTGCCGCTGCCGATGAGGGCGATGGAAGTTTGTTCGCCGACTTTAAAGGTGGAGGGATTCGCGCTGAGGGTGCAGGTGGGCGCGGGGTCGACGGGATCGACGCCGCCGCATTGCAGGTTCACGCCGCAGATTTGCGCGTTGTTGTTGTCGCCCGTCCATTTGGTGAAGAACTTTTTGCTCTCGTCGCTATCCAGGCGGGCGTTGTAGTTCGTGTCCTGGATGTTTCCTTTGGAGTTGATGCCGAGCAAAGTTTTCTTCGTGCCGTTGACGAGGAAGGCCGGTCCGCCCGAGTCGCCGAAGCAGAGGGCAGCGCCGCCGGCTTTCTTGCTGACCATGTCGAAGCCGGAGAACTCGATGATGGCTGAGTCGCCGATGCGAAGCACGCCGTCGTTGCCGCCGCCGCCGCCCGCGTTCACGCAGCCGTAGCCGAGGAGCGTGATGCCGAGGCCGACGCTCGCGGTGCCGCCGATGGTGGCGGGCGTGATGCCCGTGATTTCCGGGGTCACGAGTCCTAAGGAGACGTCGTGGTCTTGCCCGGGGTACACCGTGCTACGGGTCATTACGGCGCTGTAATCTTTGCCATCTAAGGTGAAGGTAGCGGTGCCTCCCGTCTTGGCGCAGTGGGCGGCCGTGATGATGGTGCGCGGTCCGACGACCGTTGCCGTGCATCCGGCTCCATCGGAGCGAATGCGGATTACTTCCTTCCAGGTGCCTGGACCCACGGGAATGCCGTTGATGAGGCGAGAGCCTGCCGCAGCGTTCTGCGAAATAAGGCCACACAACGCCACAAGGAGCGGTCCGAAACCCACAAGGGTCTTCATAGAGATGTCTCCGAAAGAGAAGGTCAGTTCGTTTTAGTTGGGATTGATAACGGTGAAGCGAGCTTTGAAATTGTATCTAACAAATCTAATTCTAGCACGTGACAGATGAGGCTTTTAGGTGCGCCCCAAAACCCGTTATCAGCTGTTAGTCCCGAATATCAAGGTTTGGAAAAGCACGGCCAGAGCCCTTTTCCGAGGGACGAAGTTCAAACACAGCGTTTAAACCGCCGCAATTACAGGTGGGTAGGAGAGCAGCCTTCCTTGAGGACTGATCATCGATCACATCCTTCAAGAGCCGCAACCCACGTAGATTCCAGGACCAGAAGTCTGCTAAATCCGCGCCATATGACTAGCCATCCTGGTGGGCCGTTACTTTTTATGTGACCACCCATCGTAACAACAGCTAAGAATGCAGTATGTGTTCCGAGCCTTTTCGGCAATTTTACTTCGGAAAATCTTCGAAGCACCGCGATTTGCGATTTGGTAGACGCACATTCCAGAGGAATTCGCTGGTTCGTCCGAGAAAGAGATCGAAGTAGCAGCATTTGCACTGCTAACGGAGAAAAAATGGCGAGTGTATTGAGAAGCGTTTTCTTGCTCTCGAGTTGCCGATTTTCATAGTCATACCCCGTTTTCAGGGCTTTAAAGAACTCCTCGATAAGCCACATCTCTTTCGGTACATTTCTACAATCGCTTTTACCTGTTCATTTGTTTCGATCGGTTCGCTTGTCAATTCTGCTTTAATAAACTTACGTTCAAGTCAGATCGGCATTCCTTGAAACCCCATCTAGGAACCAGGGGGTTTCTCTAAAGGCATTTGAGAGACCAGTCCGTCAAATTCGACCAGCCCGATTCTTCAATAAAAACAAATTCTTGACAGTGAAACATTGACTAGGTGATACATTGTATATACAATGTATTCACTATGGTGAAGAAACTGACTCGTCATGGAAATAGCTTGGCTTTAATCCTCGATAAACCCATTCTCGATCTTCTCAAGATCGATGAGGGGACTTCGCTCGAAATTTCTACTATCGATGGATGTAGTCTCCAAATCCGGCCGCTCGATCGCAAGGCGAGGGGTGCCCGCCTCGATGAGGCTTTGAAAAAAGTGAATGGCCGTTACGGCAAGACCCTCCGGAACCTGGCTAAATAGAAACGTTCACCGAGATGCCTCCTTATTTCCTAACTTTGGAAGAGGTTCTCAAGATCCATGAGAATCAGATCGACTGCTATGGTGGAAGCCATGGAGTGCGGGATCAAGGGCTGTTGCAATCCGCTATTGCCCAGCCTGAAGCGAGTTTTGGGGGCGATTATCTGCACAAGGACGTCTTTGAAATGGCGGCGGCCTACCTCTACCATGTTGTAGAAAATCATCCGTTTGTAGACGGAAACAAAAGAGCTGGGACCGCTGCTGCACTCGTGTTTCTTGAATTGAACGGGGTTGAGTTGGACCCCGCTTTAGACGAACTTACGGTGTCTGGCCGGACCGTGCTCGAAGAAATGGTCATCAAGGTAACCTTGAGGCAGCTCACGAAGACGCAGCTTGCCGCGGAACTAAAAAAGCAAAGCCAGTAGGGTAGGTTTTAATGCACTTGTCCCGAAGTTTTCACCTGCCGGCGAAAGATAGAGGCTTTAATTGAGAACTCAGAGCTACCAAAAGGGGTGGTACAGAGGAGTGTTCCCTGCAACAGCTTCTGGTATATCGAATACCAAGGGTGTTAGTTCGCGGTGCCTAACCCGAGCATAGACCATCGTTTCAATTGGGCTCTGAAGGCGTTCAATTTCCCATTGGTTGTGTATGGATTGACGCCCACCTTTGGTAGCTCTCATAGGAGAGCAAAGCGTTCGGAACCTTTCTAAATTTCTGCTGTCTCGTGAGGAAAGATGATGTCGATCCGCTGACGAGGAACTCGAAGAGTCGCCAGCAAGCTCAGCGCATCGAGAAGGACGAATGTTATGAACGTGGGCGATGACCTGGTATTCGTCATGGGCCCGCTGGAGTGCCAATTTCTCGTTCCTATCAGCAGCCGTACCGAAGAGGAGGCAAGTTCGCTGTCCCGTTGCACACAAGTCATCTGTCACAAGGAAAGAGTGCCAATCAGGATGGGCCGTTGCCATCCGGAATGCGACTGGCGCTATAAATGACCTTGATTTAGCCCTTTGTAGTGGGCGCCGCCCTAGAAACGGGACTTCATTTCGATAGTGATGTAGGAATGCATCCCTCTCGATGAGCTCTGCTTTGGCTCGATCCACTGCTTGGAAAAAGAGCAGTCCGGCGGCCATTCCAGATCGGTTGTCGTGGTTTTCTCGCAAACAGACGAGGCCCTCCCCGAACTCGCCCAAAGCCTTTGCATAGGCTGTCAGAAGAGATTTTGAAATTCCGCCGCCCTGAACTGACTCGCCCGCACTTTTTCCGTCAATAACAACGCGATAGTTGTTTTCTATGCCGAATGCTTTTCTGATGTGGACTTGGCACGTCTCAAGCGTTGGCTTGCAAAGCTTTCTCGTAAGTTGGTTTAGCGTAGCCGATAGGTCCACGGTTGGATCCCCCAAGACCAGGTAAGGCTCTCATCTTTCTCAAATAAGGGGGACTCGGCAACGATCCCTGGAAAATGGGCAAGAGGCACCATTAGCCGTTTGCTGGCCACTTCAACCTCTACCTGTCTGACATTTTCCGCGAATTTGCCAGGGTCATTTTCGGTTGCCAGAAGGGTCAATCGGTCGTCGGTAAGAACATCTTTATAAATTCGATAGAAAGACTTCAAGAAGGAAAGATGCGAAAGAGGGTCCGCCGGTGAGATCCCGATGGGCGTCAAGAATAGATCGCAGGATTTATAGAATTCTAATCCTTCCGCCCTGGGATATATCTTCAACCGGAGGTTCGGGAATCGACGGGAGAGGTTTGTGAGCGTTGCCTTAAACAGAGGAGTTTCTGCCCAGTGATCTAGAGTTCCCAGCGTATATGGCTCGGACAGCGGTAGTAGACTTTCTGTACCAGTCTTACCAATCAAATGCTGGTATTGCTGCCCATCTAAAGCCCAAGGACGATCGGAGGGGGCAATCGAATAAGCCTGCTGTCCAGCTGGCGCGATAACTAAAAGGTCCTTACGAATTTTGTCCAGATAGGAAGCCACTATTTTCCGGTCCTGGATTTTAACCTCAGGTTGGAACCCGAGGTAAATCAGCCATTCAGAAGGGTAGAGATTCAGTCGATATCCTCTTTCCCTTAGAAGTTCTTTGGACGTCTCAGAAAGAACGTGGCCGAAAAAATAGGCGAAGTGATCTTTCGCAGGGTCTAACTTCCGGGCGAAGCTTTCGGTATCTGAGGAGGAATAAGAACGCAACGATAACCGATCGATTTCGTTGGCCACCAAGTTGGCCGGATAGAATCGATTCCGCCCCAGGATTACTTCATCGGAACTCGAACTTAGAATTACATAGGGTCCAGTCGTAGGGGCATAACCGCCAGATTTTACAGGTAGTGTGGCCTTATCAAAAATGGAAAAGTCCGGCAGAGTGAATAGGAATTCGATGTTTGCCGGAATCTTGGTCATTTTGATGTTAACGGTTTGACCGGTGCAATCGATGGATCGTAGGAGGGAGCTATAAGGAATATGACTCGTACCCTGAAATGATTCCTTCACGGCGTTGCAGATGTCAGTGGAGCTGACCTCGCTGCCATCGCTTCTGCGAATTGGTTGTTGGGGTGTGATTCGAACGGTCGTGTTGGAACGGTCTAGCTCGACTTGCGATAGAACAGGCGCGAAACCATCCCGGGTTGAGGCGCGGCTATGAAATCCGAAGAGGTGCTCGCTTAGCACCTGGTCTCCAACCGAATCGATCGCGCGTGGGTCCATGGGAAAGATGGGACCGTACGGGTGATAGGCGGTAATTGTCGAGATGCTCGGGTTA
>JAYUGC010000180.1:0-8464 GCA_043767805.1 Pseudomonadota bacterium | reverse complement strand
GGGGTAGAGCTATTCTTCGTCCTGAGCGGTTTTCTCATCGGAGGGATTCTCATCGATCTGATCCGCACCGGCCGCTTCCACAAGCGGGGCGATTTGCTTCACTTCTGGGCGCGGCGGTGGTTCCGCACGCTTCCGGCGTACTACCTTTTCCTGTTTCTCCATTACTTTCACTCCTCCGGTCGCTCCGAGCCGGTTTCCCGGGGCCTCAGCTTCGTTTTCTTTCTGCAAAATTTCGCTTCGGAAGGCAGGAGTTTCTATCGCCACGCCTGGAGCTTGAGCGTGGAGGAACATTTCTATCTGCTCTTTCCTCTGCTTTGCTTTTTGCTGATCCGCTCGTCGATAAAACCGCTACTCAGTTTGCTGATCAGCGCGTCGGTTTTTCTCGTGGTCCCAATCCTTCTGCGAGCGAGGGAGCCGATTTTCCACGAATGGTACGCTTTCGACTGGAAGCTTCGCCAGGTGGTCGTCCTTCGGCTTGACGCCCTGATGTACGGGATAGGGATGGCGGTGATCTTTAAATATTTTCCCGAGGTCTGGGAACGTCTCCGGCGCTACTCTCTCGTTGGGCTCTCTTTGGTCACTACCGTGTCGCTCTATATGTATTTCGATTACCCGGGACTGCTTGGCTCGCGCTGGCTCCAGGTCTTGGGCTTCCCGTTAGTCTCGCTCGGCTTCGCGCTCGTGCTTCCCTGGTTTTACGCGATGAAGCGTCCCGCTTTTTCTCCGTTTGCCTCGGCAGTAACTTATTTGAGCACGATCTCTTATTCGCTCTATCTGAGCCACATCCTGGTGATTTTCATCACCATGGAAACCTTTCAGAGAACGGCCGCGGGAAAGGCGTACTACCAGAGTCCTTTGTTTTTCATTCCGCTCTTGATTGGGCTCTCGCTTACTTTCGGGGCCTTCGTTTACCACGCTTGGGAATATCCGTTTCTCCGGCTGCGCGAACGCGTTGTCCCGAAAGGGCCTCCTGAGCGGACTCTAGCTCTCTCCCTCACAGCGGAAATCGCGGCCCAATTGAATCTTTCGGCCCGCGGCGATAAGATAGTAATAACCGCAGGCCTGCCTCGCCTGGCCCTCGGTTCCACCAACACAATTCATGTCCCGAAATGACGCCCGGCGGGGTGTCTGGTACCGTCTACGCCGTCCCCTAGGCCTCTCTATGACATTTTCCCCTGGAATTTGGCTGCCTCGCCTATTTTTTTGCGCTCTGCTTCTTTCCCTCGCGGGCATGGGCTTCTTTTCCAAACGCGGCTGGTTGGACTGGCGGCGCATGGTACGGCAGAATGAGGAACTGACCCGGGAAATTGCCCGCTCCAATCAAGAGTGGGATCTGCTCGAGAAACAGATCGAAAAGCTCAAAGCCGATCCGGTCGAGCAGGAACGCACCATCCGGCGCGTTCTCGGGTACGTACGCGAGAGCGAGTTCGTCATCGAGTTCTGACACACCTGGCGGAGGCAAAGTGGAACGATTCAAAGTCGAGGCCGCAACCCGTGCCGATTTGGCGGGGGGAACGCTGGATCTCTGGCCTCTCTATACGCTGACCGGAGGCGCCAAGACCATCAATGTCGCGCTCGATCTCACCCAGACCGTTCACTTCGAAGTCGTGAACGGCCCTTTTCGCGTCGAGCTGCGCACGCCGTCGGGAGAAGCGTTCTTTTTCGAAAAAGTTCCGACCCTCGAAGAGGTCCGCAAACTCAGCCGCGCGGTGCAATTTCCGGTGGCGGTCATCTCGCACTATCTCTCTCAAAAGGCGGAGCTTCCCGATCGGATCTTTCGCCTCTCCATCGAATCGAAGGTGCCGGTGGGCAGCGGCTTGGGCGGAAGCTCTTCGCTCTGCGTGGCGCTCGTGCGAGGGCTCGCCCGGCTTTTCGGCGATTTCGTCGATCAGGGCTGGCAGTGGAAGATGCTCGATTGGGTGAAGGACATGGAAGCCGCGTTCTTGAAGATGCCGACGGGCACCCAAGATTATCTCGCCGCGCTCTTTGGCGGCGTGAATTGCTCTTCCTTTCAGACGGGAAGCATCGAGCGCCAAGGGTACCCCGAAGGCGTTTTCCCGGAGCTCTCTGAGCGGCTACTCATTCTCTATTCGGGTGAGACGCACCAGAGCGGGCTTTCCAACTGGGAGCTCTTCAAGGGCGCGTTCGAGAACAACGAGCCCATCTTGCGCGGGATGCACGAAGTCGCGCGCGTGGCCAATGACCTCGACGCCGAGCTGCGCGTGGGCAATCTGAA
Source organism: Pseudomonadota bacterium (assembly GCA_043767805.1). Classification (GTDB taxonomy): domain Bacteria; phylum Bdellovibrionota; class FAC87; order UBA2466; family UBA2466; genus CAZZHG01. The sequence goes on along the minus strand of JAYUGC010000180.1, from coordinate 6,228 downwards.
CTGGAAGTACATCGGCCATTGCGTGAGCGAAGAGTGGCGCGTGCGCCGTACTTTATTTAAAGTCGAGACGAAGCGCTTGGAGGAGATCATCACCTTCCTGGACCAACGCAAAGTCTACGGCTCGAAGGTCTGCGGCGCCGCTCAAGGGGGCTGCATCCTCGCGCTCGTTCCTCCCGATCTGAAGTCAGCCCTCGCTCAAGACTGCCGCAATGCCGGCATCCAGGTGCTGCCCTGCCACGCCAGTCCGCACGGCGTGCGGGCCATCTAGCCATGCCTGATTCTAAGTGTTTGAAATAGCGATCTAATCCACCAATCTCCGCGGGCGGGTTGATGCGAGGCGTTGACTCCGTTAAGCTGCGCCCTTTTCGCATCCCCTCCGGAGGCTAACTTGGTATCTGAAAAAGACAGGCCCCGCGGCCTAACGGCCGACGAAATGAAAGTGCACGGGCGTGAAGCGTGCCTGCAGATTTTCGCCAAGCGGCCCGCCGCCATCGTGCGCGTGTATTTCAATGAAGCGCTCGCGAAAGAATTTTCGGAAATCGTCCGCTGGTGCGTCGCTAATCGCAAGGCCTACCACGCGGTGAATGACGCGGAGATGGAGTCCATTTCCGGCTCCGTCCATCACGAAGGTTTGTGTTTCGTCGCGAAGGCAGTGCCGCCTTCGAGCCTCGACGAAGTCGTCACCAAAGGAAACGGTCCCGTGGTGTGGCTCGACGGCGTTCAGAATCCGCAAAACATCGGAGCCATCTTGCGCTCGTGCGCTCACTTCGGAGTGACCTACGTCATCGGCGAGCCGACGGTGCTGACGAAGCTCATGCCTTCCGCTGTGCGTATCGCGGAAGGCGCGGCGGAGTTCGTGAAGCTCGTCCCCGTTCCGGTCGCGCGCGAAGGTCTCACGACTTTGAAGAGAGCCGGCTACACGCTCATCGCGACGACGAGTGGCAAAGGGCAGTCCATCTATAATTACCGGATGCCGCCCAAAGTGGTTTTCATTCTGGGCAGTGAAGCGAAAGGTGTCTCGAAAGGCATCTTCGCGATTGCGGATCAAGTGGCCTGCATTCCGGGCAGCGGCCAAGTCGAGAGTTTGAACGTCGGCGTGGCTACCGCGCTTTGTCTAGGCGAGCACTGGCGTCAACACCACCGCCCGCCCCGGCCTCGGCGTTAACCTTATCCGTCAATTTCTGCATCATATAGGCTTCGGCCAGGCGCTCGAGCTCTTCTAACTCCTTGTCGTCCGCCGTTTGACTGGCGACCGGGGCGGCGGCGGCTTTTTCGCCGGCGGCGGGAGCCGACGGCTCATCGCCTTTCGCCATGGGGGAGGCGAAGCAAACCAGCATCATAAGGACTGGAAGTGTTTTTAGCTTCATGCCCTAGAAGCGAAAAGCGGCCTCGAAAGGGGTCAGGCTGCTGGATTTTAAGCACTTGGGCTCTTAACGAAGCCAGTAAGAGAGATACCCTTTATAGAGCGAGCGAACGGTCGCGGGCATCCGATCGTGATGACCGATGACCTTGCGGCACTTGGGAGAGCCGCACTGGCAACGCAGGCGGAACCAGTCGCTCTTTTCAGTCATCTCATAATCCCACGTCAGCTGTTCGCCCGCGGCGATGTCCCGCCTGGCGACCACTTGGAATAACCCGCGGATGCCGCAATTGGGATCGCATGAATGATTGAGGTAGCGGGCGATGCCCTTGGAGTCCCGCCATTGCGAGCGCCCGTACTGAATAGTGTGGGTGAGGAGCTCCTCGGTCCACCCTTTGAACCGACCGTCGTAGCGTTGCCCATCGAAAACGGCGACGACCTCGCCTTGTCGAATTGCTCTACGGGTGAACACGCCTTTGCCGAACTTTTTCGTCTCTTTCAGGTAAATCTTCGGATTATCCATCGGTCGGAAGGTAGAGCAGGACCCGTGCCATCGGGCCCGCTCTTTACTGCATTCCGGAAGAATACTGGGTGCTCATTTGCCGCCGTTCGCTTGGAGGTCTTGAAGGCAGGCGGCGTCTAACGACGGCACCACCCCGCCCAGGAGGTTAGCCACCACGTCGCCCGTATCGGCGAGGTAGTACATGAGGCAATTCGTATTTGTGCAATGGGCCCCATGAGCGGTGTCTTGATGCGCGGTTTGCGGAGCCGTTCCCGTGTTGACGAGGCCTAGAATGTGTCCCATTTCGTGCTCGATTACCGTGCTCTCCAAGACGGCGCGAGTTGGCTGGGTGATGGGCGTGCCGGAGAGCGAACGAATCGTGCCCTCGTAAAGCACCATGGAGCTACTGCCGTAAGCTTGACCGAGAGTCTTCAAGGAGCCTGAGTCGGACGTGGAGGCGCCATCCACGAAAAGAAAGTAGGCGACGATCTGGTCCGCCGATCGATACGACTTTCGCTCGGCGGCCTCGATGCTTTTTACATCGTCCAAGGAGTAGCTGCCTTTGCCTTGCGCGGCGATGACCGGATCCGAAATCACGGTGACGCCACCTGGCTTATTGAGCCGCGCTTCCATAAGCGCTTTCAAATTATCGAGGGTAGCTTGCACCGGCGTGAAGCCGTCCATCGCCTGAATTTCGATGACGAGCTTGGTGTAAGTATCGGCGGAGAGAAAATCGCGTGCCGTCTCTCCCGGCGAGCCGCCGCCTCCACTCCCCACGCTTCCCCCGCCGGAACAGTTCGCGAGCGCTAAACAAAGAAGGAAGCCTTTTAAGAGACGTGCCATGAGACGATAATACCAGCTCCCGCCCGCTTTTACGGGGGAGTCTGCCGAGCTCAGCCAGAATCGGAGCGAAAAGCATGAAGCATTCCCCAGTGACAAAATACTTCAAGGTGGGAGACCTGGTTCTCATCGGAAAATATAAGAGTGGTCGGGGTAAGGTCGTCGGCTTTGGGGAAGATAAATGGGGAAATCCGACGATAGAGATAGAGCCGCTCCCTAAGGGCCGCAAGCAGAACAAGATCCTCGGCCTCTTCAAGATTTGGCGCGCCGACGTCAAAGAAGCGGCGCTGAAAAAACTGAGTTAGTCCATGACTCGTCTTTTTTATCCCCTCTCCCGAATTCGTAGTTCATCTTCCACCCACGCCATCGAGGTTAACCTAACTAAGATTATGCGTCCTTAAACAGAAGACGGCCGTCGGGCAGCTACTCCTCATACAGACCGTCCTTAGAGGGCCAAGGTGGGCGGGACCTTCGCTATACGGAACCGGGATGGCGGGGGTCACTCTACGAAGCTATCGATCTCGGCGAGGCCTCCAGCGACGAAGCGGCCTAATTCCTCACCGAGAAATGACCCCTCAGCAGTTTAGGGCGCCGCTTGGGCGATCCAGCGCGAGCGTCCTCCGACCTTACGAACCAGGAGCGACACTACCAACGCGAGAAGCATCGCAACCCCTAGTGGTTTTAAGGCGGCGTCATCGTTTCTCTTTAGCCAAGTCACTCGTGGAGAGGGATAGGCGCCATTAAGCGGTATTTCCGTGAAGCCGCCTAATAGCCATAAATACAGTTAAGAGTAATCAGTGCCCCAAAACGGCGGCTGACGCGGCGTTAGGGCTGCGGACCTCTCTCTACGAAACCGATGGATGTGCGGGGTGTAGTGCTATTGGTTGCCTTCGAGCTTCTCACGGCTTGGCTGGTCCAAGGGCTTATCGCGGTCCAGAGACGAATAGGTATTTCAGCGCCATGTCCGTCAAATCTCGAGTGAGAGTTTCGGCTTCCTGAGGGGTCTCCTCTGAACTAACCACCACGGCCGAGATCACACCCAGTACGGCGTGAATTAGATAGAAAACGGATCGATCCACCTCGGTGACACGCAGTGTGCCACCATAGTTCTCTTTGAGAAAGGCTGCGATCCGGCCGATGGCCTTGAGACGAAATTCCACCACCACCGGCACAAACTCGAGAGCCACCCCCCGGGAGTAGAGCGTCCGCATGAAAGTTCGGCTCTTCAATGAGTCCGCGGCAATCATCCCTATCATCTCGGCAATGACCGCATCCGGGGGCCGCCCTCGGGAACTTCCGAGCAAGGCTTCCAACGCCCTGTCTTGCCCTTCGACCCGTTCCCGGATCAGCGTGGCCACCAAGGCATCTTTGTTTGGAAAATACTGATAGAGGGAGCCGATGCTCACCCCGGCCACTTGGGCGATGCGGTTCGTGGTCGCCTTGCCGCCCACTTTTCCAAAAACGCGAGTTGCTGCCGCGAGAATCGTCCCAACGAGATAGCGGGAACGCTCCTGTTTGGGGGATTTCCGACTGGAAATCGGAGTTTTTTCCGTCATGGGACAAGGGTAGTGGAGACGGCCTACCCCTACAACGGGAATGCGAGTAGCGGCACCCCCGAGGAAAACCTAATCTTCCCGCCGAAGGAGAAGACGCATGGCAAGACAAATTGGACTGTGGATAGCCGCCCTAATGGTAATGGCCTCCCCCCAGGTAGCGAAAGGGATCGAAAAAAGCCGAACCGACCTCACGTTCGAACTTCTTGGAAAGAACTCCATGGGGATGGGCTTCAACGTCGACCACCGAATTAGCGACCGAGTGGCGGTAGGCCTCGGAGTGGGCACCTGTCTGGTAGGCGATGCGGAATTTACCTGGACCCTGCACCCCGAAGTGAAAGTATATCTCCTCGGCGAAGACTCACACCACCTCTTCACCGGAGTCTCCGGAACTCTGGTTACCCGGATTACCACGTCTCCGTCCACCAAGAAGGACTCTTTTGCTGGATTGGGTTTAGGTTATGAATTCCGAGGGGACTTGGTGATCTTCCGTCTCTCCGCCTACCTCCAGGCCTATGACTTTCAAAAGGGCCACACCTATTTCATGCCCTTTGGCGGCCTTTCCATCGGAGTGCCCCTCTAATGCTGCTCGGTAGGAGCTCGAATGCCTTTTGGAAAGGGGTACTTCACGGTCACAAACGCCTGAGAGCGAACCTATTCAGATACCATCGAGTCTTTGCCCCGAATTCCAAAGACAGGAAAAGGATCGTGCCGGCATCAACGGCTGACTCCATTGAAAAGAGACATGAGCGTCCAAATCGTAGTTGGTCGAACCTATTAAAGAGGTCCTTTTCCATCGATATCATGGCGTGCGCGGCGTGTGGCGGGAAGATGAGGATCGTGTCCCATATAGAGGAGCCGTTGGTAGTGACTCTTAAGGTAAGCCGCTTAGAGCTTAGACCCCTTCAGCCGGAAGATTTCGATGTCCTCTATGGCCTTGCTTCCGATCCGGGCGTTGCCCCTCGGGTAGTTGAAAGTCGTGGATGAGTGGCTCGGGTTTCATCATGCAACGGCGGCCTTGTTGTCAACCGCCGACTGGGTGTTGCAAAGCTGCTGGAGCCGGATGACGAGCGCGGGGAGTCCGCGATGGCCCTTCACCCGGCGCATTCTCTTCTCGTTCCTGAGGCAAGCGGTAGCCATCCACCGCTGAAAGTGCTGAGAGTCACGCCAACGTTTCACGCGACGCAGGTCCTCTTCGAGTAGTGAGTTGAGCGACTCGATGGGATTTGTCGTCGATAAAAGTGCCCGTAGTTCTCGTCCCACCTGCAGCCGGTGTATTGCGAGTAAGTCGTCCTTTGCTTCGTGATACGAGTTGAGCGCAGAGACGTTGTGGTGTTTCAGGCAACTTTCCAGCGCATCGGAGGCCGCCTTTGCAGAGCTGTAGTCTCTGGCGTCTCGTATCGCCCAGAACAACGGCCCTGCCTCGGCCTGACCCTTCTCGTCGAGAACGTCGCTGATGTTCCTCCACTTATGCACGAAACACCGCACGCGGTAGGCGCGACGGTTCGCGGGGTCATCGATCTGGTACTTCTCGTTGAGTGCCTTGTTCAAGCCGCTTCCACCGTCGACGATGAACAGGAGTTCTCGTTCAGGGAGGCCTCTTTTTTCGAGATCGGTGAGCAGGGCGAGACACGCGGCGGAGTTCTCCGTCGACGACTGGTAGATCCCCAGCACGTACTTCTTGCCATCTCGCCCGACACCGAGAGCGACCACAACGCCGAGGCGCGCGAATCGCTTCCCATCGATAAAAACGGCCACGATGTCGAGCGGGCTGAGATCGCGATGTGGATAGGAAGGATAAAGGGGTGATTCCTGTGTTTCTTGGGTGACGGAGTTGGCGTTATATGACGCTCTCTGGGCAGCTACTCCTCATATGTTATTACCGAGCGATTCGGACACCCCCTAAATACCAAGCGAAAATGACACCTGTGGTGCCATCACAGATCCTGACTCCCGATAATACCGGGGGGTGG
>JAYUGC010000179.1:0-8508 GCA_043767805.1 Pseudomonadota bacterium | reverse complement strand
GCCAACGCGGCCTACGCCGTCGAGAAGATGAAGCTTCCCGCGATCGTCATCGATCTCGGCACGGCCACGACCTTTGACGTCGTGACCCTGGAGCGCGGGTACGAGGGCGGCGTGATTCTGCCTGGCCCTCGCTTGGGAGCGGCCGCCTTGAGCGGAAACACCGCCAAGCTTCCGCCCATCGACGTGGCCTTTCCGAAGTCGGTCATCGGAAAGAACACCATCACCTGCATTCAAAGCGGAATGACTTTCGGTTATCTCGATTTACTCGACGGTATTCTCGCGAGAATCGTCGCGGAAGTGGGGCCGTGCGAGGTTGCGCTGACCGGCGGGCTGGCCTATCTCTTTCATCAGAAATTGAAGCTGCCCGCGAAATATCTGCCGAACCTCACGCTCGAGGGCACGGCGATGCTGTACCGCAAGCATCACGCCCGGCCTTAGCCTAGGGCGCCTGCTCGTACGGAAACGACGAGAGCGAGTACCAGGTCGCGGTCTTGATATCGAAAAGCTTCACGACCGCTCCGAACGGGAACTCGATGATCGCGGGGTAAGTATAGCCCTTGCCGTCCGTGAACGCTCCCTCGAGGGGAATCTGTTTGGAGCCGCCCCCGATGTCGTTCCTTATCTGCGCCCGGAGGAGCATTTCGAGGTGCACGCGGCTCTCGGCGAGCTGGCCGTCTTTCAGCCATCTGGTGTGAATGGACGGGCCTACATCGTAGTGATGGTATCGACGATAAAAGGTTCCCGTCATTCGGTTGCCGCCAGCGTTAAAGCCGAGATTGATGCTATAGGTAAAGCTGCCGTCGTTCTGCGCCCCGACGTAGGTCAATTTCGTCACGCCCGCGACGAACGGAATGAGCGTGGAAGGGGGCATTCCCAGGAACGGGCTCGTGCCTCCGAAGCGGCCCGTCCCGATACCCGAGGCTTCCAGGCTTTCGAGCGTGAGGACGGTGTTTGGCCGAATCAGGTATTTCCACGAAGGGCTCTCGATCATGCCAAGCCCGGCCTCGACGCGGGGCAGGTTTTGGGTCATCAGAATGAGACGCCCGATCTTTTCGTACATTACATAAGTAGAATTATGCGGCATTCCGAAAATGTGCCCGAGCTCATGCAAAAGGACGTGCTTTCGTTCCAAAGGAGTCTTGAGGGAGTCGGATATCCAGATGACGCCGCCTGTGCGGAACGTCTTGTGATCGTAAGGGCCGCGGATGGCCGCGCCGTACGCATGATTCGCGTCGAGCGACCAGTTGGTTTCGGAGCTTTTTGAGAAGCGAAACTCGAGTTGATGGGCGGGGTCGGTGCATTTCTCGACTTCATGCGGGTGGATGCTCATCGCTCTCGGCTTCTTGTCCGGGAACTCGACGTCAAACGGGCTGGGAAGGGCATGCTTGTGGCCAAACTCTTTTTCGAGGTAACCGGTTTTTGCGAAGAAGAGGCGCCAGTCGGCAAACCCGTCGATGATGAGGGTCCTCGCATCCGCTTTGACGAGCGTGCTGCCCGCCTCAATGGAGATGCAGTATTGAATCTCTTCGGGTCCCAGGAACCAGATATTGTTTTGGTCGGCTTCGATGTCGGCGCCGTGAGCGCCGCTGCCTTCCGAGGCGAGGGCGACTTGAGCACCGAGGCAGACCACCAACAAGAGAAGGAGTTTATTCACGGGTACGTTCCTTTTTCTGCAGAGGGTACAGGCTGACCCCCAGCTGATAGACGCGTTTCTGTTTGCCGTTTTCCAAGGCCTCGCAAATCTGGCGGGTAAATTCCGCGATGAGCTTCTTAGCCAGCGGAAGCCGGTCGGGATCCACGGCCATGGTCATGGACGTGATGTCGCGGTCCTCGATGGAATCCTTTTCGAGAGATTCCATGGCGCCGGAGAGCACCTGCTTCTGATGATGGCGGTGCGCCGGGGTGGTGACGTGCTTATCGCGGGTGGTGATTTGACGGTGCGTTTTCTTGAGCTTTCCGTCTTTGCGCTCGAGTAGGCCCAGCCGCAAGAGGCGGGCGAGGGCGAGCTGTGCTTCAATGGCGGTGATGCCGAGCGCGCGCGCGATCCAGCGGGGATCGTCTTGAAAGCCTTCGACGAACGTCAGCTCGAGAATGGCGTAATGATAAACATCCGCGATGACCTGAAAGCGATCTTGGCTAATCTCCTCGGTTTCCTCTTGAGACGGAGGGGGACCGACCAAGCTTTGCAGCCCCTGCCAAGCGCGATCTTGCGCAACGGAGTTCAAAAACTTCATCTGATCTTCGAGGGTCAGGCTCAGAGTGTCCGACAGCCGGCGCGCTAAACGAGGCGACAGAGGGCGTTTACCAGACAGAATACGGGAGAAAGCACCGGGATCCATTTCGAGGTGTCCCGCGAAAGCTCTCAGGCTGTAACGGGGGTTCTTTCGGCAGCGGCGAGCGAGCTCCGACTGCAAAAAAAGCCGGTAATAAGGAACGTTAGCGATCATCCTTGCCGAAATCTCCACGGGTTATGGCAACGCAGTGTTGACCAACGCCGCATCGGCTGCGGGATATAGCAGAAACGCGAATTCCCTGTCCATCCCCCCAACAACTGTCTTGCCGTTTTTTGCCCGCCCAACCCCTGGCAGGCTGCCTATCCCGTAGGGCCGCACCCGTTGTGGCCATGGCACGCCCCTTGCTCTTACCCAATGCAGGTCGTTCCCCGTCCTCTGTCTCGAGCGGGGAAAGTTGTGTTGGAAATAGTAGAAGCTGAGGTTGTAGAGATGGAAAAGCTGACTAAAACTCTGAGCGTTTACGCTCTCATGATTTTGACGGTGTTTGCGGCGCCGTCTTTTGGGTTCTCGCCCTATCCCGGGACTTCGGTCTCGGTTCGGGTGAACATTGCGCAGCAACAGCCGATTTATCGGCCGATGCCCGTGCCTATGCCGATGCCGTACCCGGTGCCTGTGAGTAGCTGCAATACCTGCGGCGGTGGCTACATGGGCGGAAGTCATGGCTACAGCGGTGGCTTCGGTGGCTACGGCTACGGATATGGTTACGGCGGTGGCGGTTACGGCGGTGGCGGTTACGGCGGCGGCGGATATGGATACGGTTACGGCTACGGATACCGCGCCGGCGGTTGCCACGCTCGCATGCACAGCGGTTTTGCCTGCCATCATCAAGCCGTGCGCTTCTGCGGTGGCCGTCGTCGGTACAGGTCTTTCTCGCTCTCGCTCGGTATCGGTGGATTCCGCCTCGGAATCCGCTCTCGGTCCTTCTAAGGACTGACGAGTCAAAAGCGAAGTCAGCTTAAAGGGCGGTTTTCTCCGAGCGCGGGGAAGACCGCCCTTTTCTATTGCTTTGAAAGCCCGTGGACTCTAAAAATTTAGGTTACAGCGCCTAAAGGAGAGACCCCATGGATTTGCCGAGCCTCGACGAATTGAAGACCCGTACCGCCGACTTGCAGGGCCGTCTCCAGTCCCTCCGGGGGCGTCTTTGAATACGATAAGAAGCTAAAGCGCATCGAAGAGATCGAGGAGCTTGAGGCCTCGCCCGAGTTTTGGAACGACAGCGGCCGCGCCAAAAACGTTTTGAAAGACAAGGCGGCAGTCGAAGCCGCGGTGAAAGGCATCCGCGAGCTACAGAGCCTCGTCGAAGAAGGCGAGCTCGCCCTCGAAGTGTACGAGGGCGAAGAGGCGGTCCGCGAGGCGCACAACTCTCTGACCAAAGCCGCGGCCAAAGCCCGCGCCATGGAAATTCAAGCCATGCTCGGCGGCGCTCAAGACAACGCCAACGCGATTTTGAGCATCAACGCCGGTGCCGGTGGGACGGAAGCCCAGGACTGGGCGCAGATTCTGATGCGCATGTACCTGCGCTACTGTGAGAAGCAGGGCTACAAAACCTCCGTCGTCGACACCCAAGACGGGGAAGAAGCAGGCATCAAGTCGACGACTTTTACCGTCGATGGCCCTTACGCCTTTGGATTTTTGAAAGCGGAAATCGGAGTGCATCGTTTGGTTCGCATTTCGCCGTTCGACTCGAACGCACGCCGTCACACCTCGTTTGCCTCGGTCTACGTCTATCCGGACATCGAGGACTCGATTGAGATCGTCATCGAGGACAAGGATCTGCGGGTCGACACCTACCGCTCGGGCGGTAAGGGCGGACAGAAGGTGAACAAAACCGACTCCGCCGTGCGCCTCACTCACTTACCGACGAACATCGTCGTGCAGTGCCAGAACGAGCGGTCGCAGCTACAGAACAAGAACCTGGCGATGAAGATTTTGAAAGCACGCCTCTACGAGCGCGAGCTCGAGATCCAAAAGGCCGCCGCGAAAATTGTGGAAGACGGTAAGTCGGACATCGCCTGGGGCAGCCAGATCCGCTCTTACGTGCTCGCGCCCTATCGCATGATCAAAGACCACCGCACGGATTTCGAAGTGGGGGATCCGGACCGCATCCTCGACGGCGACCTGCAGGGTTTCATCGAGGCTTATCTGATGTCCGGAGGACCGCAGTGAAGATTCTAATCAGTAACGACGACGGCATCGAGTCCCCAGGGATCCACGCCTTAGCGAGCGCTCTCGAAGCGTTTGGCGAAGTGACGGTGGTGGCGCCTCACCGCGAGCGGAGCACCGCCGGGCATAGCCTCACCCTGCACAAGCCTTTACGGATTTTCGAGCTCGCGCCGGGCCGGTATGCGACGACGGGCACCCCCGCGGACTGCATCTACCTGGGGATTCGGGAGATCTTAAAAGTTAAGCCCGACCTCATCGTCTCCGGTATCAATAACGGCGCGAACCTCGGCACCGACGTCCATTACTCGGGAACGGTCGCGGCGGCGAGGGAAGGGGCGCTTCTCAACATTCCGGCTTACGCCTTCTCCCTAGTCGATCATCCGTACGGCATTTCGAAGCTACCCCGGGCTCCCATGAACTTCGACGTCGCGGCGAAGGTCGCGGCGGTGGTGGTGGGCGCCACCCGGGACGTGAAGTTCCCTCCTCACACGCTTTTGAACGTGAACATTCCCAACCTCGAGTGGGACGCGATCCAAGGGATGACTCTCGCCAAGCAAGGCATCCGCTACTACGCCAACGAAGTGATCCGGCGCGCCGATCCGCGCGGCAAGGACTACTACTGGATCGGAGGCGCCTATGAAGGTTTTGAAGCCGACCCCCACGGCGACTGCCAGGCGTTGCAGGAGGGAAAAGTCTCGATAGTGCCCCTCACGGCGGACGCCACCCATCAAGCCTTCTACCAATCGCTCGCGCCTAAGTTTCTGGATTTAGCCTGGACGCGAAGCGTCAAATAAAGGCGGACTTTCGACGGCAAATGAAACGAAGCGTTATCTAAAATTCCGATACCATTAGACTATTCTCCGCAAAACTCATCGGGCCTCTCTAGATTTCGGGTAGTTCTCCCGATGAGCCCTTTGGGTTGACTCTGGTTGTCTAGTTGGACTAATTTAGGTCCCATTGTTCAGGAAGAAATGAAGCACCTCTTAACGCTATCCTTATTATTGCTTGCCGGTTGTTCCGGAATCCGTGCGCGGTATCACACCGTCGCGGCGGGGGATACGCTTGCGGGCTTGGCCAATGAGTACGACGTTCCCGTGGAAGCGCTGCGTGAGAAGAACGCGGCCCTCGTCGCCAAAGGATTGCGCGCTGGATCTAAGCTCTATCTTCCTTTTGAGGACAATCCGCTCTGGAACGATCCGGATGGCGATGGCCGCGAGCCGGCCGCCGAGAACGGAGCCCCGCTCGTCTACGATTTACAAGAAGCTCACTTCAGCTGGCCCGTGGGCGGCCCGATCAGCTCCTTCTTCGGAAACCGCGTTCACCACGGCAGAAAGAAGCAGCACGAAGGCATCGACATCGCCGCCAACAAAGGAACGCCGGTTCATTCTGCGCGCTCGGGGCATGTGATCTACGCCGACAGCAAATTGCGTGGGTACGGCAAGATGGTCATCGTCCGTCACGCCGACAGCTACACGACCGTGTACGCCCATCTCAAAGAGTTCAACGTGAAGAAGGGCCAGTTCGTGTCTCGTGGCCAGCTCGTCGGTAAAGTCGGCCGCACCGGCCGCTCCCGCGGGTACCACCTCCATTTCGAGGTCCGCAACGATAAAAGACCGGTAGATCCGCTACTTTACCTGGAAAAACGAATCGCCCAAAACTGATCCTCGGACAGCCGCCACCAGAGCGGTTCTCGTAAGCTCTCGGAACGCTTCCCTTTTTTTCATTCCTAAATTGTATATCCTTGATATAATTAATATAAGAGATTTAAGGAACTAGCCCTTTTTCCCTCTATCGCTAAGGAGAGGCCATGACGCTGACGAAGGCGGAACTGATTGATTCAGTCTATGAGAAGGTAGGCTTTTCGAAGAAGGAAGCCGCCGATCTCGTGGAGCTCGTATTCGAGACCATAAAGGAAGAGCTCTGCAAAGGCGGAGTGATCAAGATTTCGGGCTTCGGCAAGTTCCGGGTCCGGTCCAAAAAATCGCGCATGGGCCGCAACCCGCAAACGGGTCAGGCCATGGTAATTTCCGCGCGCAAGGTTTTGACCTTCACTCCGAGCCGCATCCTTCGGGATGGCATCAACGGCAAGACGGCGCAGTTGCCCAGTCAGGCCGGCGCTGATGACGATGACGACGACGACAAGGACGAATAAGAAGTCTGATTATTCGAAGCTGCGGACGAAGTTTTCTAGCTCCGCCCGGTTGGAGTCCGCGTCGCGTTTTCCGAGCGCCATCAGCTCGTTCAAGTAGCCGTGGCTAAAGAGCAGGTAGCTCAGCAAATTGCCGAGCTCTTCGGGATTTGCCGTCGATCGCAAGAGCTGGCGGAAGTGGAACGGCACTTCCTTGATGTGATCCTTGGAGAGCAGCGCCAAGTCTTGGCTCGGCCGGATGAGGAGCGGGGTGACGTTTTTCACCAAGCCCTTGGAGGCGAGGCGATTCATTTTCATCAAGCTCTCGTAGTCCGGCTCGAGGCTATCCAAGAAAACAGAGTTCATTACCGCGCCCGCGATAAAGCCGAGGCTCATCTGGTCGGGGTTGTAGCCGGCCAGATCGTGGGCGCCCGGCGGGCGGATGCTGATGCCGAGAGCATGGGTCGCGCCGAGATGAATGGCGGGGCTAAAGGGGAAGTTATAGCGTAGCGAGCCGTCTCCGAAGAGGTGATCGCCGATTCTTACGGGCTCGAAGAGAATCGGGATGGAGCAAGACGCCATGATGTGGCGGACTCGGAGCGAAGTGCGCACGGTGGTCCGGTCCTGGCGCAACCAAGGCTCGATCTTGTCGCAAGAATCAAAAAATACGGTGGAGTTTCCGGTGTGGTAGTTCGTCGCCGTCACCGCCACGCCATGGATGCGCCTGTGCTTTATGGCCCGCGCGATTTTCCAGAAATGAACGTGCGTGAGGAGCGTGCCGGCGAGGGGACTTGCGTCGAGCAGCGAGCGCAGCAAAATCCGTTTGGTTACCTTCGAGAGAAACATGTCAGACGCCCAGCGGCCTACCATGCTGTAGAGCGAGCGGAAGTTTGTCGCGAACACGTCGTCGAAATCGAGCTTCGACCAGAGGTCCAGCATCCGCGCCGCCGCGATGGGAAACGGATCGCCCTGCGCCAGGAAGCAAGCGTTGATGCTCCCCGCCGAGATGCCGGTGAAAATGGTGGGGGCGAACTTTGGGTATTGCTCGGCGAGATAAGACAGGACGCCGACCTGATACGCGGCGCGCGCCCCCCCGGCCGGAAGCACCAAGGCTAAACGCTTTTCATCGTGGGTTTCGGGGGGAGTCATACGGCGATCGGCATTCATTGTCGCACGACCGATCCCTTTACCCAAACTTAACGTCTAAAAAGCGTGTGGACACTTTTAGACGGCCTCAGTGTCGGAGGAAGAACTCGATCTTCGTGGCCGGTTCGCGCGAGGGATTGTTGACCAACGCCGTCCCCATCGAGTTCTCCGGCGATAGGCGCACGGAGGTCAAGCCCTCGCTCGCCACCGCCTTTGGGTGTGAAACTCGGTAATGCACGTTCACCGGGTTGGATCCGTTGCGGAGAGTTTTGCGGTACTCCGGCGTGAGCACGAGGCCTATCGTAATAGCATTGCCACTCGCTCTTTGCACCACGCCTTCGGAAAACCACGGGCGCACTTCAGGCGCCAATGTTATGGGCACTTCCGCGGGGGGTCCTTCCGTGTGCGGCCGGAATTTCCAGATGGCAAAGCCGAGAATGAGTACCGCCCAAATGGAATAAAAAAGCGCTCGTTCCGCGCGCTCGTTTCTCGCTTTCAACGGCGTCCCCTTCCGGAGTGTTGGGCTGTCTTTTTGGCGGTCTTCACCAGCAAAATGAACTCGCCTTTCTCCATGCCTTCCTTTTCCGCAAGCCCCGGCAGATCGCCCAACCGACTCCAGATGAGCCGTTCAGTGGGCTTCGTAATTTCCCAAGCGAGGAAAACCTCGCGGGCCGCGCCGAGAGCCCGGGCCGCGTTCTCCAATAGTACTAGGAACCGGTACGGCGTATCCATGAGAACGAGATGAGCGACCGAGTCTTTGTGGCCCGAGAGAAAGCC
>JAYUGC010000178.1:0-21439 GCA_043767805.1 Pseudomonadota bacterium | reverse complement strand
CTTGGGAAATTGAGCTACGAACTCATTGCCCCGCTCGTCTTTTACCACTTCCGCTCGGTACTCCGTCACCTGTCGGGACACGATGATATCGATAACCTGTCTCTTATCGTAACCAACGTGCGTGTAGCGACCCGGCGGAAGCCGCTTTCGGTCGATATCGATCGTCTCGATAACCTCAGGATCTTTGACCGGAGCAAGCTGCGCCCCCGGGTGACCCTATTAGCTTCGAGAGTTCTCGATTACTTTGAGTACACGACTCGCATAATCGGTGCTCGGAGTGTCGAGACTTCTTACACTGCTGAACAGGAATACATCAATACATCAGGCAATTGATTTGTGGGTGCCCGGCGCCTTCATGCCGAAATCAGAGTTAAGGCTAAGCGCTCAAGTTTTCGCCATAGTTCAAAGAATACGACAGTTTTGCACGCGATACCCTGCCTGAACTCATTTCCACACTTTTTGAAGTTAGCTCAACGAGTTTTGCTTGTGTCCGAGATATCACGAAGCTCCAGGAGAAAGGAGGGAGTCATCGTTCGCTTAGATCGCGAAGCCAAACGAGGAACGCTACTCAGGCGTCTCAGTCGCCGTGCTTCCCTGCCGGCCCCATAAAGAATAAGGAATCGAACGTCGCGGCTCGGGGTGATTCTTCTTCCAGAAGTCTTCCAGGTACGTGTTGATTACTGTCTTGTCCCCACCGCGCGGGAAATCAGCCGGCTCGGTGAAGGACATGGTGACGTCTCGCTTGGGATTGAAGAACACGCCGTTGCCTAAAGTGCTCTTAATACCTTGTACGGCCTTATCGATGAAAACAGGATAGACGTTGTCTTTCCCCAAGCCGAAACTGCTTCCCCGCAAACCTTTGGTATCGACCAAAACGATCCGCACATCGGGGTACTTGGCGAGAATCGCTTCCACGGCGCCCTTCGCCCCGATTACCTCGACTCCATCTCCCGGTGTGAGCTGTCCCGCGGGATAGATCACGAGATTCTCGCCGTTTTTCAAAGCCGTGACCATATCATCCAAAGTGCCTTCCATTTTCTGGACGAAGGCCTCCCGGCGCTCTTTCGGAGTGCCAGGTCCTTGGCGCATCTGGGAAATGTCCGGTATCAAAAAGGCATTCTGTACCCACGCCGTGAATTTACCGGCGGTGTCTTGCGCCCGGCTTGCGATCATGGCGGGACGGGGATGGAAGGACGGATTCAATTGATTCGACAAAATGAACGGATCGATCAGGGCGGGATGGTTCGGCAGAAAAAGGATTCCCTGCGTTCCTTTTGCCTTTACGGCGTCAAGGCCTTCGAGGGTTACCTTATAGCGAAGATTTAACGTGGGTCGCACCACCACGGTGTGCAACGAGTCCCGGAAAAGTTTAGCGAAAAACTTTGGGCAGTCGCCAAAACTAAGTCTGGGCCAGAGAATGAGGGCGAGGAGCCAGAGGACTTTGATGCCGGTACTCTGTAAAAAGATGGATCGAATAGGCTTCCCTGAAAACATGACTCCCCCTCGTTCGAGCATGGTTGTAGACAGGAAGTCTTGAGAAGGGCCACACTGCCAGTGGACGGCTAAAGCTTGAAATCGGCGTGGCGCGCCTTAAAGTCCCCTGCGCATGAAGCTCCTTTCCTGGAACGTAAACGGAATCCGCTCGGTCGCTCAAAAGGGCTTTCTCCCCTGGATCGAGGCCCACAAGCCCGACGTCCTCTGCCTTCAAGAAGTGAAAGCCCAGACCGAGCAGCTCACCGAGGAGCTGCTCAATCCGCTCGGCTACCACAGCGTTTTTCACTGCGCGCAGAAGAAGGGCTACAGCGGAGTCACGACCTTCACAAAAAAGGAACCGCTCGACGCGAGATGCGGCATCGGCAATCCGAGCATCGACGCCGAGGGTAGGGTGGTCACCGTCGACTTCAAAGATTTCAGCGTGGTGAACGCGTACTTTCCCAACAGCCGGCGCGATCATTCGCGACTTCCGGATAAGCTCGCTTTCTGCGATGAGATGCTGAACTTTCTGGAGCGCCAAAGAAAGCTCGGCAAAAATCTCGTTCTTTGCGGCGATTTCAACATCGCGCATAAAGAAATCGATCTCAAAAATCCCAAAACGAACCAAGACAACGCCGGCTTTCTTCCCGAAGAGCGCGCGTGGATGGATAAGTTTCTCGAAGCCGGGTACGTCGACACCTTTCGCCAGTTCAATCCCGACCCGGGTCACTACACTTGGTGGAGCTATCGCCCGGGGGTCCGGGAAAAGAACGTGGGATGGCGCCTCGACTACTTCGTGGTGAATCAGGAGTTTAAGGATCGGTTAAAGGCCGCCGCCCATCAACCGCAGGTCAAAGGGTCCGATCATTGCCCCGTGGAACTCGTTCTTAAGCGCTAAGGACAGGGTCTATACACACCGTCTCTGGGCCGCTATAGTTCGCCGGTGGCACTTTCTAGACTCAGATCAGGCAACAAGGGACTGACCTTCTTCATCTATTTCTGCGTAATGGCGCTGGGAATCCTCGCTATTTCCGCCGTCGATCATATGGGCTCGACTCTCGTGGCCCCCCAGATGCCCGGAGAAGGACTGAGCGCGAGCCAGGCCCCAGAACAAATCAACATGTTGCTCCACGTGCTGCTTTCCCTCGCGGTGGTCATCGTCACGGCTCGTGCCGTGGGCGGAGCCTTCAAATGGATTGGCCAGCCCGCCGTCATCGGTGAAGTCGTCGGCGGGATTCTGCTGGGCCCTTCGTTTCTGGGCCATCTCTGGCCCACCACCTACGAGTTTTTGCTACCCAAGTCGGCGGCGCCCTTTTTGGGAATCATCGCGCAATTGGGCGTCATCCTTTACATGTTTATCGTCGGGCTCGAGCTCGACTTGAAGCTGCTCCGCAAGTCGGGCCACGCGACGCTCGCGATTTCCCATGCGAGCATCATCGTCCCCTTCATCATGGGCACGAGCCTCGCGCTCTATCTCTATCCCATCCTGTCGAGTAGCCAGGTCCCCTTTCGAAGTTTCGCGCTCTTTCTGGGCGTTTCGCTATCGGTGACGGCATTCCCGGTTTTAGCCCGTATTTTGACCGACCGGCGCGTGCACAAGACCCGCATGGGAACCATCGCGCTCACGTGCGCCGCGGTGGATGACGTTTCGGCCTGGTGTTTACTCGCTTTCGTAGTCAGCATCACTCAAGCAAAGTTCGGTGGCGCGGTTTACACGCTGATTCTCACCATCGCTTACGTGGCGGGAATGTTCTTTCTGGCCCGTCCCCTCATAGCTAAAGTCGTCCCTTTGCTAGAAAAGTTCGATAAGATCACCGAAGGCGGCATGGCGCTCATCATGGTGGCGCTACTCCTTTCAGCGCTTGCGACCGAAATCATCGGCATCCACGCCATCTTCGGCGCCTTTCTCCTGGGCGCGGTCATCCCGCACGACAGCCGTATTGCCCAGGACTTGGCCCATCGCTTGGACGACCTGGTGCGAATTCTGTTCCTACCCGCGTTCTTCGCCTTCACGGGTATGCGAACGCAGTTCGGATTACTGAGCACCGGAGAAGAGTGGGCGATGTGCGGCATGATCGTTCTCGTCGCGACGGTGGGAAAATTCGGCGGAACGCTTTTCGCGGCGAAGCTCACGGGACTCAACTGGATCGATTCCGCCGCCTTGGGCGTTCTAATGAATACCCGCGGTCTCGTCGAGCTCATCGTCCTCAACATCGGTCTCGATATGAAGGTGATTTCGCCGCAGCTTTTTGCGATGCTCGTCTTCATGGCGCTGGTCACGACGTTTGCGACGACGCCGATTTTGAATCTGCTGACCCGGCGCCGCCCATGGGTTCAGGGCGAAGATTAGCTCCGCTGTTTCTTGAACGTTACCATCAGCCAGACGAGAGACGGCAGCACGAACCCCGATCCCGTGACGAGCGCGACGAGGAGCGGCCGCAAAGTTTCCGGAGGAGCCGCCGCGAGAGTCAGCGTCAGCTCGGGCGCGATGAGATAGGGGTATTGCGCGGTCGCCCACCCCAGGACGAGAGAAGATACGGCCGCTGCCGCAAATGCCCGCGCCATTTTTGATTTTCTCCGTCTCAAGCAAAACAAAGAGCCGGCGAGGGCCCCTACTGCTCCCCCCGGAATCCACCAAAAACTCGCGAGCCGATCCCGGAAGTGGCTCGCGGTATCGGGAAGCGTCATCGCCGACAAAGCGGCCATGAGGACGAGGCATCCCGCCGCCATATATGCCCTCCCCGTGAAGTCCCGAATCAGAGGTTCGTCTTTCGTCTCGTTCGTCAAATACACGGACGCCAAAAAGGCGCCCGCGCAAATCGTCAAACCTCCGACCATGACTGGGAAGGGTGCCCACCAGCCAAGGTAACTCGTCCCCGAGGAAGGGTGCAGTGTCCCCGAGGTGATGGCTCCCATGATGAGGCCCAGACAAAACGGAGTCGTGAAGCTCGCGATCGAGAAGATCGTGCGCCACAGCCCTTTGTTTTTCGCGGGCCCGTACTGACGAAACACGAACGCGGAGCCTCGTAAGACGATGCCAATCAGCATCAGCTCGAGTGGCAAATTGAGCGCTTCGGCCAAAGTACGATAAGCCGCAGGAAACGCGGTGAACAAGACGACGAGCGCGAGAATGAGCCAGACATGGTTGGCTTCCCAAATGGGAGCGATGGCCTTGTCGATGAGCCGCCGTTGCGCTCCCGCCCGCGGTCCGAGAGCGAGCCCGCTCAAAATACCGCCCCCAAAATCCGCGATCCCCATGAGGAGGTAGAGAACCAGCGCCCCTAAAAGAAATACGGCGACGAGATCAGTTAACGCCATCGCTCTCCTTTACGATCGCGGGCCCGCGCTGAATGTAGTGCTTAAGGATCCCCGCGACGACCACGCCCAAGACGAGGTAAATGGCGGCAAAAAGCGCGAACGAGAACCAGAGTAGCGGCCGGTCGGAGACTGCCTGATCGGTGCGCATCACGCCGTAAATGATCCATGGCTGGCGCCCCACTTCGGCCGCGATCCAGCCCGTCTCGAGAGCGATGACGCCCAAAGGCCCGAGCCAGCAGATGAGACGCAGCGCCGTTCTATCGTCGGCGATTTTTCGCTTGCCCCGGCGTCGGTAGATAAGCCAAAGCGATCCAAGAAAGAGGGTCCCGCCGCAAAGAAGCATGATCTGAAACGCGTAACGGGCGAGGGCGGGCGGCCAAAGCGCGGAATCGAAGTCTTTCATGCCGCGCACGAGACCGTTGAAATCTCCGGTCGCCAAGAAGGAAAGGAGCTTCGGAATTTCCACGCCTCCAAAATTTAAAGGCGCGCCTCTTTGCGTTTCGAGATGTCCTTCGAGGGCCGCGAGCTTCAAGGGCTGAAGGCGAGCCACCTCTGCGCCGGAGCGGTGCCCGAGTAACGGCTGCACCAAGTTACAGGGAATGGCGACGAGCAAAGCGAGACTGAGCGCGAGGCGATGAAACCGCGAGCGGGGGTCCTTCAAGAGCCGGCTCGCGTGGATGGCCGCGACAAAGGTGGCCACCGCGGCATAAGACGCGAGCACTCCGTGGGGCACTTCGTGACTGGCGGCGGGCGAGAAAAGCGCTTTCCACGGATCGAGATCGATGAGCTTCGCTCCGTCCAGCCGAAATCCCGTGGGCGTTTGCATCCAGGCATTGGCCAGAGTCACAAACGCCGCGGACAAAAAACCGCTTGCCGCGACAACCCAGCCGGCGGCGAGGTGCAGGCGAGGGCTCAGCCGATCCCAGCCATAGAGGTAAAGCCCCAAAAAGACGGCTTCGGTGAAAAAGGCGACGCCTTCCAGCGCGAAAGGAAGGCCGATGACCGGACCGGCAAGTTCCATGAATTTCGGAAAGAGAAGTCCCAGCTCGAAGGCGAGCACCGTCCCCGAAACGGCGCCGACCGCAAAGAGCACGGCCGTTCCTTTGGCCCAGGCCTTGGCTAAGGATAAGGCCTCGGGCTCAGCGGTGCGTCGCCAGCGGTGCTCGGCCAGAACCATGAGGAGCGGCATCGTCATGCCGATGGAGGCGAAGATGATGTGAAACGCCAGCGACAGGGCCATATCGAGGCGAGGCAGGAGATCCATGACGTCGTTCCTCTTGGTGCATCGTATCACCGAAATGCCGTGCTAAACTACTCTCGTGCGCCGCCTAAGTTTGATCTCCCTGGGGTTTTGGTTTTTGACTCTCTCCTCGGTCGGGCTGGCCGACCCCGAAGAGTATGCCTCGCCGCTGCGCTTTGCCGTCGAGCTCCATTACGGCCCGATCAAGTACAAAAGCTTTTTCCTCGATCCCGCGACAGGTGCCGACGTATCTCCTTCTCAAAGCGCCGCCGGTTTCTGGGCGGAATGGATGCCCATCACCAAGTGGGGAAAAATCGGGGTCGGCGTCGGGTATCAGTACGTTTTCTCGCGCACCGCCCTTTTTTCGACGGGAGACACGGGATCGGTCTCGGCTAACGTCGCCTCCCTCGGCGCGAGCTATCGCTTGGACTATTTTCGAAATCAGTACGTGGTTCCTTATGCGCGATTCGCGCTGGCCTTCGTGATTCCTCGCCAGGTCAATACGGTCGGTAGCATCGAGACGAAGCCAAGTAACTCGACCCAGCAGGGAACGGAAGTCGCCTTCGGTGGCGAGGTTTTGCTCGATTGGATCGAGCCCCGCTCGGCCGCCAATCTCGATCGCGACCAAGGCATCAACAATATGTATCTGTTCGCGGAGTACGTGAGCTTCAACTCTCCTTCGTCGGCGTCGCTGAACCTCACCACCAAGGGCTTGCGCGCTGGCATGCGAGTGGAGTTCTGATTCTCAATCCTAGCCTCATCGAGTCCCAGTTGCCTTCGACGGTGCGCAAGGGCATCCAGCCGGCGCTGCTCCTCTCCCATGTCGAGAACACGGCGCCTTTTCTCTTTCTCGATGCCTTCGGAGAGGACTCTTCCCAGCCCCACGTCGGTTTCCTGAGAGCGTTTCGCCGCGGCGACGCGAAGGTGGAGAGTCACGTCGATTATTTCCGGCTATGTCTTTCCGCGCATCATGCCACCGTGGCGAGCTTCGTTCCGACCGACGTCGACAACGCCATCCGCTCGAAACTTTGGGAAGGGACGCTCCCGACGGAAACTCTCGCCCAGATGGCGGACGTCGTTTTGGAGAGCGAGTTTTGGAGCGGGCGCGCCTTGACGACGAGGTACGTGGAGCACGAGCAGGGCGGGCCGCCGCTTTCAGGTTTGCAAGGCGAGTGGTTCAGCACCGCGGTGGCCGCCTACGGGGCGCTCAGAAAGCGCGCGCCGAAACACGCAGAGCTTGTGCTCGCCCGGATCCACGCGGAAGTGGACCGGGAGGAGAGAATCTTTCTCGAGTTCGAGAAGAAGGGCGATACCCTGAACCTGCTTAGAACCTCGACGGTCATCGCCCATAACTTGGGCGATCTCGATCGAGTCATCGATCTTTGGAATCTCTCCGACGACGACCCCCTAAAGCGCGCGCTCTACAAGCGCGGTCATGCGCCCCTTTTTCCGTCGGGCCGCGCGGGGCTTTGGAATAAGGCGCACATGGCGGCGGAAAACCACCGACATCTGATGCTCCGCGGGCCGCGGGCTTTGCGTGGGCATTGGGAATGGCTCCTTCCCATCGGTCCGTTCTTTGACGACTGGGGCATGAAGATCGCGCGCGGCTTACCGCCCGAGGCCGTGGGCAAAGTCACCGAAGCGCTCATCGACGGCTGGAACAAGCTTCCGCAAACGACCGGCTACCCTCGCGCGCTCGCGGGCATCCTCGAGGCTTTTCCCGGCGGCGCCTCCGCGCTCCGCCGCGCGCTTCCCGTGAAAGTGTTTCGCAATCTGGAGTCCGGCCGGCTCAGAAGTCTGGTGAGCGTGCCCCGGACTCGCTTTGAAAACGCCTGGTCTCATCTTAAGGTCCAGGTCCTAGTCTAGGACTAGAATCTGGTTTGAAATACCTAATTATTCCAGCGGTTTGAATAAAGGCCGCAATCCACCCCTCGCCCACGCCGATAAGACTCGGAGTGGCTAAATCGAGCGTACAACTAGCGCGCAAAGCTCCTCGCTCGGCCCCCAAGGCCGACGCGGCGGAAGTGCCCGTTTTCTCCATTGTCGTTCCGGTCTTCAACGAAAAGGAAGTCATCGAGACGACTTACCACGAGCTCACGGCCACGCTCACTCGCTTGAAGGAGCCTTACGAAATTCTCTTCGTCGATGACGGCAGTCAGGACGGCTCGAAAGAGATTCTCATCCGGCTATCGGCGGCCGACGCTAAAGTCGCGGTCATCGGCCTGGCTCGTAACTTTGGTCATGAGATTGCGACTTCCGTCGGCGTACACCAGGCCGCGGGTCAGGCGGTCATCGTCATCGATGCCGACTTACAAGATCCGCCCGAGCTCATCCTCGAAATGGCGCGCAAGTGGCGCGAGGGTTTCGAAGTGGTCTATGGCGTGCGCGCGAAACGAGATGGCGAAAGTATTTTGAAAAAGGTCACGTCCTATATCTTTTACCGCTTAATGTCGTCCATCGCCGATTTCCCGTTTCCCGCCGACGCGGGCGACTTCCGTTTGATGGATCGCCGGGTGGTGGACGTATTTCGGGGCTTGCGCGAGGACCCGCGTTTTTTTCGCGGTCTCATCAGCTGGATCGGATTTAGGCAGACCGGACTTTCTTTTCGCCGGCGTCCCCGCGCCGCGGGTTATAGCAAGTACCGCTATACGAAACTCGTCCGTCTCGCATTCGACAACATCACCGGGTTTTCCTCTTTCCCGGCGCAGCTTATTCTATTTCTTGCGGGCGTCGGGGTCGTCACTAGTCTCGCCGTCGGCATCGTGGCTTTGACCGGTGCTTTGCTCGGTCGCTGGGCCGCGGACGGTACGTTCTGGCTGACGGCTGTGGGCCTCGGTGTTCTCAATTTGCAGTTCATTGGACTCGCGATCTTGGGCCAGTATGTGGTGCGTACCCACCGCAATACCCAGCGCCGTCCGCTCTACATCGTGGAAGCCGTATATCGTCATGGCGCTAAAGCCTAGAAAACTCAGATCGTTCAACGAGGGCTCCGAGCGCACGGTCGTTCGACGCACTTCGCCCTCCGTGAAAAAAGCGGCCTCTAGCCCGCGCTGGAAGGCGCCGGGTTTTCTTTTGATGGTCAGTCTTTTCATTCACGGGGCTTATCTCGGCCGACCGAGATCGGTGGTTTTCGACGAGGTTCATTTCGGAAAGTTCATCACCGCATACTGCTGCACCAAGGAACGCTTTTTCGACATCCATCCGCCGCACGCGAAGCTCATCTTGGCCGCGGCCGCGGTTTCGGCGGGGTACAAGGGCGGCTTTCCGTTTCAAAATATTGGTCAGGCCTACGGGGATGTGAATCCCTGGGCGCTGCGCTGGTTTCCGGCGTTAATGGGAGCGTTGCTGCCACTGCTCGTTTGGCTTCTCATGCGTCAGCTGGGAGCCTCACGACCCGCGGCTTTTTTAGCGGGGCTCGCGGTAACCTTGGATAACGCCCTCGTTCTGCAGTCCAGAGTTTTGGGACTGGACTCCATTTTACTCTCGAGTTTTTTTGGATCACTCGTCGTCTTCCTGCATGCGTTGAAACGCAGCACGCGTAAGCGTTGGGCTTGGCTCTTGGGAGCGGGCGCTTTGAGCGGCCTCGCCATCGGAGCCAAGGTGACGGGCGCGGCCGGTATCGGTCTCATGGCCGTAGTCCTCTTCTGCACGTGGTTTGGGCGCCGGACTCTGGATAATTTCAAGTTCGGGGTGAAGGGACTCGGCCTCATTCTTCTCGGCGCGATTCCCGTCTACATCGCGGGTTTCGTGCTGCACTTCGCGCTGCTCACCAAACCGGGACAGGGCGACGCCTTCTTTAAGCCCACCGCTTCCGTCGTGGGTAACGTCGTCGGTCTGCAAACGGTCATGTTCCGCGCCAATTACTTTCTCACCGCGACTCATCCGAATTCCAGCAAGTGGTGGGAGTGGCTCATCGATCGCAAGCCCATTTTTTATTGGGCCGATGGAGCCAAGGCGATCTTTCTTTGGGGCAATCCCGTGCTCTGGGGCGGCATCTCGCTCTTGCTCCTCCTCATTCTCGGCGTAACCGTCATGGGGAAGGTGACGAGCTTAAAGCTCGCCTCGGGCGGAGAGAAAGCGCGATCGCTGCAATGGATTCCGCTTTCCGGGTTCGTGCTTTCTTACTTGCCAATGGCGTTCATTCCGAGAGCGCTCTTTCTCTACCACTACTTCACGCCGCTCGTGTTCGGCATTATCTTCGTCGCGCTTTGGCTCGACGGAGCAGGGTGGATCGTGTCGTCGCGCTTACGTAAGCAGCGGCTTTCCTACTATGTGGTCGCGGCGCTGCTTGTCATCAGCTTCGTCGTGGTGTCGCCGGTGACATACGGGTTTGAAGCTTCGCCCCAGTGGCACCGATCCTTCACGAACTTCCTCCACACCTGGCGTTAGATACCTGGCCTACCTGAGTGTGTGCGGGTTGCGTAATCCTCTAGGAAAGCCGCTCCCCTAGGTCCCTTGCAGGGGGAGCGCTCCCGGCTCTAAGACCGTTTCCGAGTGAGAGGGAGCTGTACAAGGTGTGGAGGCGAGGAGGTAGTGCGCCACGGGTATTTTGTTACCCGTTGGGGTCGAAAGCGTGTGACGCGCTATTACTGCAAGCTCTGTCGCAAGACGTTTTCTAGTCGCACCGATCACCCAACCTTTCGCCAGAAAAAGCCCTATCTCAACAAAGTCATCTTCGAGCTCTACTGCTCCACGCTCACTCAGCGGCGCATGGCTCGGGTATTAAGGGTGAGTCGCACGACGGTGGTGCGGAAGTTCCTCTTTCTCGCCTTACGGGCAAGGACCGCCCAAGAAGCGTGGCTCAATTCGCAGAAGTTTCTCCATCTCGAGTTCGATGAGATGGAAAGTTTCGAGCACACGCGACTTAAGCCCGTGAGCGTTGCCCTTGCCGTTGAGACCGGATCTCGAAAAATCGTCGACATCCAGGTGGGGAAGATGCCCTACAAGGGACGGCTCGCGGCGTTTGCGTTTCGCAAGTACGGTCCGAGAAGGGATCACCGCCCCCAGATCCGTAGAAGGGTGCTGAAGCGACTAAGTGAAGCCGCTACTCTCACTACCGATGAACACCCAAGCTACGGCCCTTTGATTAGGGCTATTCTGCCTGGTACCACCCACATCGCCGTTCCGAGTGCATCCAAAACCTTTCGGCCCGAAGGCTCCAGAAGAAATCCCGATGACCCGATGTTTTCTGTCAACCACGTCTCAGCAAAACTTCGAGCCGATCTTAGCCGCCTACTGAGAAGGATCTGGGTCACCACCAAACGCGTCGAACGCCTCCAAGCCCACCTCGACCTATACCTCGCCTACCACAACGGTTTAGCTCTTAACTGAGACCGCTCTCCCAACCCAACGAAGGCGGAAACCCACACTCAAGTCAGCCAGGTATTGGCGTTAGTGGGTCGGTATTTCCAGATTTTTCACGTCCGGGAAGAACGGTTCCATGCCGCCCCAATAGCACTCGGGCGTGGACTCACCGGGCGGCAAGCTCACCGTGATCAGGTGATTGCCGTACCCTAAAATCTCATTTTTCACTTTTACGAATTTACGCAGCTTCTTCAGATCGAGGCTCTGGTTAGCTTTGTCGTAAATGCCTTCGCGCACTAAAACCTTGGAATAGGCTTTTTGCATTTTCTCGGCGCGGTCTTTGGCGAAATGATCGCTCAGCTCTTTCGGAGAATAGTAGAGATACTCGCCGAGGGACTGAGTCAGAATTTGGGCGTAGTACTCGTCTCTCTCTTTCATGTGCTCGACGATTTTCGCTTCCCGTTCTTTTTTGCTTAAACCTGGAGCCAAACCATTCGTAAATTCCTCACTCGGACCGAAGTTGTGGCTTTTCGAGGGCGGGTAGCGTTTGGCGTCGCAGGAAAACACGGTCTCCAGCTCCTCGCCGTCCAAAACGCCGTCGTGGTTGGTGTCGGCGTCCTTGCGAAGTTGGGGGTTACAGAGCAGGGAAAGGATTTGAAGCGTAGGGGGACTGACCCATTCGTCGTCCCGCAGGCTGATGGTTAGCTCGGCGGCCTTACAAGTGCCGCCCGCGCAGGCCTCGGACCGGCAAAGCCCTCCGGCTCCGCAGGTATCAAACCAAAGGGAAGGAGTGCCCAGCGTGGTCATCAGAGTTTTTCGCAGCTCTTTTCCGGAGATTTCCTTCTGACCTTCGCCGCGCGGGAAGGTATTTTGATCCCCTTGCTTCACCCGGGCCTGCCAGTCTTCGAGGCTCTCCAAGATGGACTTTTTCTTCTTGGTCTTGGGATCGATAGTCTCCGTCACGAGTTGGCTGACGTTGCCTGAGTGCGCGTTGACCAGGACGATGGTGTCCTTCGGCAGTTTTTTCTCTTCGAGAAAAGCTTGCACCTGAGCCGGGTCCGAGTTCGCGGGGATTTCGACGAAGTCCACCGCGTCCTGACATTTCTTCTCGGTCAAAATTTCTTTAATTTTCTTGCAGCCCGCTTCCATGGCCGTCTTGGGCTTGTTGAAGCAAAGCAGAGCCACGGTCTTCTTTTTGGCCGGACCGCTGGCGGGAACTTCCTTTTTCGCGGGCTCCGCTTTTTTGGCGGGCTCCGGCTGCTTCACCGGCGCGGGCGGCGGGGCTTTTGGGGCGGGCGCCGGGGCCGGACTCGAGCCGAAAATTCCGTTTAGCCACTGGCTCCAAGTCACGGGGGGCGGAGAGCTCGCGCCCGGCGCTAAAGGGAGGGGTTTGCTTCCAAAGGCGGGACTCACGAGAAAAAGAAGGCCCAAGGTGAAACGGCCGAAACCCCATCCGTGGCTGTGCATTTCTCCATTATCGGGCATTCCGGCTCTGGCGACCAGACTCCCTTTACCCCCCCAAGCCCTTGAATTTCATCCGTTACCCCACCGCTTTCAGCCTGCCTGTCAGGCTCTCTCGACAACCCTGCCGGGACGACCTCCGGCGAAGGGGGTTCAGAGGACTTAACCGCTGATTCCTAAAGCGGATATTTCGCGGTCCCGTCGGTTGATGCGCCGCGATGGGATGTGTTAGAAGGCCGACCTGGGAACAGCCTTGCGATGAGAGGCAAAAGAGGTGATTTCGGTGCGGTCGCTTTTACTAGTTTTGAGCTTTGTCGGTCTTACTGCCTTGGGCGGTCCAGAAGAGACGGCTCTCCATCGTTACGAACAACTATCCGGCAAATCCCCGGAGACTTTGTCAGCCCTCTCCGCGGCTGAGCGCGAAAGCGTGTTTGATGCCGTTTCCCGGCATCCGGTTACCGATCTCCTGAACCTCGATAAGTACGATCCGGATGGCTTCATCGGTTTTTGTTTTGGGCGCTCACTCGGCGTGCATCTCATGGGGAGAAAGCTCGGCCTCTCCGCGGCCAGCGTTCGCAAGCTTTTCATTATCGGCGATTTGCGCTCGGGCACCGATCCGGAATGGCGCTTTCACGTGACGACTCTGGTGAAAGGGAGCGAAACCCAGAAATGGTACGCCATCGATCCCATCATGACCGCGCCCATCGCGCCCGGAACGGCGCTCCTTCTCGAGGACTGGGTGCGCATCGTGAGAAGTGTTTGGGACAAGAACGGGCAGGCGAAGCTCTACTTCACTTCCCCCGACACGATTATGCCGGACGCCACGAAAGATCCCGCGGGCACGACGGGCGACGCCATCATCGAGCTCGGTTTCAAGCCCGAGACCAAGGAAGGGTTTCTGCCCGCCAAATTTGGCACCATCGAGGCGTGGGAGACCAACGCGAAGTCAGAGGCGACTTACTTCATCTCGGTAAACGAGACAGAGACCGATCGCTTTAAGTTCGACGGCCTGACCATCGGCACGCAGTTCGTCGATTACCGCGGCTACTTCTTAGAGCTCCTGGGCGATCTCACGGGCGAAGAGCCGATCCCGCAATTTTCTCCGAAGACGAAAGCCATTCAGCGCCTGAATGCAGCGGCGGCCCAGCGCGGCCCGGCCAATCTGCGTAGCCCTCGCTTCGATCGCTTCTTTCCCCAGCAGCAGGTGACTCCATGAGCTTACTTTCCGAACGGCGCGGCCGCTTTTACGACGAGTGGGAAACGCTTTCTGCTTTCGACCGGCAGCGCGAGATGGCGCGCCGTCTCGAAGCTTACGTGACCTTTGCCAGTCAAATTCCCTTCTACCGGGAACGTCTGGCGAAGACCCAGCTCGGCTCCGCTCAGCCCTTCGCGGAAGTGGCTCCGCTCACCGCCTCGGAGCTTCGCGAACTCGTGCCGCCGGTCAGCGAGCGCTTGCTCGCCTCCTCGACCCACGACTACACCGTTTTTCAGAGCGGCGGCACTACCGGCACTCCGAAAACGACGCTCTTTTCCCACGACGAGCTCGAAGGCCTGAATCTTCCGAACGCTCGCGGCTTCTGGGCCGTTGGGCTCACCGAGAAGGACAAAGTCGCCAATCTCTGGGCCGTCGGCAGTCTCTACATGACCTTCGTCCACATCAACCGGATGCTCCAGCAATACGGTTGCACGAATTTTCCGTTCTCCAATCACACCCAGATGGAGTTCATCCATACCGTCGTCACTCAGTTCCGAGTGAATTGCTTGTCCGGTATCGGAAGTGTCGTGCTCAATACGCTCAGAGGGATTCATACCCTCGGCATCGGAGACTTGAAGATCGATAAGATCTACTACGGCGGCGAGCACCTCTACGAAGCCGACAAGAAAGAGATTCAAGAGAAGGTCGGAGCCGAGATCATCAAGGCTCCGGGCTATGGTACCGTCGACACCTGGTACCTGGGCTATCAGTGCGATCAAACCGATACCGGCGTATTCCACACCCACGACGATCAGGTCTATCTCGAGATCGTAAACGAAGACACGGGCGAAGCCTGTCCCCCCGAAAAGGTCGGCATGCTCTACGCTACCGCGTTCCCCCGCCGGGTGATGCCCATCGTGCGTTACCGCGTGGGCGACCGTGCGAAGTGGCTCGGGGACGCTTGTCCCTGTGGGCGTACGACGCCTCTCTTCAAGCTTTTGGGCCGCGGCGACGACGTCCTGCGAGTTGGTTACGACTCGGTCGACTACGAGGCCATTCAAGCGGTGGTGTCTCAAGTCGGCGGGCTCTCGGGCACGGTGCAGATGCAAAAGAAGCGCGTCGACGGCCGCGATCGGCTTTGCATTCGCGTCGAGTGCGAGCTCCAAGGCGCCGAGAAAGCCGCGAAAGCGGAAATCCTCGGTCGGGAAATCATGGCCTCTCGTCCTTCTTTGAGTGAGTTCATCAAGAAGGGCTCCATCTGGCCTCTCGAAATTGAGCTTTTGGCTCCTGGAACTTTGCCCCGAAACGCGCGCACCGGAAAACTCATCCGGGTCGTAGACTCCATTGACGACGTATGACCGTACCCGACTCACAACGTAACCGCCTGGAATTTCCCCCGGCCGAGGCTTGCCTCGGACCGGCGAGCGAGTTCGTGGCGGCGTTTGCGGCCGGTCTCGGCATGGAAGAGCCCGGGCGCACGGCCATTCGCAATGCGTCTCGTCAGGCGATGAAGATGGTGCTCGATAAGAACGCGGGCGGCCGCTCGGAAGAGCGCATCGGCGTCGACGTGTTCGAGTCGGAAGGAAAGCTGCACGTCGAAGTCTTGAACCGCGGCGTGCCGATTTTTCTGGAAGGCCCCGCGCTGCACGGCGGAAGCGTCACCGAAGCCGCGCAAGGGCTCGAGCGGTTCAGTATCGAAAATCTCGGCCGCCACGGCCAGGCCGTGAAGCTCACCATGCGTCTCGGAGAAGAAGCTTCCCGTCGAGGGATGGGCGCGACCCCGGTGGTCGTCGGGCCCATCGAGACCGAAGGCATGGTCATTCGGGAGCTCGAAGTCGGCGAGGAATCAAAGCTCTCCCAGCTTTTTTATCAGGTCTACGGTTACGACTACATCAATGAGTTCGTCTATTACCCGGAGCAAATCCGTCAGCGGCTTCAGGACGGTCGGCTCATCTCCATCGTGGCGGCGCTTCCCGACGGCCGCATCTTGGGCAACGTGGGACTCATGAAATGGAATGACGCTCCCAAGGTGTACGAGCCTTGCCTCGGCGTCACGCATCCGGGAGTGAAATCGAAGGGCCTCTTCAGTCAGATTTTCCGGGCGACCATGGACCGGGTCGCGAAAACCGAAATGTCTTACTGTTTTTTCGATTTCGTCACCAATCACGTTTACAGCCAAAAGCTCGTCGAAACGTTCAAGCCCTGTCCCATGTCCATCTTCGTGGGCTGTCAGAGTAAAGACACGCAAGCGCGGCTCGAGAAGCTCGGCATGGGGCACGATCCTCGCGAGACCGATCGCTACTCGCTCCTCTACTCGATCATTCCGCGCACTCAGTATCCGTTCGGCAAACAGATCACACTGCCCCATAACCTGGGCGAGGCGGTCGGCTTCTTGTTACAACCGCTTAATCTGAGCTGGGTACCGGCCTCACGTTTCGACGTGCTACCGCCTGGCGGCGAGTACCAGATGCATTTACAGCCGACGCAAAATGCCGTGGTCTTCGACTGTTTCAAACCAGGGCACAAAGCGGCCGACGCCATCTTGCGCGACTGGACCCAGCTTTTAAAGAACGGCTACCAGTACGCGGGCATCGAAGTGCCTCTGGATGCGCCCGGCATCGGCAATCTCTACGATCGGCTCGCCGACAACGGATTTTTCATCTCGGGCTTCATTCCGTACCACCAATCGGAACGCTTGGGCTTTCGCTTTCAGGCCATGGGGCCGACGAAAGTCGACTTCGGCGAGATCCAAGTCTTTAGTCCCGGCGCGAAAGAGCTGCTCATCCTCATTCGTGAAAACTTCGAAAGGGTTCACCTCCTATGAATCAATTCCCCGCTTCCACCGAGCTCTGTCACATCGACGAGCCCGCTAACTGGACCCCGGAAAAATCCGCGCTCATGGTAGTGGCGTGCCGAGAGCTCGCTAAATTTCATTTCGACCATTCCCCGGAGCTCGCCGCCATCTATCGGCGTCACGGCTTCGATCCGGACACCGTTCGCGAGGAAAAGGATTTGGCCCGCATCCCGTCCCTGAACGTGACGGCGATGAAGTATCACCTGCTGACATCTCTCCCTGAAGAGGCGGCGGTCCTTCGGCTGACGTCTTCGGGCACGAGCGGGCAGAAAACTCAAATTTGGTTCGATCAAGGAAGTCTAGATCGCGTGCAGAGCATGATGGATGTTCTTTGGAGCCAAGCGGGTCTCGTCACCGATCAGCCGACCAATTACGTGGTCTTCATTTATCACCCGGACGAAGCGAAGGATCTCGGCATCGCTTTTACCGCGAAGAACGAGATGCGCTTTGCGAACCCCAAGGAAGCATTCTTCGCCGTTCGCCTGAATGCTTCCGGTCAATGGGAATTTCGGTTGAACGAGACCATCGCGGCCATGGAGCGCTTCGCGGAGGAGGGCACGCCCGTGCGCCTCCTCGGTATCCCAAGCTTTCTTTATGACCTCGTGGTGGAAGTGCGCCGGCGGGGTAAGCCCATTCAGCTTCCCAAGGGGAGCAAGGTCATCATCGGCGGCGGCTGGAAGGCGAAAGAAGACAAGGCCGTCACCAAGGCGCAGTTTCAGCAGCAGGTCTCGGAGGCGCTAGGCATTCCGATGGACGATATGTTCGATCTCTACGGAATGGCCGAGCACAGCGCGCCTTACATTTCTTGCGTGAATCACCGGCACCATATCCCGGTCTTTAACCGCATTCTGATTCGTAACCCCGAGACCATGGAAGTGGTGGTTGACGGCGAGCACGGGCTCATCGAGCTCATTACTCCCTATAACGCGATGATGCCGAATCTCGCCATTCTCAGTACCGACATTGGCTATCTGCACGCAGACCCTTGCGGCTGCGGCTGGAAGTCACCGACCTTTGAGATTGTAGGCCGGGGTGGAATCGCGAAACACAAGGGCTGCGCCATCACCGCGGCCGATATCGTGAGGAGGCACTAACATGCAGCCCACTCGCTACGCTTTTGGAGAATGGCTCGATTCGACTAAACCCATGACGGTCGAGGACGTTACCGCGATTTGCCGCAAGGCGGACGCCGCCCGCGCCTCTATCGCCGCTTACCCTCAAGACAAAGTCCTGCGCGTTTTGGAAAGGATCGGCAAGCTTTGGGCGAATCCGGAGTATCCGGCGCGAAAGAAGCTCGAAGCGGAGCTTCCGGAAGCGACCGGCTTTTCCCCCGAGATGATCCGTCTTGGGATGGACGAAGTCGTTTGGACTTTAAGCCCCGATATCTTGCGTAAGAAGGTCGAGACCGAGCTCAAAGGTCTCACCAGCAGCGGAGCCCCCGGTTATTTACACGAGAGCCGCACCCAGTTGCGGTGGAGCCCGCTCGGCGTCGTTTTGCACGTTCTCTCCGGAAACGTGTTCCTCGTCGGTATCGGCTCGCTCGTCGAGGGCCTTCTCACCGGCAACGTGACGCTTTTGAAAATGTCCTCGGGTGAGAAGCTTTTTTTGCCGCGGCTCATCGAATCGCTGGTCGAGTGTGATGAAGAGGGCATTGTCGCGCGATCGGTCGCGCTCATCGATTATCCTTCCAGCGCGAAGGAGGTCCTCGAGGCCTTCAAGGTTCGCGTCGACGGCATCGTCGTCTGGGGTAGTGAAGATGCCGTGCGGGCTTACCGGGATGGCCTTGGCGCCGGTAAGAAGCTCATCGTATTCGGACCGAAGCTTTCTCTCTCTCTCGTGACAAAAGCGGGCCTCGCGGCGTGGGGCGCCGAGAAGGTCGCGGAGAAGCTCGCCTGGGAAATGTCCATTTGGGATCAGAACGCCTGCACCGCGCCTCAGCAGTGTTACGTCGAGACGGAGGCCTGCGCGAAGGCGGTGGTCGAAGCTTTGCCTAAGGCGCTCGAAGCGCAGCTCGCGAAACTTCCGGCCGGTCCTCCGGACGTCAACGTCGCGGTCGAAATTCAAAAGTGGCGCGGCGTCGCTGAAGTCGCGGAAGCCAAAGGGCAGGGGTTGGTGCGCGGGTCCGCCCGCAACGTCGACTGGACCGTGATTTTGGATCACAAGCTCGCCATCGAGCCTTCCCCGCTGCATCGCACGCTCCGGGTCGTTCCTTTTGAGACGGTTGAGTCCGTCCTAAATGAAGCGGAAAGCATTCGCGGGTATTTACAGACGGTCGGCCTGGTCGCGGCTCCGGAGGAGCAAAGCGGCTGGTATCGCCGACTCGCCGAAGCCGG
Source organism: Pseudomonadota bacterium (assembly GCA_043767805.1). Classification (GTDB taxonomy): domain Bacteria; phylum Bdellovibrionota; class FAC87; order UBA2466; family UBA2466; genus CAZZHG01. Next base: position 2,261 of record JAYUGC010000178.1, on the reverse strand, counting down.
AGCTCTCAAAGTGGGCGATCTCGGCGGCATGTCCGGGGGTGAGGTGGATGATCCTCACGACGGCGCTTACGACTTGCCTCAGCTTGGCCACTTCGTGGTGGGCCGTTTCAATGACTCGAACCTCGACGCCATCGACACGCTTAGCGAGACCGATTTCAAAGCGGTCGTCGATGCCCGCTTGCGCCGGCTTCTCGACGAGGCCCGCAAGAGCTCCTTTTACGCGAAACGCCTCGAAGGGGTGCGGATCGACGGCGTTGCCGATCTCGTGAAGATTCCTCCGCTCACCCGGGCGGAAATGGAAGCGAACATGCCTCCTTATGGGCAGGGTCTCGCGACGAAGCTAGCCATTTCGGGTGGCTACGTCACCCGTAGCGGCGGCTCGACGGGAGAGCCCAAGTTCTCCGTTTATGATGGCCACGACTGGGAGCACATGATTTCGGCCGCGGTGCGCTTGTTCCGGGCTTCGGGCATGGAAAAGGGCGACCGGGTCGCGAACTTCATGCTGGCCGGAGACCTCTACGGCAGCTTCGTCTCCTTCGACCACATCAACTCTCGGCTAGGCGCGACGACTTTCGCGTTTGCTAACTACATCGATCCTGCAGTTTTCGTAAAGCTCTGGAAGCAGTTCGACATCAACGTGATTCAGGCCATTCCGGCCCGTCTCGTGAAGCTGCTTCGCGAAGCCAAAGCCCTCGAGCCCGATCTCAAGATGCCGAAGATTCTCTACGCCGGCACTTCCCTGAGTAAGTCCGACCACGAATGGCTTACCGAGAACGTGGGAGCGAAACGCATCTCCTCCATCATCGGCGCCAACGACGGCGGGCAAGTCGCCTTCCAGTGCGAAAAGATGATGGGCTTTAAGCATCACACGGCTGATGACTTCAACTGGATAGAGCTTGTCGACGAAGAGGGCGCTCCGGTGCCCGACGGGCAGCCCGGCCGCATTCTTATCACGAGCCTTCTCAAATACGCATTCCCGCTCATTCGCTACGAAATAGGCGATGCGGGCCGTTTCGTAACCGAAAAATGCGCCTGTGGCCGCCGCAACCGGGTCATGGAGTACTTGGGCCGGGCGGACGATCAGATTTGCGTTGGCATGATCAATTTGCCCTATAGAGACGTCGCGGCGGCCTTGGAAGGCTTCGCTGTTTCCGCGATGCAGCTAGCGGTCCGCGAAGGCCAGAAGGGCGACGAGATCGTCATCCGCATCGAAACGGAAAGCCACGATCCTCATCTCGAGAACGAGATTCGCGAAGCGGTAGTGACGAAGACTCACAAGATCGCGGAGGGCCTGGCCGACCAGACTCTCGCCTACGTGTACGTCGAAGCCCACCCGCTTTCCTCGCTGCCGCGTAATCCGCGAAGCGGAAAGCTAAAGACCGTGCTCGACGAACGGAGCCGCGGGTGAGCTTTTTCCGAAAGAATCCCGACTTCCTGCTGATCTGGGCGGGGCAGGTGCTCTCGCAGTCGGGCGGCCGCATGTACCAGATGTCGATGATCTGGTGGCTGCTCGCTCGCCATCCGGAAGGCGCTGGTAAGCTCATCGGCTTCTTCATGGTACTGACCGCGGTGCCGTCTCTGGCTCTCGTAAAGATCATCGGGCGCACGGTGGATAGGGTTTCTAGCCGCCGCATTTTGGTCGCGGCCGATCTACTCGCGGTGCTCGTCGTGGGCGGCGTCGGCCTACTCGTGCACTTCGATGCCCTTACGCTTCCGGTGGCGCTCGCGGCCGGACTCGTCGCGGCGACGCTACAAGGGTTTCTCGATCCCACTTTGAACAAGGCCGTTCCCGAGGTCGTGGACAAGCCTTCCGTCGAGCGAGCAGTCTCGCTTTTGACGACGACCCAATCGCTCGCGAACTTCGCGGGCGCGGTGGCCGGCGCGATGCTCATCGACAAGGTCGGCATTGGCGGCACGGCGAAGCTCGCGGCTTTGGGTTACCTCATCTCGGCCACTTGTTCCTGGCTCGCTCGCTACCATTACGCGATCGCTCCCGTGGAGGAAGCAGGGGCGCCGGTCAGCGGCTGGCAGCTCATGTCGGAAATGCCCTTTTTGAAAAAGGTGCTCATCGGCTTCGGTCTCATCAACTTCTTCTCGACGCCGACCCTCGTCGTGCTTCCCATTTACATCAAGAAAACCCTCGGCGCTTCGGCAAGCACCTTGGGATCCTTGGAAGCGTGCCTTTGGGTCGGTCTTTTCGGGGGCGCGCTGTTTGCCGGTAAAATCAATTTCATCGAAAGCCGCATACGGCTCGGCGCCCT
>JAYUGC010000177.1:0-21508 GCA_043767805.1 Pseudomonadota bacterium | reverse complement strand
AAACAGCTCACCGAAGATATCCACCAAGGCAAAGCCCCCTACACCCCGGCATCCCTCACCACTCATTAACGGCATGCGGGGCAGGTCGACGATTTACGGTAAAGCAGTGACGATGCCGTAGTATTCCCAGTGGCCGTTGCCAAAGAGGGAGGCCTCTTTATCTTCCACTCAAGTTCGTTTGACGACGAGGGTTTTGCGCAGCGTTTTAATCTCCTTTATCGTCGGGCAGGCTCACCGCAAGCCTCATCTTCGAGAAACGTAACTGCGTAGCCCTCCGCCGGCGTCGATTCATCGCTTTTTCTGCTTATCGAGAAGCTGCTTCAGATAAAGGAGAGTTTCCTTATCCTTTGCACGCGTCATCGTTTCCTTGATGCGGATGAGGTCTTCGATTGAAACGACCCGACAAGTCTGTCCGTAGAGCGAGATGGGGATGGAGTTTCCTTTGACTGTTTCAAAACCACCGACGGGGCGCAGTTCCGACAGAATATCGAGAACCCCCAAGTCCGTTTCCAGATAGATGTTATTAACCCCTTCCAGAGTCGGAGGGTACTCCAGGAACGAAGGCTTGAAGCTGGGGTTCATGCGATGGCGAGGGTTGAGGCCCTTAAGAGCCAACCGTAGCTTCCCAATCTGCTCCTCGTTGATGGCAAGGCAAATGTCGATGTCCTGGGTGACGAGCGGTGAGCCGTGAACGACGCAGGCAAATCCCCCGGCTAATACGAAGTCGATATTGTGCTGGAGCAGTCTTTCAAGCAGCTGTTTGAGATTGGTTTGCACGATACTGGCGCCCGGCTTCCTGAAGGTCGTCGACTAGCTGACGGGCGGACTCGTGGGCTTCGATCCGTTCCTCGTACGATAAACGAAGGTGATGCTCCACGAGGGACAGGTCGATGCCTTTGGTCTCGGTGGTAGCCATCCCGGCCGCTGACTCTTCTCCCATAAGTTACTTCTATTCTCGTGGAAACATTTTGGGAACACAACTTTCAAAAACTATCGAAGGAAAACCCAAACAACCCAGCGTGCCGCCCGAGCCAACCAACTGTTTTACTTTTATTTTGTTAGGGCTTTCGCGATCTTGCCGAACTTCCGAAGAGTTGCCTGAACTGTCTGTGACTCTGAGTGTCGCGGGTTCAAATCCCGTCACCTACCCCAAAAATTTCGCTGCCGCGAAATTTTAGAAAATCGAAAATTGAGAATCGCTTGAAAATCGGTTTACAGTCCGCGAAGCAGTTCACCATTTCTAATCATGCCCGGATCGAGAGGAGCACCAGGATTGGTGGGAGGCGGAGCTCCCGTCAGAGTTTCAAAGTTGAAACCCAAGGTACTTCCGTTTTCTTCGCAGAGCAGTCGGCAGGCTGCGGAGCACGCGGGCTCCGGATTGGAGCATCCCGGGGACTCCTTCGCATGGTACTCGAGGCAATTGCTGGTGCATCCCATCGTCTCGGTCGCCCGGTTTCCGCTTATCGTGTCGTCACAGCTGCTAGGGACCCAGCAAGCCATATCCTGTGAGCCCCAGGCGAGCGCCCTCTGCGAACCGAAAAAAAGAGATAGTACGGTAACGATGAAGGTCAGCCGTTTTAGAAGGAAGAGTGAGTTGCCGTCGTTAAACATGGTGTGATCTCCTGGTTGCAGTTTCCCTAAGCTGCAAAGCGAGGACCACATCTGTTTATCGGCGAAGGGCTCCCTCTTTCAGGCAATTATTAGGACCGAACACCGAAAGGATACGAAGCAAGGTCTGAACCTCATTCGGCAATTTCCGGCTGCTTCAAGTTTGGTCGCTGTATGAAACCTGTTCGCTCACCCGCTCCGCCCTCGAGTCCCACTCCCACAGATGCCCCGCAAATCTTGGCAAGCCTAAACCCACTAGTCCACTGGGCCGGGCACTCCCGGCAATGGTTGATGGTTCGAATAAAGAAATATGGCATTAACCATACAAGTATGGTTAGTCTAACCGGTGGACTTCGAATGGGACCTCACCAAGGAATCTAAGAACATCAGGCAGCATGGGGTCACGTTCCTGGAGGCTACGGAGACTTTTCTGATCCCAGGAGCGTGCTGTTGAGCGATGAGAAACATTCCAATCAGGAACCTCGGCTCTACTGGGTCGGAAAGACGATGTCGGGGAAAGTATTGACGACCTGCTTCACCCGCCGGAGTTCAAAAATCAGGATCATTGGAAGCGGAAATTGGAGAAAGTTCAGGAGACTCTATGAGACAGCCCAAGTTAAATAGTCTTACTATCGATACGAATGGAACCCGTCTTATGCGTAAGTCGGCAGCGAAGAGCAGCAAGGTGAAGATCACGATCAATATCGATCAGGAAAGTCTGAACCGCCTTAGGACCCGTTCGGATAAGACCGGCGTGCCCTACCAAAGGCTCCTCAATCAGATTCTGAAAGAGGCCCTTAAGGGAGAAGAAGCGATGGAGACGCGCTTGGAGAAAATGGAACGGGAAATTGAGCGGCTGAAGAAAAAAGTGGCCATATCCGAAGGCTTGCCTCTGCCCTTGATGCGGTAGAAGCCGTGCAGGCCCGAACTGTTTATTACGTCGGAAGCTTTGCTCGTCGATGCCGATAACCGTGGGCCAGGGGTAGCGGCGTTTTCTACGGGTGAGCTGAATGCCCGTGGGCGAGCGTTATCCCTTTTCGGAGCCGACCTTTTGCCAGCTCGGGCCGCAATCGCTGGAGAGCTTAAACCGCCTCACTTTTTCCCTCGCCCACTCGAGGCGCCCTTCTTGAGTAAGTTGCCAGTAGTTTTCCGCAGAGTCGTTCGCGTAAATTTCGCTGGTGGGAGAAAAAGCCTTCATGATTTTTCCCTTCGCGATTTTTGGCTTTGCTCTTTCTAGCAGCGCCCGCATGATTTCATTAAAGTCCGACCGCAAGAAGACCGGCTTGAGTCCCTCCTTGGCCAACTCCCTGAAAACCAACTCGTCATTCATAAGCCCGTTGGCCGGGTAATCTTCCAGCTCGTAGCCTTCGGTGTGAGTCCCAAGAAGATGACCGACCTCATGGGCCAGCAGCACGGTGGGCGCGTCCAGGTCCCAAATCGTCGGCGTAATTATCTGTTGGTTGGGAATGGCCGGCACGAGAATGGGTACCGCCTCCGGGCTTGTAGTCACGTATCGAGCCATGGCATCGAAGAGCCGTGACTGATAAATTCCATAGTTTTTCTCCAAGCGGTCTTCATCGGAGAGTAACTTTTTTTCATCTAGAAAAACCGGCTCCAGCTCCAGCTTGAAAAATGGAGTCTCGTAGTACGTGCCAATTTCGGTGGTGAGCTCCGTGAGTCGCTGACGCACGGCCGGCACGTTCTCGAAGGACGTTTCCCCTTTTACGAATCTTTCTTTGGGGGGTGGCTCGCTGAGATGAGCCGCTTTCTGCACGAGCTTTGGTGTGGTTCTGGCGAACAGGCCCGCTCCGATGAATCCGACTTTTGCTTTTAGGTGGTAGACGCCGTCTCGCAAAGTGAGCGTGGCCGGTCCTGATAATTCGCGCCATCCGATACTAACCTGATAGGGAACGCTCTCTTTTAGGGGAGAGTCAGGGCGGGGTTCCGCGGCGGCCGGCAAGACCCACCCGGAAGCTGCCAAGACGATGAGAAGTAATCGTTTTACACTACACACTCGGATAGTTTAGCACCTCCGGCGGTACTGTTGGCACGACCCTCGTAGTTGTACGCCTGAACTGAATTTTTCGTGGAGTGAAGTCCGCAGGTGGGCCACTGCGCCATAAGCGGCTCTGGTGGGTTGATTGCTGATAATTTATCATTCCTATACCTCCGTATTGCATCCATGAATGCCACTCAACGCCAGTTCAAGCTGATTTCACTGGCGCTCAAGGGGCTTCTCCTCCTTGCGGTCTTTCTTGCCTCTTCCTGCTGGTCCGAGCCCGCCGCAGTGCGAACGTTGGTGGAATGGGAGAATCAGGCCAATAACGGCCGCGGCCGCGAGGAGCCCGCGGTGGCGCTCACCCACTACGAGATCCCTTTGGAGTTCATCTATCAAGACGTCTCCGCCTCCATGCCACCGGAAGTTCTCCAATCCCTGATTTTCGAAAAGGCCGGCAAGAAATACTTCCGCTGGATCGTCCATCCGGAGGACACCCGCCTTCCTGAACTAATCGCGTTGTATGCCAAGGAACAAAAGATCTCGCTCCGGCCCAAAAAATACTTTGAAGGGTGGTACACCGCGTCCCGCAGTCTCATTGTTCGCGATCCCAATTCGGAGGCCCTCTTTTCAGCCAAGGTGGCTACGAACCACTTGCTTGGGAAGCGGGAAAAAAAGAGTCTGCAAATCGACGAGGCGAGGGTGGCCAGGAGAATTTCTGATTTCTTGCAACAGCAGCTGGTACAGAACCCTTCTCCCCACCTGGTTCTCTTCCCCGAGGTAGGGGCCTTCGGGCTGAACGAGGCCTTCACCCAACGGCCCTGGATGTCCCAGGGCTTAGCGATTCGTTCACTAGACCCTCTTCTCTCGAAGGAATTCGAATACCTTCCCGCTTTCTCCGCTTTCGACAATAAGCTGGGGAAAGCCATCGCCAAAAGCAACGGAAGCAACAACCCGGCGGAATATTGGAAAAAGCATTTCATTGAGCCCCTGGCCCGAGCCAATGCGGATCTTTTCGCTCGCTATGGACTGACCTCGCTTTCTCCTCATGGTCAGAACTACTTGATCGAGATGAGAAGAGAGGGCAAGAAGCTGGTCCCCACCGGGCGCATCGCCATTCGGGACCTGCAAGAATTTACGGTGATAAACTCCCATGCCGTGCCTCTTTGGGGGAAATCAGCCAAAGACCTTCGCAAGGAGTTCCCCTATCCCTGGGTGACGGAGGGCCGCCTGGTAACCCACGAAATTTGGCCCCTCGGTCACAATCCCACCCTCAATGCTCCGTCCTGGCTTTCCCCCAAGGAATACGACGGCTGGGCCGAGCACTACTACTCCCAATTCGAAGATTCCGTGGCTCGCGCGGGATTTATTTTGCCGGGCGAGGTTTCACTCGAAAGCAAAAGATACGGCGGAGAAGAGAAGTCCTACGCACGAACGTTCGGGAAAACCTATACCATCCGAGCCAGCTGGCCCGAGGCCGCCACCGATCTCTGCGCCAGAGCGAGTCGAAAACTCGGCGATACTCCCCGCCGCAAGTCGAAATAGCGAGAGGAGATACCGATGGGAAAGACGCGCCTCGAGGCGTTGAGCGACGAGGCGGGCGGCAGATATCCTGGCTACTTGAGCTTCACAATTCGGTCTACTCTGGCTCGGGTGGGTTTTACCGATGCGGCGTTCTGTCTCTCGTGATTCTTTTGGCGATTTCTACTGTTTCTTTCGCCTCGCCCCTCAAATGCGAGACCGTCGCCCAAAAGGCGATCCTCAAAAAATTCCGTTCCTCCTTCTACGCATACGGAAAACGCGTGCGCCACTTCGAAGGCAGCTCGTGCCGCAGCCAGCGCGGTAATGACCGGTACCTACACGATTTTCGGTCCCGAATGCGAAAAGGATAAGCCGGGGACCGTCGAGCCTTCCCACTCGAAAGCCCCCGCGACCGACGTGCCGACTCACTAATACTCGGGCCAACGCGCTCCCCACGAACTTTGACGGGAGAAGCCGGGCTAGTTAACTTGGAGGGATGCCAGACACCTTGATCGTCGCGGAAAAGCCCTCAGTGGCCCGCGATATCGCTCGGGTGGTGGGGGCCACTCAGTCGCGCCAAGGAAGCCTCAGCGGGAACGGCTACGTCGTCACTTGGGCCATAGGCCACCTCGTCACTCTGCCCGAGCCCCACGAAATCTCGCTGGAATGGAAAGTTTGGCGCACGTCGTCGCTGCCGATGCTCCCCGCCACTTGGCCGCTGAAGGTGGTGGAAGCGACTCAAGATCAGTTTAAGGTCGTCAAAAAACTCTTGGTTGAGTGCGCAGACGTCATCTGCGCGACGGACGCCGGGCGCGAGGGCGAGCTCATCTTCCGCTATATCTACGAGGCCTCCCACTGCCGCAAAAAAGTCCGCCGCTTGTGGATCTCTTCGCTGACTCCCGACGCGATCCGCGCGGGTATGAAGGATCTGAAGGAAGCGTCGCGCTACGATTCGCTCGCCGACGCCGCGAGAGCGAGAAGCCGGGCGGACTGGCTGGTAGGCATGAATTTGTCCCGGGCTTACGCGATTACCCACGGGGATCGCTTTTTCGTGGGCCGCGTACAGACGCCGACTTTGGCGCTCGTGGTGAAACGCGATCGGGAGATCGAGGCGTTCAAGCCCGAAGACTACATCGAGCTCGAAGGAAAATTCGGGTTGGGGGAGGCTTCCTACACAGGACTTTTTCTAGGAGACGATCCAGGTGCCTCGCGGACCGCAAGGCTTCCTCCCGACGGGAAGCTCGCCAGTGAAATCACTGACCGCGTGAAAAAGGCGGCCGCGCGGGTGCAAAAGCTCGAGTCGCGCAACGTGCGGCAGCCGCCCCCGGTTCTCTATGATTTGACCGAGCTGCAGCGCCATTCGAACCGGCTCTTTGGTCTTTCCGCGGCGAGAACTTTGGAAGTCGCGCAGGCGCTCTACGAGCGCCATAAACTCATCAGTTATCCCCGCACGGACTCGAGTCATCTTTCAAAAACCGTCGAGCAAACGCTTAAGGGGATCGTGGCGGCGATCTCCGCCCCGTATAAGGCTCTGCTTCGTCCCGAGACGGGTCTCGAGTCCCTGAGCACGCGTTACGTGGACGACTCGAAAGTCAGCGATCACCACGCTATCTTGCCGACGGACGTGCGAGCGCAAACGGCCCGGCTCACCGCGGACGAGCGAAATATCTACGATCTGATTTGCCGCCGTCTTCTTGCCCTATGGCAAGGCGACTACGTGACGGCGGTCACCACCGTGCTGACGCTCGCCACTCCCGCCGATTACTTTCGCACGCAAGGAACACTCGTCGTCGAGAGAGGCTGGAAGGCTCTCGAAATCGGCGATACGAAGCGAGAAGCGGATACCGCCGTTCTCCTTTTACCCGAGTCCCTGGCGACGGGCGTCGCGGTCGATGTAGCCGACGTGAAACCGCTGAAAAAAGTCACGCGGCCGCCGCCTTTCTTAAACGACGCTTCGATTCTGGCCGCGATGGAAAGCGCGGGAAGAAATTTAGAGGACCGCGAGCTCCGGCTCGCGATGCGGGATTCCGGCCTCGGCACCGCGGCCACGCGTGCGGGAATCATCGAGGCGCTGCTTCGCCGAGGGTACCTCGCCCGAGACGGCAAACTTTTGCGGGCGACCGAGCTCGGAAGCCGGCTTATCGATACCGTTCATCCGACGGTAAAAAGCGCGGAGCTCACGGGACGCTGGGAAAAAGAGCTCGGGCAAATCCAAGCGGGTAAGCGGACGCTCGCCGAGTTCATGGGCGCTCTCGAAAAGGAAATCCGCGAGCGGGTGGAAGAAGTGGTGAAGGCCGCGCCGCCTCACAAGCCTCGCCCGCCTTCGGCTTCCCCGTCACCCCGTCCTGCCCCTCGATCGGAAGCGCCGGAGGCTTCACGTCCGCAACCGTCTTTAGCGAAACGGGTGGACTCAGGCAGTCGCAATCGTGACCCCAAAGCTCTGTTGAAAGACGTCTTTGGATTCACTTCTTTTCGGCCGCACCAGGAGGAAGTGTGCCGCGCGGTCACCCAGGGCAAAGACGTCTTGCTCGTCATGCCGACGGGCGCGGGAAAATCGCTCTGCTATCAGCTTCCGGGTCTTGCACGCGGAGGGACCACGCTCGTCATCAGCCCGCTCGTCGCGCTTATCGACGACCAGGTCGAGAAGCTGCAAAGAGCCGGGCTTGCCGCCGAGCGGATTCACTCCGGCCGTAAGCGCGAGGAATCGCGCGCGGTTTGCCACGAGTACCTCGCGGGGAAACTCGATTTTCTTTTCATCGCGCCCGAGCGCCTTGGCGTTCGCGGTTTTACCGAGATGTTGCAAAAGCGGCCGATTTCGCTCATCGCCATCGACGAGGCCCACTGCATCTCCCACTGGGGGCATGATTTCCGGCCCGATTATCGTCTGCTCGGGGAGCGCCTCGGGGAGTTTCGCCCGGCGCCCGTCATCGCTTTGACCGCGACCGCGACTCCGCTCGTGCAGCAAGATATCGCGCGCCAGCTCGGGCTTCGCCGGGGGCTCAAGTCCATTCACGGCTTTAGACGGACGAACATCGCCATTCAGCTCGCGGAGCTCAGCACGGCCGAGCGGCCCGACGCGATAGCATTGCTGCTCAAAGGCGAGGGAAGGCTTCCCGCCATTGTCTACGCGCCGACTAGAAAAATCGCCGACAGCCTCGCCGACACGCTCGCTCGAAAGTTTCGGGCCGAAGCGTATCACGCCGGCATGTCGGCTCTAGCGCGAGAGCGAGTGCAGGAGCGCTACCTACGGGGCGATCTCGAGGTGATTGTCGCGACCATCGCCTTCGGGATGGGGATCGATAAAGCGAACGTCCGCACCGTGGTGCACGCGGCGCTTCCCGGCAGCGTCGAGGGGTACTATCAGGAGATCGGCCGCGCGGGACGAGACGGGAAGCCCTCGCGCGCGGTGCTCTTTCACGCTTTCGCCGACCGAAAAACGCACGAGTTTTTCTTCGAGAAGTCTTATCCGGATCCTTTGGTCTTGAGAAAAATCCATCGGGAGCTTTCCGACAAGGCAATCGCTAAGGATGCGTTACGCAGCCAGATTCGGTCCCTTGACGACGAGACTTTCGAGCGGGCCATCGACAAGCTGTGGATTCATAAGGGTGCGATTATCGATCCGGAAGAGAACGTGGTGCGGGGCACGGACGACTGGGAAAAGCCTTATCTCGATCAACGCGAGCATCGCCTCTTGCAGCTTCGCCAAATTATCGCCTTTACCGACGGCCATCAATGCCGCATGCGCTACCTGGTCGAGCATTTCGGCGATCAAAATGATTCCGGCGAGCCCTGCGGTATTTGCGACGTGTGCCAGCCTTCCGATTGCGGCTTCAAAGCGGCCCGTCACCAAGCGACGGTAGCAGAGCAGGCCATCGCCATTCGCATCCTGTCGGTCGTCTCGCACCGGCAGGGTTACGCGGTCGGCCGGCTTCACCAAGACTTGAGCGACACCGGCGAGCCGGTGGATCGCAAAGAGTTCGAGAACATTCTTTCGGGGCTCGTTGCCCAGGGATGGCTCAAAATTCAACACGAAAGCTTTCAGAAGGAAGGCCAGACCATTGCCTTCCGCAAAGTGTTCCTGTCGGACGCCGGCGAGAAAGCGACCGGCGACGATCTTGCGAAGTTTCAGGTCAGAGACAAAGCAGTCAAAGCTCGTCGCAAACCGCGCAAGAGCCGCTCGTCGACGGAGACCCGCGGCGGCACGAAGCGACGCCGGCACCGCAAGCCAGGCTCACCCGCGGCGACCCCTGGGCTCTTGGCGGCGCTCAAGGAGTGGCGGCTGGGCGAAGCCCGGAAAAAGCGGATGCCCGCCTTCCGCGTCCTCACCGACGCCGTGCTAAAGGGGATTTGCGAAGTGAGACCATCGTCCGAGCCCGAGCTCCTCGAAGTCTCGGGCCTCGGTCCGAAGCTCGTCGCTCGCTACGGCGAAGCGGTGCTTCGCCTCGTCGAGGCGAACTCTTAAGGCGCTTGATTGAAGCCGGCTCAACCCGATATGAGGTAGCTCAGAAAATCGAAAAAGGCGTCCGTTCCGCCGACCCAATTTATGGCGGTCAGCATGCGGAGGTTACCGAACCAGCCGAGATGTACGGGCTGAGTTTCCAGATCGGCTTGGCAGGCGGGACGTTTACCGTCGAGGAGCTTCTTTAGCACTTCGCGGGTGCGCACGGGCTGATTCCAAACCGCGAAATGAGCGATGGCGCCGTCCGTGCCGATGACGACCACTGAATTGGGATAGGCGCCCAAAGATCGATGAATGGTGCCCGCGATATCGTCGACTAAAATGAGACGGTGTATGCCTTTGTGCGGGAGTTGCCGCGCCCTGGCGAGTTTTTCCGCGTCCGAGGTCAGCGAGGATCGTATCCATCCCGGATGGGCCTCGCGCGTGTAGAGGAGAGCAATGTTCGCTCTCGTTTGAAACTCGGAGAAAAGATCCTCCATGGAGTGGCCGTTGTCCTGGTAGATGGGGCAGGACAGGCTGCCGAACTCCAGAACCAGGGGCTTTTCCCGCCAGTAAGACGACAGCAGGAGTCGCGTGCCGGAAAGGTCGGTCACGTTCCAAGACGCATCGGCCTTTTGACCGCAGGTGGGAAAATTGGCCTTCCCGCCTCGATTGACGCGCTTCTGCCACCAAGACGCGTAATTGTAGCCGTCGTAAGACCGGCCCGCTCGCAAAGAGAGCAACAGAACCAAACCGCTCGTTAGAGCCAGCGCGACGAGTGCCAAACGTTTCATATGGACGAGGAAGTTAGCACGCCCACGACCTCTTAGTCCCAGTCGTTTGGGAAATGCGGTGGAAAGGGACATGGATCTCAAACCGCCGAACAGAGCGCGCAGAGGACCATGCCGATGCCAACGGTTGCCGCGAACCAGACTATCGTCCTAAGGACGGGAATACCCGCCGCATAAATCGGTACGTAGAGTAACCGCGCCCAGAGGTAGAGCTGCGCGCCTAACGCGCTCGTCGAGTTTTCCGTTTTGGTAAAAGTAACCAGGCAAACGGCGGCGACGAAGAAAACGAAAGTTTCTTTGAAATTCTTGAAAGCTCTATCGAGCCGGCCGGGAACGCCGGCGAGGTCGGGCAACTTCACGTCTCGCGGGCTTAGGTTCCATTTGAAAGGTCTTTGTTTCATGGAGGCTGAGGTCGCCACTAAGAGATGAACGATTCCCAGCCAGACGGAACACCTGAGCATACTTAGTTCGACGGACATTCAAAACCTCCCTGTTGAGAAGAGCGTAATGCCCACGCCCGCGCGCTGGCAAGGGTCGCTCCTGACTCATTTGCTAGGATAGAAGCAATGTCGCCGCTCGATACCCGGTCCCCTTGAGTGGGGGTGAAAGGGAATTAAGTCATTGGGGGCGCAGGCTTTTTTACGCTATTGAAAGCGCGCCCCCGAAAAGTTCGTTTCATTTGGCCGCGATCTCCGACGGTTGGGAGAGAAAAAATTGCGGCACGATCGTGCCCATTACCGGACGCTACGCGTGAATCCGACGGACAGCGCGCTACCGCGCGACGAAGTCGCTATCGATTTCGTGACCTTATGGGTCAATAGTGACGATCCCGTGTGATTTGCTCGCTGATTTTGTGTTACACAGGGTAGGCCAACTAAGGAAGGACGAAGGAAAAACATGAAACGAAATTATCTGACGGTTTGCCTGGTCGCTCTCGGTATTGTGGTGATGCGGCCATTGATTGCGGCGCAATCCGCCTCCCTTGACGAATATAACAAAGTGGTAAGTGGCTGGGGCAAAAATCCCGCCGCTTACGAAATGGTGGACACGGTGAGTGGCAAGTGGCTCCGCGGGCGTTGTTTCGAAACCGATCGGCTTGAGACGAAACGGTTTTTTAAAACGGGCGCTTTGTTATTTATCGAAGCCCAACCGGTGGATCCGGTTTTGGGAGGGGCCTATAAGGCAAATCTAAAAACGGTAGATTTCGATTCGGTTTTCACCGTCGATATCGCCACGGTAAAAGAAGGTATTTGGTTTAATGCCATTAGGCCTCGCGTGGATCACTCTCTCCTTCACGACGAAACTACGGCGAAGGCTTCTGCAGGTGCACACGGGGGGAATATTATTTATAGAACCCGGACCCGGAACTCTCTCGAATTCCGGGGAGGAGCGGACGATAAAATTTCTGTATGGGTTCGCTATGTAACGGAGTCACGGTATTTTGAATCGAGTTACCCGTACCGATTCGAACTGGATAGGGGTCCGTTGTTTAGCCAAGAATCCTATTGTTACTTTTGGAAGTAGGGCACCTAGCGAAAGGCGGCTATTTTGTGAAATTAGTTCTCGCGGTGGTGTGGTTCGGTTCCGCGCTCGTGGCCTTTGCTGCCGCTTGGCTGCCCTAGAGGGACAGGTGTTGGGGTTGTTAAGCGGCATTTCCTTGAAGCCGCTAGCTGGCAAGGCTCACTCCTGACTCATTTGCTATGATAGGGGCAATGTCGCCGCTCGCGTTGCTTCTTTGTCGTCTGCCATTTCTCGTCTTTTGCCTCGCCACTGGAATTTACGCCTTCATCGCCTATGTTCCTGTTCTTTACGAGCAGTTCATACGCAACGAGCTCTTTCCGTGGGTGCCTTGGGTCGTTAAGTATCACCGCTTTGGGTTTCTGCTTTGCCTGCTCCCGGTGGCCCTAACGCTTCGGCCCTTGGGGCGGCGGATCCTTCTCGGGTTTACGATTCCGGCAGGGCTTTACGGTTTTGGGATCGCCCTCTATCCGCTCCTGCCTGGCTTGCAGAGCCGCTTCGAAAGCTTGCTCTGGTGCCTTTTTTGGTTCTTGCCCCCGTTTATCGTCGGGATTTTGGATTTGTTCGGGGGCAAGTTTACGTGGGAGCGAAAGGAAGGGGAGGGGAACGGGATATTTCTTCCTGCCGCCTTGGCCTCGGTTTGCGTCACCCTGGTCTATTTTGCCGTCGGTACCGCGCGGGGCGGCGTACCCACCTTTCCCATTTTTGCGTGGAGCTTTCTGCAGCATCTCTTTTTATTTTCGCTGGGAGCGGCTTGGGTGACCTTTGCACTCTCGCTTGGCGGCCGCTTCAAGCCGCAGTTGCGGGGCGAAACGTTCTCGGTCGCGCTCGTCGTGGGACTTGCCCTGACTCTGGGAATTCGGCAGGAAATTTTGGGAGCTTTTTCCTATTTCAGCCTTTGGGGCTTCGTCATCGGCGCCACGGGGGCGGCTTCCATTTTGCTGTTTTTGATAGGGCTGGCCACTCGTTTAGCCAATAAACCCGTCGACAATGGTTTGAGTCTCCTCCTGCTGCCTTTTACGGCAGTGGTGGCGTCCCCTTCGATCGGGCTCGCGGTGGCGGCGGTTCTTCTCGTGGGTATCGCTTATGCTTTTCCCGCCGCCATCTATTTGGTGGACTGGAACTTTCTCATGCAGCGCCTTTCCGCCGCCGTGGCCTGGGCGATCGCGTTTGGAGGTTGGTACGGTGTCCTGGCGCTGCGCCGGGTGAAGCCTCAGGTGGCTTGCGTTCCGGCGTTCGTCTCTCTGTCGGCTCTACTTTGGGCTACACCGCCCGCCGCCGTCGCCTTCTATTGGGGACACGACCCTTCGTTGCAAGTCGCCAGCGAGCTCCTTCGTCCGCCGCCTCCCGATTTGCCTTTCTATAGCGCCCTTCGCCTACGAACGGATGTGGCGCCCGAGTTTGGGCTGGAAGCAAGCCCCGTCCGTCTCGTCGACAAACTCACCGCGAAGCCTGGCCCCAAGCCTCCCGTATTCATCTTCGTCGTGGATAGCCTGCGCCGGGATTACGTCGGAGCCTTCAATCCGAAGTCGCCTTTCACGCCGCGGCTCGACGCCTTCGCCAAAGACGGCGTTGCCTTCACGAACGCCTTTACTCAGTACGGCGGCACGGGATTGTCGGAGCCTTCCCTTTGGGTGGGCGGCCTCGTGCCCCATCGCTTTTACGTGTCGCCCTTTCATCCCTTGAACAGCTTGCAGCAGCTCCTGGAAGTGGAGGGGTATCGCAGCTACGTGAGTCTCGATTCCATTCTGAGCCGGATCGTCTCGCCTTGGCCGAAGCTGGTCGAACTGGATTACGGGATTCCGACGCAAAAGATCGATTTCTGCCGCACGTTGAAAGAGCTCGAACAAAAGCTCTCCGTTCCAGGAGAGGGTCCGACGTTCGTGTACACCCAAGCCCAGAACTTGCACATTTCGTTACCGAAGGCGCCGGTGGATCCGAAGTTAGACCGCTACCAGGGGTTTTTCGGGCCTTACGCCGCCGCCCTGGAACGGGTCGACTCTTGCTTTGGCAACTTCGTGGACGGATTGAAGGCCAAAGGGCAATACGACGAAAGCCTGATCGTGGTCGCGGCCGATCACGGAGACTCGCTCGGCGAGGAGGGGCGATTCGGCCACTCCTACAATCTTTTTCCCGAGGTCGTGCGCATTCCGCTCTTGGTCCATTTGCCGAAATCGATGCGGGCCACGTTGCAAGCCGATCCGTCGGCCCTCGCTTTTCTCACCGACGTGACGCCGAGTCTCTATTACCTTCTGGGCCATGAGCCGATTCGACAGACCCCGCTCACGGGCCGGCCTCTCTTCACGCATTCCTTGGATGAGCAAAAGCGGTATCGGCGGGAGCATTATCTTCTCGCGGCGAGTTACGGCGCGGTCTTCGGCATTCTCTCGAAC
Organism: Pseudomonadota bacterium; assembly: GCA_043767805.1. Classification (GTDB taxonomy): domain Bacteria; phylum Bdellovibrionota; class FAC87; order UBA2466; family UBA2466; genus CAZZHG01. The sequence continues at coordinate 7,243 of JAYUGC010000177.1, read as the reverse complement.
GAGGGTAAGTCGTTCTACATCGCGGACGGGGTCAACCGCCGGGATTATGGCTTCGAGGACGGCGTCTTCTCCCCGCCCACCGCCGAGCAAAGAGAGAAGAACCGCCGCTTGATCGACGAAGACTTAAACCGATTAGCCCGTTTCTTTCCGTCTAAAGGCGGTGTTAGACTTGGGCCTTAGTGGAAACGTTTCTAGACTCACCGCTTTCTTCCAGTGACTTCGAGTTCGGCGCGCCCGCGGCTTCCGTCTTGCCCGAGCCCGAGGGGCTCGCGATCTTCGCCCTGAAAGTGCAGAGGACCGTGGGTTGGATCTTTCTTCTGCCTTTCGCCGGTTTTCTCGTCTTTTTGATGCGGTATTTCCGAGGGTATCAAATCGAGGACCTCTCGCGGCTGAGGAAAGAGTTTCGCACTGTCACGAGCGAAGGCACACCGCTGCTCATCTGCGCGAACCATCTCACTTTCATCGACTCGGCGCTGATGATCTGGGCCTTCGGATCGAACCTTTGGTATTTTTCTAACTTCCGCGCTTTTTCCTGGAATCTGCCGGCCGGGGACTTCTTCAAGAAGAAGTTCGTCTACCGGGTTATCGCTTTTCTCAACAAGTGCATTTTCATTCATCGCGACGGCTCCAAGTCCCACAAGGACGCGGTTCTCGGCATGTGCCGCTATCTGCTTTCCCGGGGAGAGTTGGTGAGTGTTTTTCCCGAGGGGCGCCGTAGCCGATCGGGCCGCTTCGATCGGGAGAAGATCACCTTTGGCGTCGGCAAAGTGCTCTCGACGCTTCCCGGTTGCCGCGTGCTTTGCGTCTATCTTCGCGGAGATAAACAAGAGACTTATACCGATTTTCCGCCTAAGCATTCTCGCTTCCGCGTCTCGTTGAAAGTGATCCATCCCGTGACCGGGCTCAGGGGCCGGCCCGCATACTTCGAGCTCGCCACCCAAATCGCCGACACTTTGCAGGGGATGGAGTCCGATTACTTCAAAGGCCTCTCTCCGTGAACGGCAGAGCGCTCGTTACCGGGGCTTCCTCGGGTATCGGTCAAGCCATCGCGCTCGAGCTGGCTTCTCTTGGTTACGATTTGATTCTGGTCGCGCGAGACGGAGATCGCCTCGAAAAAGTGGCGCAAACCGTGCGCGGCACTCATGGGCGCACTGCCCTCGTCCTGGCGGAAGACCTCACCGATAGTGGGGCGCCGGGCCGACTGGCCGCCGCTTTGAACGGCGAGGCTTTGGCCGTTCTAGTCAATAACGCGGGCTTCGGCGTGCACGGGGAGTTCGCTGAGACCGATCTCGCCCGGGAAGAAGCGATGGTCGAGCTTCAGGTCTTGGCGCTGATGCGTCTCACGAAGCTGTTTTTGCCGGCGATGCTGGCCAGGCGTTCAGGGCATATCTTGAACGTGGCTTCCGTCTATTCTTTTTCTCCGGTGCCGCTTCAGTCGATTTACGCGGCGACGAAGGCGTTTCAGCTTTCCTTCTCTCAGTCTCTCGCGTCCGAGCTCGCGCCGCACGGGATAAGCGTCACCGCCCTTTGTCCGGGAATTACGCAGACGGAGTTCCGCTTACGAGCCGGGATGCGCGCGAAACGCGGTGACTCAGGGATGACTTCCGAAGCGGTGGCCGTCATCGGGTGCCGGGCCGCTCTGGCCGGCCGGAGACTAGCGGTGCCTGGCTTTTGGAACCGCATTTTCGTTCTGGTCGTGCGGCATTTGCCGTCTAACCTCGTCTCGAGCCTGCTTCGGCTCATCAACCAAATCCGGGGCGTGAACCCTTTAAAGAGTCGGCTGTAAAGCTGGCTCCTCGCGACGAAGCTCCGAGGGTTTTGTCGTCGAGAGCTCGGAACTCAAGTCTTCCTGCGGAATGAGCTTACCCGGATTGAAGATGCCTTTCGGATCGAGAGATTGCTTTACGGCCCGCAAGACTTGCAAGCCGGCAGGCGAAATCTCTTCCTTCATCCACGGCAAGTGCTCGTAGCCGATGGCGTGATGGTGAGACACCGTCCCGCCGAACTCCATGATAGTGTCCGTAACGAATTTCTTATAGCGGTAGTACTGCTCGAGCTCTTTGCCGGGAATCTGCTGAGCCGCGTAGGTGAAATAAAGGCAGGCGCCCGTCTTGTAGGTGTGGGAGATGTGGCAGCCCACGTAGCCCGCGCCGGTTTCCGTCGCGAACTTCGCCTTCACCGTGGCGATGACACCGCGGTAGAGCGGGAGGAGCTTCGACCACGTGGCGGAAGTTTCCGACACGTCCGCCATGCAACCGTAGTCCATGATGAAGTCGCGAAGGTAAGGGATGTTGAACTTGTCCTTCGACCAGGTTTTTCCCACGCTGGTACCGAGGGAAAAGCCTTTGAACTTTTTCAAAATCTTCAGCGCGCCTTGCCGGGTGTGCGCGACCGGTCCCGGCTCCCCTTCGAAGCCCATCACCATGATGCAGGGCCGGTGGTAGCCCGCGCGTTTTAAATACGCCTTGATGGGCTTTTGAATCCACGCCTCAAGCCCCTTTTTGGGGGACTTCATGTTGAAGGCAAGCTCGGTCTCTCCTTCGTCTTGGAGGCGAATCATGCTTGGGGTGTAGCCGCGCTCCAAGCATTCCTCGATGGCAGCTATCCCCAGCTCGAAGTTCGGAAAGAGAAAGCCGCGGTAATCTTTCACGGGAGGCGTGCGGTGGATGCGCATGGTCGCTTCGGTGATGACTCCGAGCGTGCCTTCCGATCCCATGACGACGCGGTTGAGATCCGGGCCCGCGGAAGATTGCGGTACCGGACGCGTGGCGATGGTACCCGACGGCGTGACCAGCTTCAAAGCCACGCACATGTCCTCGATCTTGCCGTAAGCGTCGGATTGCATGCCGGCCGAACGGGTCGCAAGCCAGCCTCCCAAGGTCGAGTACTCGAAAGAGTCCGGATAATGACCCAAGGAAAAGCCTTGGGCTTGTAAGTCGGCTTCGAGCTTCGGGCCGGGCGCTCCGCCTTGAAGCACGGCCGTGCGAGACTTCGGGTCGACTGAGATCAAACGATTCATGTGGCGCAAGTCGAGGCTCACCACCATGCGGCCGCGGTCACCCAATGGATTGACCGCGCCGACGATATTGGTACCGCCGCCAAAAGGAATGACGACGACGTCGTGAGTGTGCGCTAGATTTACCAAGGCCTGCACTTCTTCGTGACTATCAGGCAGGCAAACCATATCGGGTGCTCGCTCGACTTCCCCGCGGCGGACACGCACGAGGTCGGGGTAGCTCTTGCCGTAGCTGTGTAAGAGACGCTCTTCCTCGTCTGTCGTAATTTGCTCAGGCTTCAGAATCGCGGATAGCCCGGTGACGAAGGCGGAGCTCGACCGAGGAGGGGGCAGCTGAATGGCCACGCGATGGACGGGCGGAGTCTGCCGCTCCGTTTGAATGCCCAGGGTTTTTCGGATCCAGGGCCAGAGGTCGGGCTTGTCTTTCATCGGGAACGTCAGCTTGGGATCGCCCCAGCCCCACCACTTCATCATGCGTTTACCTCTACTTCTGGATCCGGTTCTCTATTCTCAGGCGAGAGCGAAGCGTCTTCGGCTTTGCGCGGGGTCTTGAAAAAACCCGAGGCAATTCCCGCTTTGAGATAAGTGCCAATCAATTTGGCGTCGATGGGAGGGCAGATCACGCCGCGCGCGGCCAGCTTTTCCTGCGTGAAAGCCGAGCAGGTGAAGCCGCCCTCTTCGAAATTGATGCCGCGCTTGAACCACCAGCGAAACGCCGAGGTCGTCGGGCTCTTATAGTCGGTGAAATCCCAATTCACGGTCTTCGACATGAGTCGCTCGCGGTACTCGTCCTGGGAGACGAGCCGGATGGGGTACCCCTGGGCGATGAGAAGCTCCACCACCTCGGTGTACCGTTTGACGTCCGGGTTGACGAGATGAAACGTCTCGCCGATCGCAGGCGATCTGATCCCGAGCTCGAGGATGCCGCGGCTCACGTAATCGACCGGTACCACGTCGAAGTGGGTGTTGGCGCGAAAGGCGAGTCCGGTCTCGCAGACCGTCTTGAAAATATCGTAGAAAAGGCCGGTGACGTTGCTGTCCTGGCCCATGGGGTAAGACCCGTCCTCGGAATCCCCGAAGATTTGTCCGGGCCGGACGATCGTCCAGTTGAGCCCTTGCTCGGCGGCCGCACGCACGAGTTGCTCCGCCTCGAACTTGGTCTTTTGATAGCTGAGAAAATGAAAGCCTTGTCCGACATCCAGATCGCTTTCGCGGAAGACGAGGCTCTTGTCGAAAGTGCGATCGCCCATCACGGTGTGGGTCGAAACGTGGCAGAGGGTTTTTGCTTTGGTCCCGAGCGTGAAGTCGATGATATGGATGGTGCCGCCGACGTTCACGGGGTGGATGCGCCGGTAGGGCAGAAAGAGATCGGTCAAAGCCGCGACATGCACGACTCTATCGGTCTCGGCGGCAATTCGTTCGTACTCGTGGAGAGAAAGGCCGAAGTGCGGCTTCGCGGCATCTCCCGCAACCGGCGTCACGCGCGTGCAGAACGCGGAGATTAGCGAATCGTCCAAGCCGTAGTGGGCGAGCGCGTCGAGCAGGCGTTGCGCGCCCATTTCGGCGTTGTCCGCCCGCACCAAACAAAAGATCGAATGTTTGGTCTCGGTAAGGAGAAGCTTCAAAAAACGGCTTCCCAAGATCCCAGTGGCACCTGTCAAAAAGATCTGGTCGCAGTCCAATCCCACCCTCTTTGCCGAAAATTGGTTTGCTAGTTTCCCCAAGAAGCCTCAATCATATTGGGCCGCCCCCGAGGCGACAAGCTGAAAGCCGCTAAATCATTATTAATTACGGACCGATAAAGGTAAGGCATGCGCCATTTTCTTTTCGTCTTGATGGTTTTTTCCTTCTCCTCCCGCGCGGCCGAGCTAGCCGGACTGAAGGCTCCGGACTCGGTGGTTATCGACGGTAAAATGCTGGTTTTGAACGGTCTGGGGCTTCGCAAAAAAACCGTGTTTCAGGTGAAGGTGTATGTTGCGGTGCTCTATCTTAGCGCTCCATGTCAGAACGATAGGGCGATTCTCGGTTCCCCGGATATCAAAGAGCTCGACATTCACTTCATGCGCAACGTGACGGCGCATGACATCGCCAATTCGTGGGACGAGGGTTTCGAGAAGAACTGCAAAACGGGGTGTGACGTTTTCAAGGAACGGCTCGACCGGCTAAAGGCTCTAAGCCGTGATTTGAAGAAGGGGTCCGTGGTGCGTTTCTATTTCCACCCGGATCATCTCGTCATGAATTTGGAAGGGCTTCCGCCCGAGACCTTTAAAGGGCGGGACTTCGCGGATCTAATCCTCTCCAACTTCCTGGGCAATCCGCCCAGCGAGGACGTCAAAGCGGGAATTTTGGGCCTTGCCGCCAAAGGGCTCAGCCAAATGCCCGCTTCGTGTAAGGCCCCATAAGGCCGATACCGCTCAAGCCCGGCAAGTTACCGATCTTACCGTCGACATTGCCCGCCATCCGCAGGGCCGACTCGCCTGGAAACAACGAGCCAATCAGCGCGGCGACTTCCTTATCGGTCTTTACTCCGGCTCCGACCGGCGACCAGAAGCGGCTGAGCAGAAAGCGCGTGAGCTTCTGCGCTCTCGTCGACTTTTGGAGCCGTTCCTTGGCTTTGTTGTAGTACCAAGCGAAATGCCGCCGCTCTTGTTTGGCGATGCGCTCGCAAAGGATTTTCAGCACGGGATTGGTGGTGCTCTCTTGCAGCTCCTCGTACCCGTGAAGCGTGGTGATTTCCTGCACGGCCCCCCACGCGGCGTGAACCGCCGGGAACTCCCTCCAAAAGATTTTCGAGAGGATGGTTGCCGCGATGGACTCGAGCTTTTCGGAAAAGCTCGCCTGCTTTCTCACCTCGACCAGACGAGCCTCTTCGAGCGAGTGGCCACATTCTTTGAGAAGGCGAGCCAGGACTTTGCCGTGAAAGAACTCTTCGTAGTTCCACATGGTGAGGAACGCGACCACGTCGGCTTCCTTGGAGGCCTCGGTGTTGAGCAGATCCTTCATGTACATGATGGTCTGGCCTTCGATGTCGGAAAAATAGGTTAGGATGAAGACTTCCTGTTCCGTCAGGCCGTGCCGGCGCGCGAGCTCCCAGTCGATATCGTCGGTAAAAAGCTTGTTTGATACAGCCAGGTAACGTTCCGTCTCTTCCGCCCAGGAATCTACTGGTGCGGGAACCGAAGCAAACGCAGTCGTCGTCATCGTCGTCGAGCTCAACTTGCCACTCCCTTGTAAGCAAAACCTCTGACCCAGTACGCCGACCCCACGAGAGTCGGAAGCACTACGAAAAGCTGAAGCAGGACGGCCACGCCGTCGTTGGCGCGATCGCCCGTGTAACTAAGCCCATTTTGGCCGACCAGCGCCGCCAAGAAGGTGATGGCCACGTTCGCCCAGGCGGGGATAGCGACCCAGCGGGTGAGGCGAGTGAGTTGGGCTTCGCCGTACCGCAGAAAAGGAAAAGTAAAGGCGACGGCGAGCAGCCAGAGCCCGCCTAAGAGCCCGTTCAAGTGCACGGCGAGGGCAAGCCGCGGAAGTTTCAAAGCGATCTTTCCGGCGAGAGCGAGCCCGGCCCAAAGCCCAAAGACCATCCCGACCGCGAACAACACGGCTCCGCACAGGGCAAGATCTCTCTGCTTTTTCGACATGGGGTAACTATAGCATTTTAGGGGAAACTGCGGAGGCGCTCGATCACCTTGGGGTCGTTTAGAAGATCGGCATGATCCCGCTCCGAAAGGAAAATATCGTAGGCAATGGGCGCGGGCGGCAGGGAGTGCTCCTGAATGACGCGGCCGTCGCCCGCCTCTTTGGGAAGGCTCGCGAAATCCCAAGCGAGAGGCTCGGTGGCCTTGGCTTGCGCGCGGCTCAGAGTGGGAATGGAACGGCTGTTGACGACGAGGATCTTAGGGTAAGCCGTCTTCGTGGCCTTTAGGGACGCGCGAAATAGTTTAGCTCGCGCTAAGGCCTCCCCAAGGAAGGCCTTGAAACCCGCGGGCGGAGCCTCGTTTTGGGCGTAGAGGCCGAGGCGATTGTTCTCCCAAGACTCGGCGGAATAAAAATCGACCCGTATGGGCGTGCCCTCGGCGCTTACCAAGCTCTGGCCTGCTTCGGGAAAGAACGCATAGACCGAGGGGAACGTGGCGAGCACCGCGGGGGATAAAATCTTTTTGTTTATTCCCGCCGAAGTCCCGTCCACTAGGTCGGGGAGGAATCCGATGCCTCCCGCGAAAG
>JAYUGC010000176.1:0-21511 GCA_043767805.1 Pseudomonadota bacterium | reverse complement strand
GGCGGCTGACCCCTTGGCCCTTCTGAAAGCCATGCTAAAATAGGAGAGTGAACTCCCCTAAAATTTGGTTTCTCTTGGCGGCCCTTACCGGCCTTGTTTCTAATTTTGCCCACGGCGCTTTCCGATCGGAGTTCGAGCCTGTGGTCGGTTACGAGCGAGTGCAAAAGCTCGTTCCCGAAGCGCACTCGAAAGATGTCCTCATGTACGGCGGGCGCCTCACGCTCGGCATCCTCTGGGTGGCCGCGGAGCTCGAGTACTTAAAGAGCATGGATAACGAAGCCTATCCGCTCACGGGCCTTGCGACGAAAGATGACACCGATCGCGCGAAAGCCGGCGTTCGTTTCAATATGAACCTCGCTCGCTTCCTCGCCTTTACCGTACGCGGAGGCGTGCAGGCCCGTCGAAACAGGCATACCGAGACCGACGGCGGAGGCAGCGTCATCACGGTCGAGCCGCTGACCTATAAACCGTATCTTGGCGCCGGCTTCACCGCGACTCTCGCCCGTAACCTCGCCTTCCGCGCCGATGCGACCACCGTTTTCAAGGACTTCCCGAGCCTTCTCGGTGCGAGCTATCAGCTCACCGCCGGTTTCATCATCCGGTTCCCCTAAAACTCGTTCCCTGGTAAGACCTCGCCATGAGTATGCAAGGCAAGGTCGTGTTCATTACGGGAGCTTCCGCCGGTATCGGCGAGTCGCTAGCTAGGGATTTCGCTCGCCGCGGGTGTGATCTGGTTCTCACCGCCCGCCGGCTCGATAGACTCGAGACTCTGGCTACCGAGTTAAAGGCTCTCGGTGTCCAGGTCGTCTGCGTGAAAGCCGACGTCTCGGTCGATGGCGAACTGGAAGCCGCGGTCCTGGCCTCTCGCGAAGCGCTCGGTAAGCCCATCGACGTCGTCATCGCAAACGCGGGTTACGGCGTAGTCGGCACCGTGGAACGTCTTGCTCTCGACGATTTCCGCCGTCAGTTCGAGACCAACATCTACGGCGTCCTTCGCACCGTGAAGGCGACGCTCGCGGACTTGAAGGAAACGAAGGGCCGGCTCGCCATTATCGGTAGCGTGAACGGCTATGTCGCGCTTCCCGGCAATTCGCCTTATGGCATGAGTAAGTTCGCCGTGCGCGCACTGACCGACTCTCTCTTTCACGAGTTAAAGCGCTACCAGATTTCCGTGACTCACATCGCGCCGGGGTTTGTGGCGACGGAAATCCGCCGCGTCGATAACCGCGGCGTTTGGCACTCGGGCTTCAAGGACGAGGTTCCCGCTTTCATTCAGATGTCGGCGCCGGTGGCGGCCCGTAAGATCGCGCGTGCCATCGTCGCTCGCAAACGCGAAAGAGTGGTGACGGGGCACGGCTGGTTCTTCACCCAGCTCGCGCGCCACACGCCCTGGCTCGTCCACGGCGTCATCCGCCGCCTGAACATCTCGGCGCGCTTTTCGCCGAAGACGACTCAGTAAACCTGTTTTCCGTTCATGAAACGGATGACGTAGGTGGTTCCGGTCGGCGTAATCGCGCGCACCGAGACCAAGGTGTTGGGGACGTCCACGGAAACCTCTTTCGCCATCCGAACGTCCTGCAGGGAAAGTTCGGCGGGTTCCACATGCGCCGAGCTCCCGTGCTTGACCAAGAGGGGCGCGACCGGGTGAGTGTGACTGACCTCGATTTCCGCGACGGGTATTCCGAGGGCGTTTAGTTTTCTTACTTCCTTCTCAATCTCCGGATCGAATCTGGAGAGGGTCACCGTGTGGGAGTCTCCCTCGATTACGTTGCTTTCTTTCGGGGCGCCCCCGTTTTTCAGGAAAAGTCGCACCTGAACCACTTCGAGCGGATGGGTATCCAGCCGGCTTTGCCCGGCGAGCTTGCGGTCATAGTCGGTGCTCGGCGTGATCTCTTGTTTGAAATCTTCGAAGGGACCTACACTGTTTCGAAGCAGCCACCATTTGCCGCCTTCTTCCTCCGCCCACGAACCTTTCAAGACGGACATCAGCTTTTCGTGAGTGTTGAGATAGCGAAGCTGCTCGCCTCGGTACCAATCGCGCTTGTGATGCAAACGGATGGTGTTCTGCCAGAGAGCTTCCGAAGGTTTCTCTCCCGCCTCCCATACGAACCCATCGACCTTGTCGAACGGCTTTAGCTTCGCGCTCATTCGGGAGCAAAAGGCGATTACGTTGTCGACCATTCCCATCCCGCTGAGAGTGAAGTCCGCGGCAAAGAGCGGCGCGCTAGTAAGGAGGAGGCCGAGCAGAATTTTGCGACTGAAATGGATACTTAAGATGATAAACGAAGCTCAAGCCAGGTTCACTTAACTTCGCAATGGCACACGACCTCGATGTTATGCCCGTCGGGATCGAGCAGAAAGGCCCCGTAGTAGTCTTTGTGATAGTGAGGGCGAGGGCCCGGGGGACCGTTGTCTTTTCCGCCCGCCGCGAGAGCCGCCTTATAGAACGCATCGACCTGAGCGTGAGTATCGGCCCGGAAGGCGAGGTGAATGCGGGGCTCATTGGGTGTGCCTTCCGAGGTCCAAAAATCCGGCTGGGCTTAACGCCGTAGCCCAGCACCGTCATCCCGCCCGTATATTCCTTCGGAATCTCCATCAGGACTTCGTACCCGAGAGGGGCTAGCGCTTTTTCGTAGAACTGCCGGCTCTTCTTCGGATCCTTAACTTTCAAGCCCGTGTGATCGATCATGGCATCCCTCTAAAGGTTGATGTTCTTAAGGCGCTGAAAAAGTTTATTCATCTTCACTAGATTCAAAGGCGAGGGGGAGACTAGGTGGGTGAACAGCAGGGTCGCCGTATCGACCGACTCTCTTACGTGCTTCACGCGCTTAATTTGAAAGGAGGCGTTGGCACTGGAGCGCTTTTCCAAGGAAGTCGCGAGTCCGGCGAGCCCGGCGCTGGCCTCTTCCAAAATCCGAAGCTCACGAGTGCGCAGCACGTTACTGACCGAGCGCCAGATCTGCACATCCGCTTCGTAATAGAAATTACGATCGGCGGCGATGCGGATGCGCTTTACTACGCCCCACGTCTGCAGCTCGGCTAGAGCGGAGCTCACCGTGCCGGCGCTGAGCGAAAGCTCCGTCTGAATGTCGGTGGGACTCACTGGCTCGGGGCGCAAAAAGATGAGGGACCAGATGCGGCCGAGGTGGCGCTTGAAACCGAGCTGCTCCACGAGATCTCCGATGATCTCGGAGAACGCGATTTCTTCTTCGGTCATTGAGGTTTCGGTTTCCTGACTCATGGCTTCCGGAAAAGGCAGAAACTTACCATACCGGAGGCAAAAAGGGAGCGGGTCTCTAAAGACTCGAGACCGGCTAGCCGGGCCTCTTCCACCATGGCGGGGGCCGAGAGAAAGCCGACGGTGGAGTCCCTCAGGTACCGATAGGCTTTCTCTTCGGCAAGTAGCCGTCCGAGCCTCGGCATAAGGTGTTTCCAATAGAAGGCGAGGAGCGGGCGGTACCAAACGCGGGGGATGGGATGGATTTCGATGACCCCTACCACGCCGCTGGGTTTCAAGAGGCGCGCCCATTCGCGAAAGGCGCGCGGCCTCTCCGTGAAGTTTCTCACGCCGAAAGCGCAGGTGAGGATATCGACGCTTTCATCGGGAAGCGGAATGCGCTCCGAGCCCGCGACGATCCACTTGGCCTTGCGTCCCTTCGCTTTTCCCACCTCGATCATTTCCGCGCAAGGGTCCAGGCCGATGACTTCCGCGCCGGGCACTTTCCGCGAGAAGCGGTGCGCGATTTCACCCGTGCCCGTGGCGACGTCGAGAACTCGCTCGGGCCGCGGCTGTAAACGGAGCATGGTGTGCACGAGCTTTCTCTTCCAGAGCGCGTGCGTGCCGAGCGAGAGCACGCCATTGAGTCGATCGTATTGAGCCGCGATGCGGCTGAAGGGCAGTTCCACCATGGCCCAAGGCATAGCACGGTCCCTTGACATTGGCTTCTGGGTATTCTGTACTTTCGGATGTTTCAGAATATACTGAAAGTACAGAAACCAAGGAGATGACCATGGACCAAAAGCAAATCACCGAAGACATGATCTTCGAATGCTTCGCGGCGGCTAAGTCCGGTAGTGACGGGGAAGCCACGGCGAAGTCCTTCGTGGACGTGGAAGAGTACGAGAACAAAGTCATGTACCCGGAGTTCGCGCGCTGGGCCAAGAAGGCGGGCTATCCCAAAGTAGCCGAGCTCTTCTTGAAGGTGGCGGGCGAAGAGAAGCTCCACTCCATCTGGCTCAGAGAGCTGTATCAAGAGCTCGGTAGCCCGGAGGCGGGCGAGGAGACCACGCGGGCGACCGCGGCGCTCACCGAAATTCAGGCGCACTCCGACCGTCTCATCGCGATGAACGCGGAGCAGGTCATCGAGAACGCCCTGAAAGTCGCCATCCGCGTCGAGACCCGCGAGTTCCAGGACATTTATCCCCGTTTCCGCGACGAGGCGCTGACTGCCGGCAATTCCAAAGCAGCCGGCGTCTATCAGCGGGTCATTGATTCCGAGCGCACTCACGCGCTCTGGTTTCAGCAAGCCCTGACCGAAGTGCAAGTCGCTCGCATGGCCTCTTAATCATCGGAGCGGCGGCCCCTTCGGGGGCCGCCGATTCTCACTATGTTTTGGAAAACCCTAAATCCGCCCATCTACCTCGTGTCGCTATTGCCCGTTCTCTCGGTATTGGCCCTGACTTCCGGACGAAATGGCGGCTGGGTGCTTCTGGCGGGGGCGGGAGTCATCCTCCTTCAGCACGGCATCAACGTGCTGAACGACGTGACCGATTGGCGACGAGGCGCGGATGTCGAGAAGAGCGATTCCTGGATCCATTTTCACCAGGGCAACCTCAAAATTGCTTCACGCCACGGCTGGGTGTCCGCAGCCGTGGGAGTGCTCGTCGGACTAGTCGCCGTTTTTGGCGCCGGACGAGCGAGCCTCCTCTACTTCGCTTTGCCCTTAGTTGCCTTGGGCATTTCCTATAACGCCGGGAAAAAGCCGCTTTCCTACAGCGCGCTCGGCGAGTGGGCGACCGGTCTTTGTTACGGACCGGGAGTGGCGGGCTGTCTTTACTGGCTCGCGATGGGACGAATGGACCTGACCGGGCTCGCGCTAATCGCCGCGTATGCGCTTCTTTCCGTCGCCATTTTGTTCTCGCATCAACCTCCCCAAGTCTTGACCGATTCTCTGGCGGGCAAACAGTCTTTTGCCGTTCGTCACGGGGCTCGGGCGGCGGCTTCGACGGCGAAACTTCTTTTCGCGGCAGCCCTCGTCTTTCTTTGCCTCGCGCACGGGCCGAAATTGGTGATGCTGCTCTGCGGAGCCATCGTTATCTGGCGAGTGACCTCGGCGCGTATCGAGCCTAAGTCCATCTTGGTTGGAGCCTCTCAGGTAGTTGGCGTGGGAGCGCTTGTCGTTCTCTACTCGGAGGTCTTTCGATGAGCCCTTCTGCGGCGGTGCTTTCGGCGTTTAGTAAATCAGCTTCCTTCGTCGATAAGCTCGATCGGGTGAGCGGACCTATTTCGCCCCCGGAAGTGGCGTTGGTCGAAGACATCTGCGGCGCGCTTTGGGAGCGCAAAGGCAAGCGACTCAGATCGCGCCTCGTTTTTTGGTTCGGCGAGATGTGCGGCGTGCCCGAGACGGAGTTGGAGACCTATGCGTGGGCCGCGGAGGCGATTCATACCGCAAGCCTTCTGCACGACGACGTGGTCGATAAATCGGAGGTCAGGAGGGGAGAGCCCTCCGCCAACGCCCTCTACGACAATACTTTGCCCGTCCTCGCGGGAGACTACCTTTTCAGCGACGCCATCCATCAGGTGGCGCTCGCTGGAAATATCGAAATTCTCCGGCGGCTTTGCCGGACGGTGAAAGATCTCGCTCAAGGCGAGTGCCTACAATACGAAACTCGCTACAAGATTCCCTTGCGAGAGCAGATCTACTTCGATATCAGCCGGTTGAAAACCTCCTCACTGCTTAGGTGGGCTGGTGAAGTAGGGCCACTCCTCAGGCCTACGGTATCCTTGGCGGCGGTCGGAGAGTTCTTGGAAGGGTTCGGCGCCGTCTTTCAGTTCTCGGACGATTTACTCGACGTGCACGGTTGTCCCACGAAAGAGCGCTGGAGCGATTTGCGGGAAGGAAAGCTCAACTGGGTGACGTGGAAAATGGTGATGGCCAATCCCGATCTGAGGAAGAGAACGGAAAAGGACTTCGCCAAAAAAACCGTTGGGCCCGAGCTAGTCGCCGCTTTCACCAAAGCGGCCCAGCGCGAGGAAGACGCGCCGGCGAGGGCCGAGCTCGCTCAAAAAGCGGCGCGGACCGAAAGTTGGCTTAAAGAAATGCCTCCCTCCGTTACCAGAGACGCCCTAGCGGGGCTTGTGCACCTTTGCCTAGACAGAACCTACTGAACTAGAGTCTCGCCCGGAGGTTTCAAATGAGCTCGTTCAACTCTCTCAGCCGACCAAGAGCCAAATCGATGCGGTCGGCGGCTTAATCGGAGTGGTGGAAGGCCACATCACGAGCCCGCAAACGAACATTCAGTCCACGGCGAAAAACGTGGGCGAGCTAGACGAGATCAGAAAGTCCATGAACTAGAACCGGCGGCGGTTCGGCGGCATGTAGAAGGTGTCGCGCTCACCGGCTCGAAGCATGTTCGAGTATTTGCGGCGCGTACGTAAGCTTTGGCTGAGGAGCACGCCGCCGAAAATGACGGCGAATGCCCAGCCCATCCAAAGAATCAAAGGCTGTCCGCCGCTTTCCAAAGTCAGGGCGGCAGTCGTACGAGGCGAGAGCGGTCCCATGGACGCTTCCATGGTGTTCACCCATTGCGTGGGAGCAGGGATCGGTCCGACGAGCGGAGCGGGTATCTTGAACGAGGCCTTCTCGGTGGCCTTAACGACTGCGGCGGACGCTTTGCGCTTTGGCTTCGCGACGAAATTCGTGTCGGCGGTGACGTCGATTTCCCCGGCGAGAGCCGCGCCCGTCATCAGCGTGAAGACCGTAAGAATATTAAACAGCGTATTTCGTTTCATGGTCGTCGTCTTCAAAGTCCCGAGCCTTGCTCTTGCACAGGCATTGCCAAGGTCTCTCCCGCGCCGTCCAACCTTGGGACCTGGAGGAGGTAAGCGCTGGGAAACTGGAGCCATTTGAAAAGAGCTCCGCCTCACTTTTCGTATCGGAGAGAAGGGGAAAACCCTGAAGGGCTTCGGCGATTTATGTCGAGTCGCTGAACAGAGAGACCCGCCCGCGCCCAGGGGTGAGGCGTATGCGGCGAGTCAACGCCGTCGTAAAAGATGTCCAGGCACCTTTTAAGAGAACGGGAATTGTGTTTAATCAGCGGCCATGGCTTTTTCCGAGCTCACCATCCGCCAATTGGGCCCTCAAGGAGACGGCGTTTCATTGAGCCCACGGGGCCCCGTTTTCGTCGATCGCACCGTTCCGGGCGATCGCGTGAAGGCCCGTCTCTATAAGGACAAGCTCGGGGTGAATAGGGGCGAGGTGACGCGGCTTCTAGAACCGTCGCCTTATCGGGCTCCCGCCCCCTGCAAACATTACCATCAGTGCGGCAATTGCACCCTTCAGCACTTGAAGGAGACTTACTACCGGCGCTGGAAACCGGAGATGGTGCGCGATGCGTTTTTGAAGCAGCGTCTGGAGCCGAAGCGCTGGCTTCCCCCGATCTTTCTCGGCGGCCAGAACCGGCGCCGCGCGACTTTGAACGCGACCAAGATCAAAGGCCGCATCGTGCTTGGGTATTATCGGCGCCGATCTCAGGAAATCTCCGATATCGATTCGTGTCTGGTCGCCGACCCCAAAATCCTCGAGATACGAAACGCCTTGAAACCTTTTCTCGCGCCTATCCTCATCGAAGGGGAAAAGGCGGATGTCTTCTTACAGCTTGTCGGCGACGCCATTGATTTGGTCGTGACCGGACCCGTGGGCCGTCAAGGAAGGCCGGACGTTCAGGTTCGAAAAAGCTTTCTCGCCATGCTCGATGCCTTGAATTTGTCCCGCGTCAGCTGGCGCGAAAGTGAAAAGCATCCGATTGAGGTGATAGGGAGCCGCTCGCCCGTCGTAGGCACTTTCGGAAAATTGAAAGTGCACTTGCCTCCGTTCGCGTTTCTGCAGCCAACCGCGGAAGGTGAGAAGGCCCTGGTCAAGGCGGTCATGAGCGCCTTGCCGGCCCAAGGAAATTTCGCGGATCTTTTTTCGGGTTGCGGCACTTTCTCCGGCCCCCTCGTCGAGCGAGGGGCTGTCGATGCCTATGACTCGGTTCCCACTGCCGTGACCGCGCTGGACCAAGCATCCAAAGGACTTCGTCTTCGTGCCTTTCGGCGCGACTTGTTCCGCAGTCCCCTACGCCGGGACGAGATCAACCGCTACGACGCCGTCGTCTTTGATCCGCCGCGCGCCGGTTGCGCGGAGCAAGCTCTAGCGATGACGGGCGCGAAAACGCCGGTACTCCTCGGGGTTTCCTGTAACCCCGCGACCTTTGCCCGCGACGCGCGCGTGCTTTGCCAGGGCGGATACCGTCTGGAAAGTCTCCAAGTCATCGACCAATTTCAGTGGTCCCACCACGTCGAAATCGTCGGAGTCTTTTCCAAGGGACGCCAACCTAGGCACTAGGGCCGCAGCCACTCTTCAAGGACCTGCGGGACAGCAACGGCGATCAATCGATTAGGCCCGCGGCCTCACGCGCGGAGCCCCAGGAAAGCGAAACGCCGGAGCCTCCGTGGCCGTAACAATGCACGAGACGGCCTTCTTTTTCCAAGCGAACAACGGGACGCCCCGGCCGGAGACCGACTTGGGCGGATCCCGCTTCCAGGCCGGGGAAATAATGGGACGCTCTCTGCCTAATGGCGTTTGATTCCGACTCATCGGGTTGGAGATTTTCGTCGTGGGGCTTGGTGCTTCCTCCGACGATAGCCTGGTCAAAGCGAGGAATGACGTAGATCATTCCTTCGGGATTATCGTCGTCCAATAAAATTTCTTCTTTGGCGAGCTTGGGAACCCGCAAAACCTGTCCCCGAATCGGGAAGACTGTCCCGTCTCCCAGCTCCCTCGCGCCGAGGCCCGTGCAATTGAGAACCACGTCTGCGACGCCTTGGGTTTCCTCGAAAGAAGTGAGGAATTTCTTTTCCCACCGACCTCCCGCCAGGCGAAGGCGCGCTTGAAGATAAGGCAGGTAACGAGACATGTCGGCGACGGGAAGCGTGAACGCATAGCCCGCGCGGCATCCTTCAGGAACCTGCGACGAGCCCAAAAGCCGAAAGCTGTCGACATGAGACGCCCACCAAGGAGGCCCCATGGGCCGGTGAAAATATTTATGGCCGGGCACCAGCCGAACACCCGTAACGTCGGGCGTTTCGGCCAGCCGCTGAAATTCACTAAGCGAGGCCAAGGCCCAGCGACGAGTCGCTTCTAAAGGCTCGAGCTTATGGGGATACCAAAGCGCCGGGGCGAGATCGGAAGTGGTGTCGGGCGGAAACTCCCGGGCCCACACGTTCACTTTCCATCCGGCTTCCGCAAGCACTACGGCCGTGGTCAGCCCGATGACACCGGAGCCAAGAACGAGGGCACGGCGCGCCACCTTTAGCAGAATTCCGAGTGAAGCACGCGCGCCGCTTTATCGGCGAGATCGTCGGGAACGACGCAAGAGATCTTAATCTCGGAGGTCGTTACCATGAGAATCGGAATACCGTTGTCCTGGAGAGCGGCGAAGGCGCGGCTCGCGACGCCCGAGTGGCTACGCATGCCCACGCCGATGGCCGAAACTTTCACGAGACCCGTTTGTTTAGTGATGGTGAGCGCCTGGTACTCGGGCCGAGACTTCAAGGGCTCGACCGCCGCCAAGGTTTTCGCGACGTCTTCCGCAGGCACCGTAAAGCCCACCGATTGCAAATGCCCCTCGGAATGCCGATCGTGGACGATGACGTCTACGTTGATGGAAGCTTCGGCGACTACCGCGAAAAGATCTTTCAAGATGGGAGCCTCGCGGCTGAAACCTTCTACCGTGAGACGGGCCACGTCTTTCGCCACGGTCACCCCGGTGACTACCGGCGTTTCCAAAACTTCTTGCGGCGTATAGTTCATAATCCACGTTCTCCTGGCGTAATCCGGATCGAAACTGCTTCTGACGACGATAGGCATGCGAAACTTGGAGCCGAGCTCCACGCAGCGCGGGTGCAAAACCTTGCTGCCCAACGAAGCCATCTCCAAAGCCGTGTCGTAATCGAGGCGGGCGAGATGCCTCGCTTCGGGGACGGATCGGGGATCGGCGGAGTACACGCCGTCGACGTCCGTATTGATCTCGCAGAAATCCGCTTTGAGCGCGATGGCGAGAGCCACGGCGCTGGTATCGCTGCCGCCACGACCGAGCGTGGTAATCGCGTTCTCGTCGGTCACCCCTTGAAAGCCCGCGACCACGGGAATGGCGCCGTTGTCCCACGCTTCGTCGATGATTTCTCTTTGAATGGATTGAATGCGCGCCTGGGAGTGCGCGCTGTCGGTCAGGATGCCCAGTTGATGGCCGAGGAGCGGAATCGCTTTAATGCCTTCGCCTTCGAGGGCGGCGGCGACGAGACCCACGCTCACTTGCTCACCGGCGGAAATCGCCATGTCGTAGGCGAGGGCCGAAGCGGCCGGGTTCACCTGGCGCATGAGCGCAACGAGCCGATTCGTCTCGCCCGACATGGCGCTGACCACGACCGCGTTGTGACGTAAGCCTTCCCGGTACTGACGAGCCACGCGGGCCGCGAGGGCCTTGATGCGCTCGGGGGAGCCAACGGACGTGCCGCCATACTTCTGAACGACGACGCCGTTCATAGCAGGCGCTTTTCCGATTCCCACTGACTTTCGACCGTCTCGCGAGGACGGACCACCTTGAAGTTCGCGCCATCGACCAGGACTTCGGCGCCGAGCGCGCGGCAATTGTACCGAGACGCCATCGAGGAACCATAAGCGCCGCAAGATTCCACGATGAGAAGATCGCCGGCTTTCGCCTCCGGAAGTTTTCTGTCCTTGGCGAGAAAGTCTCCGCTCTCGCAGATGGGACCGACGACGTCGCCATTTTCTCCGGACCAGGCGTTTTCCTTCGCGGGCTTGATGCCGTGAAACGCTTCGTAGAGGGCGGGGCGCATAAGATCGTTCATGGCCGCGTCGACAATCAAAAACGCTTTCGCGGGCGTGCGCTTTGTGCCAACGACCCGGGTTACGATGAGGCCGGCATTACCGACGAGCCAGCGGCCGGGCTCCAGGATGAGCTTCAGTCCCGTGGGCTTGACCGCGGCGAGCACCGCTTCCGCGTAAGCTTGAATCGACGGCGGTTCCTCGTCGTCATAACGGATGCCGAGGCCTCCGCCGAGATCGATGACTTCGAGAGCAAAGCCTTGCGCCTTCACTTTCATGGAAAGATCCGCCATGCGCCGCGCTGCTTCAGCGAAAGGGCCGATCTCGGTGATTTGGCTACCGATGTGGCAGTCGAGACCGAGGAGGCGAATTTCTTTGCGCGCGCGCACGAGATCGAGGGCCGCGGGAAGGTCGCTTTCCGCGATGCCGAACTTCGTCGTGTAGAGGCCCGTCGCGATGTAGGGGTTCGTCTTGGCGTCGATGTTCGGATTGATGCGAAGGCAGATGGACGCGGTCTTACCGAGACCGCGCGCGACAGTCGCTAAGCGGTCGATCTCATCCAGGGATTCCGCGTTGAAGCTCATCACGCCGGCTTTCAAGGCCCGAGCCATTTCGTCGTTGGTTTTGCCGACGCCCGAGAAGACGATCTTTTCGGCTTTGGCGCCGCCCGCCAGAGCTCGGTCCATTTCGCCGCCCGAGACGACGTCCGCGCCGAAGCCTTCCGCGAAAATCTCTCTGAGCACCGAAAGATTGCCGTTCGCCTTCACCGCGTAGCAGGGAAGGGTGGGGTGGCTCGCGAAAGCCTCTTTCAGGGAGCGAGCCGCTTTTTTCAAAGCCGCCCGGGAATAAACGTACGTGGGGGTACCCACTTCAGAAGCGATGCGAGAGAGGGCAACCCCTTCGCAAAACGCCTCGCCGGATTGATAAATCAGAGCGCTCATAAGGTCGGTTTATAGCATGGGGAGGGAATGGGGCGATCTGCTAAAATGAGAACCAATGCGCTGGCTCTTATTCATTGGCTTGGCTTGGGCGTCCGACCCCTCTTTAGAGGTTCATACCATCACCATGGAGGAGCTCGATGCGCTGGCTAGGCAGACGTCCTGGTCCGAGATGGTCTTCCGTCTGAAGGAAGTCCCCGCCGCCGATCGCAATCCCCGCTGGGAAGCCCTGGTGGAGAAGGCGGCCCTGGGGCAGTTGGACATCCTTAGCGCCCAAGGAGGCTCTCAATTGGGGACCCTGGCGACGAGTCTTCTCGCGGAGTACCCCTCCCTCCGGCGCTCCCGGAAATACCTCGATAAGCGGATCGAAGTGACTTTCGCCGCCCTTCGCAAATGTTATGAGAATCCGTTCATCGACGACGAGTGCGGCGCACGCCTTCTGACTTTCGTGCAAGGCGAGCCCCGGGATCTCGCTCTCGTTCGCCGAGCGGCGGGCCTGGTAGCCGAAAAAGAGTCCCACGAAGCCGTGCTCCCCTTCTTGAAGCACGCTCTCATCAAGAACAGCCGCGACAAGATTTGCCGGGACGAGTTTTGGCAAAACGCGGTGCTGGCTGGTCTGGACTCAGCGGAAGAAGGGCCGAGAAAAGAAGCCAAAGAGATCGCTTCCCGCGATTGCTGGCCCCAGTTGAAAGCCCCTCTGTTGGCGGAGCTAGCTCGCAAGCCAAACTCAGTCCGGGCGATTTGCGATTTGCTCAAAGAGAAGAAGATCCTGACTTCGGATCGCGCGAAGCTCTGCCCGGTTCCCGCTCCCGAGCCCACGCCGACTCCCGCGAAAGCGTCAGAGAACTAAGCTCCTTTGCCAAAGAGAATGCCGAAGTCGATGCTCGGGGAAAACGGCCCAGAGAGGTTATTTTCCCGCACGGTCAAAACAAGGGCGACTTTTTCGAAATCGAAACCGACTCCCGCGAAGGCGCCGTTACTGAAGTCTCCGTTCTGTACGCTGCCGTTTAGGCCCGCGCCGAATCCCACTCCTTTTTTGCTCGTCCCCACGGAAGCGAAGTAGCGGTGCACGTCGCCTGACTGTCCGGGAGGTCCGTAAGCGAGCTGAATGGCCGTGCTTCTATCGAAGAAGCCGAGCGCCGCGGGATTTATCGCTGCCGCCGTCGCAAGGCCCGGGAAGAGAATGCCGGCGGGACCCGGATACTGAGTCGCCAAGCCGAAAGGGTTTACCTTTCCGCTCTCGGCGTGAAGGGAAACGTTTAGGCCGAGACACAAAACAGAGATGAGAATTAGACGCATGCCTAGTCTTATCGGCTCTTAGCCTAAGCCTACTTGAGCGGGATGCTCAGCTGCTGAACGCGGCGATAGAAAGTCGCGCGCGACATCTTGAGCTCGGAGAGAGCGGCCGCGCGGTTGCCGCCGTTGCGACCCAGGGCCTCGGCGATGAGTCTTTTCTCGGTATCGTCCAGGGACTGGACGAGCGCTTTGGGACGATCGGCGCGAGCGCCGAAGAGACTCGCGTCGTAGCAATCGACTTGCTCGATGGCGCCTCCCCGATGAAAGGCGAGGGCGCGCTTTAACGTCGATTCGAGCTGGCGCACGTTACCCGGCCACGAGAAATCCCTGAGCTGTTTGAGAGCCGCTTCGGAAAGCGCCGGCACCGGGCCGCGGGCGTGCTTTTTTAGAAAATGCTCGGCCAAGAGCGGAATGTCTTCCCGCCTTTCGGCAAGAGTCGGAAGGCGAAGCACCACGTCACTCAGGCGATAGAGCAAGTCTTCGCGGAACCGGCCCAGCTCGATGAGCTGGCCCAAAGGCTGGTTTGTCGCCGAGATGACGCGGAAACTGACTTGTCTCGCTTTGCCGGAGCCGATGCGCTCGACGGTGCGATCTTGAAGCGTGCGCAGCATTTTTGCCTGGGTCTCGAAAGGAAGATCGCCAATCTCGTCCAGGAAAACGTCGCCTCCATCGGCGAGCTCGAACTTTCCCGCGCGCGACGTTTTCGCGTCCGTGTACGCGCCCTTCATGACGCCAAATAGTTCGGCCTCCATGAGATTCGCCGGGATAGCAGGAGTGTTGACGATGACGAATGGCCGCGGCGTTTCCGCGGTTTCCTGGTGAAGAAGACGGGCAACGAGCTCTTTGCCCGTTCCGCTCTCACCCAAGATCAAAACGTTGAGGTGCGGCTGTCCGCGGAGCTTCTCCACTTTGTCCAGAAGCTCGCGGATGACCGGCGCCGATCCGATGAACGGCATCGGTTGAGGGTGCACCATGGGCGCGAGCTTTTCGACCCGGCGCTTGAGCTGACTTTTTTCGAGAACCCGGCGGACGATGAGCAGAAGATCCTGGCGGTCGAACGGCTTCACCACGAAATCGGAAGCGCCCTCCCGCAAGCACTGAATGGCGCGAGCGACTTTCGTTTCGCCGCTACAAAAAACGATCTCGAGCTCCGGAAATTTCCCGCGCCAGTGGCGAAGCACGTCGAGCCCCGATTGGTCGGAGATGTTCAGGTCCAGCACGGCGAGATCCACTTCCCGGCGGCGCAAGGTGTCCTCGGCGTCCGCGGGACGAGTAAAACAGTGAACGCCGAACTCCTCGCTCAGGACCATTTTGATGGTCTGCAGGGCAATGGGGTCGTCGTCCACCACGACGATTTCCGGCCGGATGGGCATGGCCTGGGTTTAACGCAAAGTGTTGCGCCGAGTCAAAGTGCCTGCCGGAATGGCTCAAGAAAAAGCCGAATTAGGACGATCTTTCCTAATGGACCTCCCCTAGTCCTAGACCTAGGACAGGGTAGGCCAGTTTAACTATGCGATATTGGGTACAAATAGCTCTGATTTGGGCATCCGCCTGGACTGGAGTGGCGCTGGGAGCTCGCCCCGCGCGCCGCATGCTGGAGGAAAACCGCCTCGACGAAGCCATTGCTGTGTGCCGCCAATTCGAGGTTCTGGGGACTTACGATCGCGACAATTTCATCGATTGTGCCTGGGTTTACTACCGCACGAACCGCATCGAGGCGGCCGAAAAGCTCATGGACCGGCTGCGGGCGAACTTCGCCTTGCCCGAGTACCAGCTACTGGTGGCCTACTCGCATGTTGCCAAAAAAGAGTTCGATAAGGCCCGCGTCGCTTTGAGCGCGCTTTCGTCCCAGGTGAAGGGATCCGGCATCGCCGTGCGGGTGAGTGAGACCCAAGCCGAGTTCTACGAAGCGCAAGGGCAGCTCGATACCGCGGCCTTTATTTACAAAGACGTGGTCGACAAGAAACCGAGCAGCGGCATCGCGCACTGGGGCCTCGGCCGTTTCTATCTCGCCCGCGGGGATTTAAACCGCGCGAAAACGCATTTGGAAAAGACGTCGATCCTCTGGCCGAAAAATCTTGCCAGCCGCTATAACCTCGCCATTTTATCGGTGAATGCCGGCAACGAACGGGACGCGGCGAAGTGGCTCGCCGAGTGCTATCGCTTGAATAAGGCGGATGCCGGCGTGCTCGAGCAGATGGGTAATCTCTACGAGCGCAAAGGAAAGCTCGGCGACGCGATCAAATATTGGCAGAAAGCCATCGCCATCAATCCGAAATCTCCGGCGGCGAACGAGAAGCTCAATCGCTACGTCACTAAGCTCATCGACAAGCTCATGGAGGCCAAGCAGTACAAAGAGGCGCTCCAGCAAATCGAGCAAATGAGTCCCGATAAAAAGGCGACGGGCGCCGTTCTTCTTCGCCGCGGCATCGTGTACCGCAATCTCGCCAAGTACGACAAAGCGATGGCCGATCTGCTCAAATACACCAACGAAAACCCGCCGGAAGGCGCGGCTTTCCGCGAGCTGGGTATCTGCTACGTGAACTTGAAGCTGGTGGACCAGGCGGGCGGCAATTTTCTGCAGGCCACGAGCGTCGAACCGCAAAACGGCATGAATTGGGCGTGGCTTGCCTTTGCACTGGAGAGCAAGCGCGAGTACAAGAAAGCCCGGGATGCTTGGCGGAAGGCCGTCGAGCTAATACGGGAGCCCGAGGAATTGACCAAGGCCGCGCGCCGATTGGCCACCCTCGAGGACAAGCTCGGCAAGAGCGGGGACGACAAGCCAAAGGGCGGCGACCCTGACGACGAGCCTCAGATGCCCAAACAGTAAAGGTGAGTCGTGGAGTGGTTCGAGATTCGAGTAGTGGTGGACGGGGAACGTAAAGAAGCGGTGTCTAACCGTCTCTTCGAGCTCGGAGCACGCGGCGTTTCCGACACCGATAAGGGCACGGCGTCCCATCTGGTCGGTTACTTCGATGGCAAGTCCGCGCCAGGAGCGTTGCGGGACATCGGCGTCTATATAGATTCGCTGTCTCAGATGTTTTCCCTTCCCGTGTTCGCGAAGCCCGAGCTTGCGGCGGTTCAAGACGCGAACTGGGTCGAGCTCCATAAGGAGTTCTATAAAGCGCAAAAGCTTTCCCATCATTTCTTCCTGCTTCCCGCTTGGGACAAGACGACGGAAGTGCCCATGGGCATGACCCCCATCGTAATGGACTTGGGCCAAGCGTTCGGCACGGGCCTTCATCCGAGTACTCAGCTCGCGATGCATCTGATGGAACGGGCTCTCAAGGACTCCCAGCATCTGGATACGATGAAGCTCGTCGATGTCGGCACGGGCACCGGAATTTTGGCCATCGTCGGCGAAAAACTCGGCGTGAAGCACATCGAGGCGATGGACAACGATCCCATTGCCGCGGAAGTCGCCATCGACAATTTGAAATTGAACGACTGCAAGCACATTCACCTATACGCGGGCGAGTTGTCTCAGGTGAAGGGAACGGTCGATCTAATCGTTTCCAATATTTTGCTCGAAGTGCACGTGATGCTGGTGAAGCTCTACCATAAGCTTTTAAAGCCCGAAGGCCGCGTCTTACTCTCCGGCCTTCTGACCCATCAGCTCCCCGAGGTCGAAGCTCTCTTTACCGGAGTTGGCTTCACGCGCGAGGAAACTCAGTCGAACGGAGAATGGTCGGCGGCGGCCTACCGGCGTAATCCATGAAAGCCTTCTGGATCATAGCCGCCGCGGGTCTCATCGCGGTGAGTGGCCCGTTGGGCGGAGCGAGCGAGCTCGATCGCTGGAATGAGTGTCTACAGGCCTTAGAGGCGGTACAGGCGAGTCATCGGGCTCGGCTACCGACGGCCGTGCGCGAGCTTGCCTCCGGACTCTGGTCTCTCGAACAGGGTGTTTCCGTTTTGCGGGACAATTTTCAGACGACGCACCGCTGGCTCGAGACCGCGAGCGCGGGAGCCTCTGGCCGCCATCTCGTCGAGAACGGCGTGATGACGTGCGAGCGTCTGAAGACCCGTTTCGAAGCGAGCTCACGGTGGTTTTTCGCCTTCATGGCGTCCTTGGGCTGCCTGATTCTCATTTTGACGGCCCGTGTGGGTCTAGCTATGGTATCGGCCACTCCCAGGAGGCCTTACCATGCTGAAGACGTTGCTACTCCTCCCGCTAATCGCTCTGCTTCCGGCCGTCGCTGACGCCGCACCAAAGCCATCCAAAGAAGTCGTCGTCTACGCTTACGATGCGTTCACCGGGAAAGGCTCGCTCGCCGAGCTGATTAAGGCCGAGTTCAAGAAGCAATACTCGGGAGACTGCCGCTTCGTCGGATTTCCGACCGAGGGCGAAGCGCTCAATCAGATCGCTCTCGAAGGCAAGGCGACCAAAGCGGACATCCTTCTCGGCATCGACGAAAGTCTTTTGGGCCGCGCGCGTGATCTGCACGCCTTCGACAAAGCGCCGCCCGAGCTCATGCAAGGACTCGATCCTCAGCTTAAATTCGACGCCGAAGGCCAGTTCGTGCCATTCGATTACGGCTACCTTTCCATTTTGTACGACAGCCTGCGTACCAACGTGCCGGCGGGAATCTCTTTGAAGGAGCTCGCCGCCGATCCGAAATTTAAAAAGAGCTTGGCGATGCAGGACCCTCGCACTTCCAGCATTGGCATGAGCTTTCTTGTCTGGACGCGGCTCGCGTTCGGGGAAGGAGCCTCTTCGTTTTGGAAGGCGCTTTCCTCACAGATTCTGACCATCGCCCCGGGTTGGTCCGGAACGTACGGCTTGTTCCTAAAAGGCGAGGCAAAGTTCGTGGTGTCTTACACGACGAGCCCCGCGTACCACGTCGAAAAAGAAAAGCGGGAGAACATCCGCGCGCTGCTCTTTCCGGAAGGCAACTACCGGCAAACGGAAGCCGCCGCGGTCGTCACCCATTCCGTGCGCAAGGATTGGGCGAGAAAGTGGATGCAGACGCTTCTCTCCGCCGAAGTCCAAAAGGGCATCCCGCTGCACCAGTGGATGTATCCCGCGCGCCTCGGCACGGAGCTGCCCGAGAGCTTCAAGAAATTGCCTCCCGTCAGTAAGGTGCTTGTCGCCGACGTTTCCGAAGTCCAGAAAAAGAAAAACGAATGGCTCAAGGATTGGACGTCGGTTGTTTCCGGTATTCGTCCATGAGCGCTCCGGGAGTCGAGGCGAAAAGCCCGCTTCCGACCGTCCTCGGCGTTTCGGCGCTCGTCGGTTTTGTGGCCGTCTTTGTGGTGCCGGTCGCGAGTCTCGTAATCGGCGCACTCGGGACGCCTCCGGGAGAAGCGCCGTGGAGCCAGGGCTTTTTCCTCCATATTCTCGGCTTCACTTATGGGCAGGCGTTGGTAAGCGCCGTTTTGTCGGGCCTCGTCGGCATCGGGGCCGCGCTCGTCTATAGCGAGATGCGCTTTCCCGGGCGTGAAACGCTGTGGCGTTTGTCGCTATTACCCTTCGCTTTGCCGGTACTTCTGGTCGCTTTGGGACTGCTCGGCATCTGGGGCCAATCGGGATGGCTCGGCCGCTTTTTGCCGCCTGGCCTCTTGTACGGCTGGCCCGGCATTTTACTCGGTCACGTCTTCTTGAATTTCCCGCTCTATTTAAAAGCAGTCGGCACGGCGCTTGGGGAAACAGAACGAGAGCCCGAGCGCGCGGCGCTGTCGCTGGGCGCCAGCCGGGTCCATTGTTTCTTTACGATTACGCTCCGGCGGATCCTTCCCGAGATTCGTACCGCTTTCGTCTTGAGCTTTCTTTACTGCGCGTCGAGCTTTCTCATCGTACTCCTTTTGGGAGGCGGCCCTCGTTTCACGACTTTGGAAGTCGCTATCTACCAGGCGGTCAAAATCGAGTTCGATCTCGCGCTCGCCGTTCGTCTTGCCGCGATTCAAGCCGTGGTCTCGGGCCTTTTGTACGTAGCGTTTCTCCGTCAGGGGCCGCGGCCTGCGGAAGCGCGCTCGGCCTCGTTTCCCCTGTATCGGCTCGGCAACGTTTGGCTCGCCCTCTTGGGTGTGGGCCTTACCCTTCTAGTGGGAGTGCCGATCGTCGGGCTCGTTGTGGAGGGCGGCCGCTCTCTCGGAAGCTTGGATTACGGGGTTTTAGCGCGCGCGGCTCTGCAATCCTTAAAGCTCGGCCTTCTGGCGTGTGGTTTTTCCCTCGGACTTACCTTGCCCTTGGCCTATGGCGCTCATCGCGGAAAGCCCGCTGCATTTCGGGCGTGGCTCGGGGGCGCCGCAAATTTTCCTGTTTCGGTTTCGACTCTGCTCCTCACCGTGGGTTGGGTCGTGCTCCTTAAAGAGAAGCAGGATTGGTTTCGGGGCAGCTTGATTCCGGCGGCTATCGTTCAAGGGACCATCGCGCTGCCTCTGGTCTTTCGCACGCTACAAGACGGGTTTCGTCGGGTGCCCGCTGCACTCTATCCGGCGGCGGCCTCCCTCGGCGCCTCGACGTGGCAGATTCTGACGACGATAGAGTTACCCTTGCTAAAGCGCACGCTCGGTCTCGGCTTGGTCATGGCGCTTTCCTTTTCTTTGGGGGAAGTGGGAGCCGTTCTGCTCTTTCTGGGACAAGACAATGAGACGTTGCCGCTTTGGATTTTTCGTTTGATGGGCCGCTATCAGTTTTCGGAAGCGTACGGGGCGGCTTTGCTTCTGCTCGTGATGATGGCCTCGCTCTTTTGGGGAATCGGCCGTTTGGAGGAAGATCATGTCCGCGCTCAAAGTTGAGTATCTGAGGGCTAGAGTCGGCGGATTCGAAGTAACCGTTCCCAAACTCGAGCTCGAGCCCGGCACTATCACTTGCCTTCTTGGCCGAAGCGGCTCGGGTAAGACCACGCTTTTGAATGCGATGACGGGCTTCATCACGCCGTCTCAGGGCACGGTGACTTATGGAGCTCTCGATCTGACACCGCTCCCGCCCGAGAAGCGGCGCATGGCGATGGTTTTTCAGCGCGGCGCGCTCTTTCCTCATCTCACGGTGAGTGAGAACGTCGAGTACGGCTTGATGATTCAGAAGGTCAGTAAGACCGAGAGACGAAAGCAGGCGAAAGACTGGCTCGAACGGCTAGAGATTGGTGAGCTTTCCGCCCGCTACCCGCACGAAGTTTCCGTCGGACAAGCGCAGCGAGTGGGCATTGCCCGGGCGTTGGCCGTGCGCTTTCCCGTGCTGCTTTTGGATGAGCCCTTCTCCGCGCTCGATCCGTCCACGCGCGCTTCGCTTCGCCAGAAGCTAAGAGACCTCGTGACCGAATCGAAAACCTGCACTTTGCTCGTCAGTCATTTCATCGAGGACTTGAAGGAGCTCGCGGATCAGGCGATCAGCCTTTCCGAGGGAAAGGTGATGTGGGCCGCGGACCCGAGAGGTATGAATCTCGACGATCCTAAACTGCGCGAAACTCTTTTTGGCACCTTATGAACTTTCCTATCTCGTTCGAAGATATCCAGGCGGCGCGGGAGAGACTTTCTCTTTATTTGAAACGGACCGCCTTTCGCAGGTATCCGGAACTGGATGAAGCCGTCGGCAGCCACGCTGGCGTTTGGGTAAAACACGAGAACCACCTCCCAACCAACGCCTTCAAGGTACGCAATGCGTTGTCGGTCATGACCGCGCTCTCCGAAGCCGATCGAAAAAGAGGAGTCATCGCGGCGACTCGCGGCAATCACGGGCTTGGCGTCTCGCTTGCGGGGAAGCTCCTCGGCATTTCGGTAACGATCTGTGTGCCGAAGGGGAATAATCCCGAGAAGAACGCTGGTATTCGTTCGCTCGGCGCAAAGCTCATCGAGCAGGGAAAAGACTACGACGAAGCTGTCTTGGTAATGAAGGAGCTCTCGGCGAAGCACGGCCTTCAGGAAATTCATTCGACTAACAATAAACATGTTCTCGCCGGTGCGGGCACTCTTTCTCTCGAAATGCTCGAGGATGTTCCGGACCTAGACGCCATCGTCGTCGCGGTGGGCGGCGGTTCCCAGGCGGTGGGAGCCATCGTGGCCGCGCGCCAATTGCGGCCTTCGCTCAAAGTCTACGGAGTGCAGGCCGCCGGAGCTGCGGCCTCGCACGACTCTTGGCACCGCGGAGAGCGGATCCATTTGGACCGCGCGGACACTTTCGCCGACGGCCTAGCGACGAGATCCACTTACGACCTGACCTTCGGCGCCTTG